>NZ_CP041238.1:3942500-4316340 GCF_013488225.1 Sinorhizobium mexicanum | reverse complement strand
GTGAGCGAGATACGTCGCAAGGTCCTCGAGGTGCTGGATGGGAAATGCCTGACCCCTCCACCGATCTGGCTCATGCGCCAGGCGGGGCGTTACCTCCCGGAATATCGTGAAACGCGGGCCAAGGCGGGAAGCTTTCTCGACCTCTGTTACACGCCCGATCTGGCTGTCGAGGTCACGCTGCAGCCGATAAGGCGGTATGCCTTCGATGCGGCGATCCTCTTTTCCGATATCCTGGTCATCCCGGACGCGCTTCATCGAAATGTTCGCTTCGAGGAGGGTCATGGGCCGAAGATGGATCCGATCGATGCGGACGGCATCGCACGGCTCGGCGCTGCAGGCGTCTCCAATCACCTGCGGCCCGTCATCGAGACAGTTTCGCGACTGCGGCGGGAATTGCCGGCGGAAACGACGCTGCTTGGCTTCTGTGGCGCGCCATGGACCGTCGCAACTTACATGATTGCCGGTCATGGAACGCCGGATCAGGCCCCTGCCCGCCTCTTTGCCTATCGCCATCCAAAGGAATTTGAAGATCTGCTGGCGTTCCTCGCTGACATTTCCGCCGACTATCTGGTGGAGCAGATCGACGCCGGTGCAGATGCGGTGCAGATCTTCGACTCCTGGGCGGGTGTGCTCGGCGAGGAGGAATTTGCCCGCTTCGCTGCCGAACCCGTGCGCCGGATGATCGCATCCGTTCGCGCACGGCGGCCATCGGCGAAGGTCATTGCCTTCGCGAAAGGCGCGGGGCTTTTGCTCAAGGATTACCGGCAGGCCACGGGGGCGGATGCGATCGGTCTTGATTGGTCGGTGCCGTTGTCGTTCGCGGCCGAGCTGCAGAAGGATGGCCCGGTACAGGGCAATCTGGATCCGATGCGCGTTGTGGCTGGCGGCGCGGCGCTGGAAAGCGGAATCGACCGGATTCTCGATGTCCTTGGCAATGGACCGCTGATCTTCAATCTAGGACATGGGATTACACCGCAGGCAGGCCCGGAGAACGTGACGGCATTGGTGTCGCGGGTCCGCGGGAGGCGATGATGGCGGAGCGCCAGACTGACAGCGCGCCGGGAAACAGGGCGCGCCTGCGCGCCTGGGTCGCCCTTTCGGCGTTTTTCCTGCTGCTGGTCGGCCTCTTCGTCTGGCAGCCGGACGACCTCTATCTGTGGATCAAGGCGTTGCACGTCATTGCCGTGATATCCTGGATGGCCGCGCTTCTCTACATGCCGCGTCTCTTCATTTATCACACCGATGCGGCGCCGGGATCGGCGCAGTCGGAAACGTTCAAGATGATGGAGCAGCGCCTGCTGAAGGTCATCATGAACCCGGCGATGATGATTTCGTGGGCGCTCGGGCTCTATCTTGCATGGAGCGTCTACGGCTTTCAGGGCGGCTGGCTGCACGCCAAACTCTTTTTCGTCGTGCTCTTGACCATCGTGCATGTGCATTTCAGCCGTGCGGTAAAGGCCTTCCAGCGCGACGAAAATCGCCGTGACGCACGCTACTGGCGGCTGATGAACGAGGCGCCGACGCTGCTGATGATCCTCATCGTCATCATGGTCGTGGTGAAACCATTTTGAATTCAATCGATTTTTAGCTGCAATAGTTGTCGCTAATTTGTTGCAGCCCCTTGCGGCGTTTCACGTGAATCGCTATTTTCACCCATCTCCTTCTTCCTGTGGCCTGACCAAGTTTAGAGCCTGCCTCTTTTCCCCTCGCAGCTCCCTTACAAAAATCACGCCAACTTCCATTCCCATACCACACATGGACTCTTCATGGCTGAAATGAAGCTTCAAGAACTTAAGAACAAGACGCCGACCGATCTCCTGGCATTTGCCGAAGAGCTCGAGGTCGAGAACGCCAGCACGATGCGCAAGCAGGAGCTGATGTTCGCAATCCTCAAGATGCTCGCGGCGCAGGACATCGAGATCATCGGTGAAGGCGTCGTCGAGGTGCTGCAGGACGGGTTCGGCTTCCTGCGCTCCGCCAACGCCAACTACCTTCCCGGCCCGGACGATATCTATATTTCGCCCTCGCAGATCCGGCGCTTCTCCTTGAAGACCGGCGATACGGTCGAAGGACCGATTCGCGGTCCGAAAGAAGGCGAGCGCTACTTTGCGCTGCTGAAGGTCAATACGATCAACTTCGACGATCCGGAGAAGATCCGGCACAAGGTTCATTTCGACAACCTGACGCCGCTCTATCCGAACGAGCGCTTCAAGATGGAGCTCGAGGTTCCGACGTCGAAGGACCTTTCCGCTCGTGTCATCGATCTGGTGGCGCCGCTCGGCAAGGGCCAGCGCGGGCTGATCGTGGCGCCGCCGCGCACCGGTAAGACGGTACTCCTGCAGAACATCGCCCATTCGATCACCGCGAACCATCCGGAATGCTATCTGATCGTTCTCTTGATCGATGAACGTCCGGAAGAAGTGACCGACATGCAGCGCTCGGTGAAGGGCGAGGTCGTCTCCTCGACCTTCGACGAGCCGGCGACGCGCCACGTCCAGGTTGCAGAAATGGTCATCGAAAAGGCCAAGCGCCTTGTCGAGCATGGCAGGGACGTTGTCATTCTGCTCGATTCGATCACCCGCCTCGGCCGCGCCTATAACACCGTCGTGCCGTCATCCGGCAAGGTGCTGACGGGCGGTGTCGACGCCAACGCGCTGCAGCGTCCGAAGCGTTTCTTCGGCGCGGCGCGCAATATCGAGGAAGGCGGCTCGCTGACCATCATCGCGACGGCGCTGATCGATACCGGCAGCCGCATGGACGAGGTGATCTTTGAAGAGTTCAAGGGCACCGGCAACTCGGAAATCGTGCTCGACCGCAAGGTCGCCGACAAGCGCATCTTCCCGGCGATGGACATTCTGAAGTCCGGCACCCGTAAGGAGGATCTGCTGGTGCCGCGGCAGGATCTGCAGAAGATTTTCGTTCTGCGACGCATTCTCGCTCCGATGGGAACCACCGATGCGATCGAGTTCCTGATCGACAAGCTGAAGCAAACGAAGACCAACGGCGACTTCTTCGAATCGATGAACACGTGAGAATGCTTCACGTTTCCTACAAAATGGCCGGGGCGCGTTGCGTCCCGGCCATTTTGTTTCGGCAGGCGCAATTTTCTTTAGCCGGATTCTCCCAAATCACGGCAGCCCGAATTATCTCTGATCGGTCTTACGATGATTCACGTGAAACACCAGCCATCCCAGCGGTGAGCAGCAGCGCCAGTAGAGACGCTTGATTTCCGACGGCGAGAGGTGCATAAGTCGCGGCGCTCTGCAGCCCATGCAGAAGTGGCGAGAGTTGCTCGGTGGATGACAGCCGTTCGAGGATGCAACCAGCCCTGCAGCACTGCGCGTCTTATCAGCGATGCAAAGGTTGCTGCCGCACTTTTAATTGCTGAATGTTTCACCCTTAAATCGGAACCGGTTTGGGGGAAACATGCGGTAGCCCTCAACGACAGAAACGAAACCGAGTTAGCGGTCAGCGCGTTATGCTCGGGGACGCTCGGTGGCCCGATGCATTCTACGGATACGATATACGCACTTTCGAGCGGCGCTCTGCCCGCCGGCGTTGCCGTCATCCGCATCAGTGGGCCGGCCACGGCGCAGGCAATTGCGCGTCTTTGCGGGCCTCTGCCCCAAGCCCGCGCCGCAACCTTGAGAACGATTCGGGCTCGAAACGGTGAGCCGCTGGATAGCGGGCTGGTCGTCTACTTTCCGGGGCCGGCATCCTTCACCGGCGAGGATTGCTGCGAAATGCAGGTGCATGGCGGGCGTGCGGTCGTTCAGGCGATATTGGATGAGCTTGCCGCAATCGATGGCCTGCGCCACGCCGACGCTGGCGAGTTTTCAAGGCGGGCGTTTCAAAACGGCAAGATGGACCTAGTCGAGGTCGAGGGCTTGGCGGATCTGATCGCGGCCGAAACCGAGATGCAGCGTCGCCTGGCGCTCGAGCATTCCGGTGGTGGGCAGTCGGCGCTTTACCAAGGGTGGGCGCGGCGCCTGACGCATGCGCGCGCAATGATTGAAGCCGAGCTCGATTTTGCCGATGAGGACGATGTGCCGGGGTCGGTCAGCGCTTCGATCTGGGAGGACATGGCGAAGCTCCGCGGTGAAATCGAAGAGCATATCGGTCAGGCGGGCCTGGCGGAGATCATTCGCGATGGCCTTCGAATCGTCATTGCCGGCGAGCCGAATGCTGGCAAGTCGAGCCTGTTGAATGCGCTGGCAAAGCGTGACGTTGCGATTGTCACGGAGATCGCCGGCACCACTCGTGACATCATCTCGGTTGATCTTTCATTAGCCGGATTCTCCGTGAAACTGTATGACACGGCGGGATTGCGGGAAACCGACGAATTGGTCGAACGCGAGGGAATTCGGCGAGCGCACGAAACTATCGGACGAGCCGATCTCGTGCTGTTGCTATCGGATAATCCGGCACATTTTTCCTTAAGTGAAATCGTTCCCGGAAACATTCCGATTATAAGAGTCGCAACGAAGATTGACCGCGACGATGTCTCGTGGCTACCGAGCGATGCGGATATATTCCTATCGACGAGGACCGGCGCCGGCATCGCGGATCTATTGGAAGCGCTGGGAGCTCATCTTCCGGACTTGGCAGGCAAGACGGCGCTGTCGATGCCGTCTCGAAAGCGCCACGTCGACTGCCTGCGGCAGGCGAGTGCTGCGCTGGTGCGGAGCCTGTCGTCGGAGGCGGTGGGCCTGGATATTCAGGCGGAGCAATTGCGCGTCGCAGGCGATGCGCTAGGCCGAATCACAGGACGCGTTGATGTCGAGAACCTGCTCGATGTGATATTTTCGGAGTTCTGCATCGGCAAGTAAGCGGCCGCGCAGACACAACGATAGCGAGTCATTCGAAGCGTTTCACGTGAAACCACTTGACTCGCCCGAATGAAATTCAGAATCAGGGCTGGGATCAGCTGGAGCGTTGGAATGTCGAGTTATGATGTCATCGTGATTGGCGGCGGACATGCTGGCTGCGAGGCAGCTTCGGCTTCGGCGCGGCTTGGTGCAAGCACCGCTCTCATCACGCATAGGGGTGACACAATCGGAGTGATGTCTTGCAATCCGGCGATTGGTGGCTTGGGCAAGGGTCATCTCGTGCGCGAGATCGACGCTCTGGACGGCCTGATGGGTCGCGTCGCCGATGCCGCCGGCATACAGTTTCGCCTGCTTAATCGTCGCAAGGGACCCGCGGTGCGCGGTCCCCGGACGCAGGCAGACCGCAAGCTCTATCGCGAGGCGATGCAACAGGCGATTGGCGCGGTGGACAATCTGTCGGTCATTGAGGGCGATGCTTTTGACTTGCTGACCGAAGATGGCGCGGTCTGCGGCGTTGTCATGAAGGATGGCCGGACCTTCCGGGCGTCAGCGGTCGTGCTTACGACCGGCACGTTCCTGAAGGGTCTGATCCATATAGGCCAACGCAAGATTCCGGCCGGGCGCGTGGGCGAGGAACCGTCGATCGGTCTTTCGGAGACATTGGCACGCTTTGGGCTCAATCTCGGAAGACTAAAGACCGGTACGCCGGCGCGGCTTGATGGCCGGACGATCGATTGGGACCGCGTCGGTCGCCAGGGACCGGATGAGGATCCGGTACCCTTCTCGTTCTTGACCGACAAGATCGTCAATCGCCAGATCGACTGTGGCGTCACGCGGACGACGGAAGCCACGCACAAGCTCATCGCCGAGAACATCCATCGCTCCGCCATGTATTCCGGCCAGATCGAAGGCGTCGGGCCTCGCTATTGCCCGTCGATCGAGGACAAGATCGTGCGCTTTGGCGAGCGGGATGGCCACCAGATTTTCCTGGAGCCGGAGGGGTTGGATGACAATACCGTCTATCCCAACGGCATTTCGACGTCGCTGCCCGAAGAGGTCCAGGATGCATTTATTCGAACCATTCCGGGGCTGGAGGAAGTAACGATTCTGCAGCCCGGTTACGCGATCGAATACGACCATGTCGATCCGCGGGAGCTGCAACTATCTCTTGCGGTGCGGAAGGCGCCCGGCCTGTTTCTCGCCGGCCAGATCAATGGCACGACGGGCTATGAAGAGGCCGGCGCCCAGGGCCTGGTCGCGGGACTGAATGCCGCCCTCTCCGCTTTGGGCCGCACACCATTTCATTTTAGCCGCACCGATTCCTATATCGGTGTGATGATCGATGATCTGACGTCGCGCGGCATCACTGAGCCCTATCGCATGTTCACATCGCGCGCCGAGTATCGGCTCTCGCTTCGCGCCGACAATGCCGACATGCGGCTGACGCCGATCGGCATCGATCTCGGCCTGGTGGGCGCGGCGCGACAGGAACGCTTTGAAGATTGGAAGGGCAACTATGAGCGCGGGCGCGCGCTGTTGCAGTCTCTCTCGGTGACGCCGACAGAGGGCAAGCGGTTTGGCCTGAAGCTCAATCAGGACGGCCAGCGCCGATCAGCTTTTGAGATCCTGTCCTACCCCGAGCAATCAATAGCCGGGTTGAAACCGCTGTGGCCGGAACTCGAAGGGATCGACGGGCGTGTGGCCGAGGCGCTGGAGATCGACGCGGCCTACGCGGTCTATATGGAAAGGCAGACGGCAGACATTGCCGGTATTCGCCGCGAAGAGAGCACCAGCATTCCCGAAGACTTCGACTATAGCCTGTTGCCGGGATTATCGAACGAGCTGAAGCAGAAGCTGACGCAGCAGAGACCACGCAATCTGGCTCAGGCAACAAAGGTCGACGGGATGACGCCGGCAGCCGTGTCGCTGATCCTCACGGGGCTGAAGCGCCAGAATCGCGAGGAACTGCGTGTGGTGAGGCAAGCAGTACAATGAAAACGAGTCTCGCCGGAAGCCTGAACGGATTGCGTGTTTCACGTGAAACGATCGAGAAGCTCGAGCATTTTGGTGCCTTGTTCCAGAAATGGGCGACGTCGATCAACCTCGTCGCACCGTCGACACTTGAGCATTTATGGCAGCGCCATATCGTCGACAGCCTGCAGATCTTCCAGCTGGCACCGACGCCAAAGGTCTGGGTTGACCTCGGCAGCGGTGGTGGGTTCCCCGGTGTGATAACTGCGATCTGCCTATCGGAGCTCGAGGGCGGCTGGGTTCATCTGGTTGAAAGCAACAATAAAAAATGCGCCTTCTTGCGCGCCGCCTTGAATGAAACCGCTGCCAGAGGTTCCGTGCACCCGATTCGAATCGAAAATGCGAGTGCAATCATCCCCCGTTGCGACGCGATTTCGGCGCGTGCGCTCGCTGATCTGAACCAATTGTTGGATTATTGCGCGCCTTGGATGCTCGGAGAAGGCGCCGATGCCGTCGCTTACTTTCACAAAGGGCGGGATTACCAGCAGGAAATCGACAAAGCCGTTAGCCGCTTTCAATTCGATCTGGTAAAACATGCAAGTGTTGTCGAGCCAGATTCGGTCGTGCTTGAGATTGCAAATCTTTCACGTCGGACGAAGTGATAGGCGAGCGGAAAACATGTTTGGCCTCAGAAATCGGATTATCACGATTGCGAACCAGAAAGGCGGGGTCGGAAAGACGACCACCGCAATCAATCTTGCGACCGCGCTGGCCGCAATTGGCGAGAAAGTTCTGATTGTCGATCTCGACCCGCAGGGAAATGCGAGCACGGGCCTCGGGATCCAGCGCCGCGACCGGCATCTTTCCTCCTATGAATTGATGATGGGTAGCCATTCGATCGGCGAGATCGCCCAAAGTACCGCAGTACCGAATCTTTCGATCGTACCTTCGACAATGGACCTGCTTGGCATCGAGATGGAGATCGCCCGCGAATCGGACCGGGTCTTTCGCCTCCGCAAGGCATTGGCCGCCAGCGAGGCTCTTGCCTATTCCTATGTCCTGGTCGATTGCCCGCCGTCTTTCAATCTTTTGACGATGAATGCGATGGCCGCGGCGCATTCCGTGCTTGTGCCGTTGCAATGCGAATTCTTCGCGCTGGAGGGCTTGAGCCAGCTGCTGGAAACCGTCGATCAGGTGCGCCGAACGGTCAATCCAAGCCTGGACATTCAAGGAATCGTCCTGACTATGTTCGATTCCCGTAACAATCTCGCTCAGCAGGTCGTGAGTGACGTCCGCACTCATCTGGGTGATAAGGTCTATCACACCCTAATCCCGCGGAATGTTCGGGTTTCGGAGGCGCCCTCTTATGGAAAGCCGGCCATTCTCTACGATCTAAAGTGCGCCGGCAGCCAGGCATATCTACAATTGGCGTCCGAAGTGATCCAGCGCGAGCGGCAACGCAAGGCTGCGTAATCGTTTCGGTCTCGTAATAAGATTGGATGACAGATGAACGACGACAGCTCCAAGAGGCGTCTGGGCCGTGGTTTGGCGGCATTGATCGGCGAAATGGATCAGCCGTTGCAAGGCGGCGCCACGCCGCAGACACCATTCAATCCCGATCGCCGCGTGCCGATCGAGTTTGTGTCGCGCAATCCCCGTAACCCGCGCCGCCAGTTTGACGAAGCGGAACTGCAGGATCTTGCGAGCTCGATCCGCCAGCACGGCATTGTGCAACCCGTCGTCGTGCGTACTGTTGGGAGTGACCGCTACGAGATCATCGCCGGCGAGCGCCGCTGGCGGGCGGCCCAACTTGCGGGTTTCGCCGAAATCCCGGTGATCGTGCGAGACGTAGACGATCGCACCGCGCTCGAGATCGCGATCGTCGAAAACGTCCAGCGATCCGATCTTAACCCGCTCGAAGAGGCGCTGGGCTACGAACAGCTGATCGCCGAACACGGCTATACGCAAAACGATCTCGGCGACATCATCGGCAAGAGCCGCAGCCATGTGGCCAACAGCCTGCGGCTGCTCAAGTTGCCGGAGCCGGTGCGCGACATGCTGTCGGACGGCAGCCTGTCGGCCGGCCATGCGCGGGCGCTGATCCCGACCTCCGATCCGGTGGCCCTGGCGCGTAACATCGTTGCGAAGGGCCTTTCAGTGCGCGAGACGGAACGCTTGGCGCAGAACGACATCCGCGCGCAGAACGACCCCAATTTCGCCAAAGCGCCACGTCGGGAGGAAAAGGACGCCGATACGCTGGCTCTCGAGCGCACGCTGTCGGACAGCCTCGGGCTCGAAGTCACCGTCAGCCACAAGGCTTCCGGCGGCCACCTGCGCATCGCCTACAAGACGCTTGACCAACTCGAAGAGATTTGCCGACTGCTGGAGCGCCGGTAACGCGGGAATGGCATAACGTATTGATTTGTTAGATGATTCCGTGCATTCGTGAAAATGCGCCGCGGCGGTGGCATCGCGCAACATCCTGCCTGCCGATCTGACGGGAGGAGAATGCAGCGGTCGGCCGGACTGGCAATGCGTCGTGTTCTTCGCGCGTCAACGACGCTGGAGCGGACGCTCACGCCAGCACTATGGCGGTTCCGCTTGACAGCAAGGACGCAAGAGCCGGTGGAGGTTCGTCAGCGGCGCGCCGACTGCACGGTTATCGCCAAGAGATTCTGCAGGACGAGACTGTCTTCCAGGCTTGGCCGTGTGCGGCTTTGATAGATCGTGGCCTGTAGCCGGCTCATTTCGCGCCGTATTGCCGGGCCGGTCCAGTGCCGAAGGGCTGCTTCGACGATCGGTTTGCGCCGGAAATGCAGGCCCCTTCCGAGGCTGGCGATCACCTGGCTCGAAGATTGCCGGCTGGCATCCATCTCTGCGCGCATGGCGTCCAACTGCTGGAACTGCCGCAAGCAGGCCTGGAGCACGAGAAACGGGGGAGTCTTCGACGTTGTAATCTTCCTGATGGCATGGAGCAGCGCGTCCACGTCGCTCTTCAGCACGGCGTCCACAGCATCGTCGACAGAAATCGCACTGGCATCGCCGACGATGTCGAGCACGTCGCCCTCATCGATCATCTCCTTGCCGCGGCAGTAGAGTGCAAGTTTTCGAACTTCATTGCGCGAAGCAAGACGATCGCCGCCAAGAGCTTCGAGCAGGCGCTCGCGCGCGGCGGGGCTCAGTCGAAGCCCCGCTTCGGCGAGTTCCTGATCGATAAGCGCATGCAGGCTGCGCGCATCGTCGCTGTAGCAGGCGATCGACGCGATGGAACGGGCCGATTCGCCGGCCTTCCGAAGGGCTGCCCCCTTTTTGAGGTCGCCAGCCTCTATGATGAGATAGCTGCCGGTCGGCGGTTCAGCGGCAAGGATCTGCAGCGCTTCGGAAAGCGCCTTCTCGGCAGAGGCGCCGCGGATCCAGACGAGTTTCTCGCCGCCGAAAAGGCCAATGGCGTTGACCTCGTCCAGCAATCGCCCGGGATCCTGCTGCACGTCGCTGGCGTCGAGCTTGACGACCGCAAACGGGTCATCGAGCGGGATGCCGAATTTTGAGGCAAGCAGTGCTGCGCGTTCGGAAACGAGTCCGCGATCAGGACCGTAGAGCAAGAAAAGCCGGTAGCTTCCAGCTGCCTTCTGCAGGAAGCCGTCGAACTCGTGCGACTTGATCTCGCTCATCCGAACACCGGATCAGCGGCCAAGAGCCGATGCGATGTCGGCGCCGATGATTTCTGCCAGTTCCTTCGCCGCGCGGTTCTCGCCGTCGCGAACAGCGCGAACCTTGGCGAATTCCTGTTGGGGGAAATCGACCAGCGCGACGGCCGTTCGGTTGCCGGCCCTCACGGTCTCGCCGGTGGCGGTTCTCGTCAGGTTGTAGTCCGCTTTCACGACAATGCGGCCGGCCCCGGCATCGTCATCATCATCGTCATTGTCCGTCGTGTCGAACAACACACCTATGGTCCGGTGCGAGACGTTGAGCGCGAGATGGTACTGCGGGTTGACCGGCTCGCCAGCGCCGCGCGAGGTGAGAAAGACGAGTGCGTTGCGCACCTCCTGCTCGACGCGGTCGTCGGCATCCGAAATCTCGATCGAGGCCAGTGCCACCGATGTCGAGCCCGTGGGGCCGTCGGAGTAAAGCGGCCTCACCTGGCAACCCGCCAACGCGGTCAGCAACAGGCCGCCCGCCAGAATCGAAAACGACCGGAGGCGAAAGGCAGCTCTATCAGACAACGACATTGACGATCCTCTGCGGCACGACGATGATCTTTTTCGGGTTGCTGCCTGCGAGCGCCGTCTTGACGGCGTCGAGAGCAAGCACGGCGCTTTCGATCGCACTCTGATCAGCGTCGCGCGCGATTGTCAAATCGGCGCGCTTCTTGCCGTTGATCTGGACCGGCAAGGTGATTTCGTTCTCGACGACCAGGCCCGGATCGAAAGTCGGCCAAGCTCGCTCGGCAATCAAGCCGCCGCCGCCGATTTCCCGCCAGCATTCTTCCGCCAGGTGCGGCATCATCGGCGCGATCAGGTTGATCAGAATCGCAACGGCGTCCTTGACCGCCGCGGTGACGGCCTGATCGGCGTTGCCGCTGGCCACGTGGGTCAGCGGAGCGGCCAGAACGTTGACGAGTTCATAGATCCGCGCAACCGCCTTGTTGAAGGCAAGCTTGTCATAGTCGGCTTCGACCGCGCGCAGCGTCCTGTGTGCTGCCTGAGAGATGGCGAGGCCATCGCCTTCCTTCGCCGGCGAAGCGTCGCTTGTGCGCAGGTTTTCCGCTGCCTCGGCAATGAGCCTCCAGACGCGCTGAACGAAACGATGAGCACCTTCGACGCCCGATTCGGACCAGATCACGTCGCGGTCCGGCGGCGAATCGGAGAGCACGAAGAAGCGGGCCGTGTCTGCGCCGTAGGAGCCGATGATGTCGTCCGGATCGACGACGTTCTTCTTCGACTTCGACATCTTCTCGATCGAGCCGATGGCGATTTCCTCGCCGGTCTCGACCAGAAGCGCGCGCCGCTCACCGTCGATCTCCTCGACGCGGACCTCGGCCGGCGTGATCCATTCGCGCTGCGCGCCCTCGCCGCGGCTGTAGGTCTCGTGGACCACCATGCCCTGGGTGAACAGCCCCTTGAATGGTTCGTCCAGCGCCACGTGACCCGTCGCCTTCATCGCGCGGGTGAAGAAGCGCGAATAGAGCAGGTGCAGGATCGCGTGCTCGATCCCGCCGATGTACTGGTCGACCGGAAGCCAGTGGTTGGCGACTTTCGGGTCGGTCGGATTGTCTTCCCAGGGCGCCGTAAAGCGCGCGAAGTACCAGGAGGAATCGACAAAAGTGTCCATGGTGTCGGTTTCGCGCCGAGCGTCCTTGCCGCACTGCGGGCACGCGACATGCCGCCAGGTCGGATGGCGGTCGAGCGGATTGCCGGGCTTGTCGAAGGTCACATCCGAGGGCAGCGTCACCGGCAGATCCGCCTTCGGCACCGGCAGCACGCCGCAGTCATCGCAATGGATCACTGGAATCGGGCAGCCCCAATAGCGTTGCCGCGAGATGCCCCAGTCGCGCAGGCGGAAATTGACTTTGCGTTCCGCGCGCGGAGCGCCGCCAAGCATTTCCTTCTCGAGCCGCGAGGCGACCGTTTCGAAAGCGTCTTCCGTCGAAAGGCCGTCGAGGAAGCGCGAATTGATCATCACCCCGTCGCCGACATAGGCTTCGTTCTCGATCGTGAAGCTCGCCGCGTCGGCTTCCCTCGGCATCACGACGGGGACGACCGGCAGGCCGTATTTGCGGGCGAAGTCCAGGTCGCGCTGGTCACCGGAGGGGCAGCCGAAGATGGCGCCGGTGCCGTAGTCCATCAGCACGAAATTGGCGACGTAAACCGGCAGTTCCCAGCTCGGATCGAGCGGGTGCCTGGCGCGAATGCCGGTGTCAATGCCCTTCTTTTCGGCCGTTTCGAGTGCAGCGAGCGAGGTGCCGGCACGCCGGCATTCCTCGCAGAAGGCCTCGATCTCGGCATTCTTGGCGGCGGCTTCCCGGGCGAGCGGATGGTCGGCGGAGATCGCCAGGAACGAGGCGCCGAACAGCGTATCAGGGCGCGTCGTATAGACGGTCAGTTCCGTCGTGCCGTCCGGAACGGTCGCAGCATCGAGCTCCCATCGCACCAGCAGGCCCTCGGAGCGACCGATCCAGTTCTTCTGCATCAGCCGGACCTTTTCGGGCCACTGGTCGAGCCTGTCGAGCGCGTCGAGCAGCTCTTGGCTGAAGTCGGTGATGCGGAAGAACCATTGCGTCAGCTCGCGCTGCTCCACCAGGGCGCCGGAACGCCAGCCGCGGCCGTCGATCACCTGCTCGTTGGCGAGCACGGTGTTGTCGACCGGGTCCCAGTTGACCTTCGACTGCTTGCGGTAGACGAGCCCTTTCTCGAGGAAATCGAGGAACAGGTGCTGCTGGCGCTGGTAATAGGCCGGGTCGCAGGTGGCAAATTCCCGGTTCCAGTCGAGCGACAGGCCCATCACCTTCAACTGCGCCTTCATCGAGGCGATGTTCTGGTAGGTCCAGCTCGCCGGATGCACACCGCGTTCCATGGCGGCGTTTTCTGCCGGCATGCCAAAGGCATCCCATCCCATCGGATGCAGGACGTTGAAGCCGCGGGCGCGCTTGTAGCGGGCAACGACGTCACCCATGGTGTAGTTGCGCACGTGCCCCATGTGGATGCGACCCGAAGGATAGGGGAACATCTCGAGCACGTAGTATTTCTCGCGCGGATCGTCGTTGCTGGTCTCGAAGACCTTGCCTGCTTCCCATTCCTGCTGCCAGCGCGGTTCGGCATCACGCGGATTATATCGTTCGGTCGCCATGTCTTTTCGATGTTCCGGAAATTCTGTGGGGCGCTCAGGCACCCTCATGATAGCTGGGGTGACCTTCATCATGAAACCGCCTGAGCGTCAAGTTTTGAAGGGGTTGCCAGCGCACTTTGGCATATTTGAGCCAGCGATCCGGCCGCTAAAGCGCCGCGCGTCTCAACAGGCGCGCAAAGGGCGTTGTAGCACTTTGAGTCGCTGCATGTTTTCGTCCCTAAATCGGGTAGGATTCAAGGAAACATGCAGCAGGTCTTGGCAAGCATCGCAAGTTTCAATAAGCCGCAGGGAAGGTTTGTCGTGGTCTTCGGACGTGGGGAGCGGAAGGATGGAAGTGCAGGAGCGGTTGAACGATGTCCTGAGCCGGATTCGCACCAGCGAAAAAGCGGCAAAACGGCCCGGACATGCCGTCACTCTGGTTGCCGTGTCGAAAACCTTCGATGCCGACGCGATACGTCCGGCCATTGCCGCTGGCCAGCGCGTGTTCGGTGAAAATCGCGTCCAGGAGGCCGAGCGCAAATGGCCAGCGCTCCGGCTGGAGACGCCTGATGTCGAACTGCATCTGATCGGCCCGTTGCAGTCGAACAAGGCCGCCGACGCTGTCGCGCTCTTCGATGTCATCGAAACCATCGATCGCGAGAAGATTGCCCGGGCCGTCTCCGCCGAGATGAAGCGGCAGGGCCGCAGTCTTCGCCTCTATGTCCAGGTCAACACCGGTCTTGAACCGCAGAAGGCCGGCGTCGCGCCGGAAGACACCGCCGCCTTCGTCGAACTCTGCCGCGGCGAATTGGCCATGGAGATCGAGGGCCTGATGTGCATACCCCCGGTCGACGAGAACCCCGGCCCGCATTTCGCGCTGCTTGCAAAGCTTGCCGCCGAATGCGGTCTCGACAAGCTCTCGATGGGCATGTCCGGTGATTTCGAGACGGCGATCGCCTTTGGCGCCACCAGCGTGCGGGTTGGCTCGGCGATCTTCGGGGCGCGCTGAGGCTTTGCAACTGACTGCCTGGGGCCTGGCGTGCAGCACGAACGCTCGCTGGCACCTCCTCCCATTCGCCTGGAACACCCTCTCCGAAGGTAGGCCCTTCATCCAATCGGCATACTTGCGCTTCCCGCGAGGCCTGCGACTATCTTGTGGCGAGATGATCTGGTGGCGAACCGAAGGCCGCCCGAAGTCAGCGTGCGATCGCGGCGCCCTGCGCGGAGTAGTATCGTTGAAAGGCAGCGTTTCCTGCAGGATACCGAACTTCGCGCGCGCCGCGAAAACCATGGTCGCGGCGGCTGTTTTGCTCGTCGCCGGCAGCTCCATTTCCAACAGCAGCCGAACGGCGGATGAGCTGCCGGCGCCCAACCGCACGAATTGTGCAGCGGCGCCGTCGGTCTGCGGCTTGCCCGATGTTACGAATACCGGCCCTTCTCCACAGACGGTGTTCAAGCGTGTTCCAGAGGACCTCAAATCCGGGCCGGGCTGGGTCTGGGAGCCGGAATTTGGGCGACTGCGTGCAGTTGACGCCGGCGCCATGATCGCCGCGGTGGAAGTCAACGGGCCCGTTGTTATCGATGCCCCGGATGTCACGCTGCGCGACAGCAAGGTTCTTGCCTGCAACGCGGACGCAATTGTCGCGATCCGGGCCGGACGCCCTGCGGACGGGTACAACGCCGATAGGACGCGCGTGAAAAACAACCTGCTCGGATGCAGCGGTTCACCGGAAGAACGAGCCGACAGGGGCGTCAGCGATGTCTACGGCAGCGCGAAGGGGCTCGTCATTAGCGGAAACAACATCTGGAACGTGTCGAATGGGATCACCGTCGAAAACGACGGACTGGTGCAGGGCAATTTCATTCACGATCTTGGGCATCGCCCTGGCGACCATCACTCGGGGCTCTCTACGCATGGCGGTGCATCGAACGTGATATTCGATATGAACACGGTACTTCTTTCGCAGGAGGCGGTCTCTGCACCGATCGTCGTCTATTCCGATTTTGCGTCCGCCAGAAACGTTTCGGTGTCGCGCAATCTGGTCTCCGGCGGGTCTTATTGCTTCTATGGAGGAGATACCGGCGCGTTCGCACCCGCCGAAGGGCACATTCGCTTTGTCAACAATCGTCTGTCACTAGTTTACGGAAGGGAGGGGCACTGCGGCCTCTATGGCGAGTTGACTGCGTTCTCGCCGGATCACCCGGATGAATTCGGCAACAACGTCTGGGATCACGATTTGCGCTCCCCCTTCCCTTGATCAAGTACGTCTGACACGCATGCTGCTGAATAAACGACGGAAGGAGGAGGATGTGTGGTCGCCGTCAGATTTCAAGGGACAGTTCCGGGTCACGCGCGACAATCACCCGCCCTTGCCGATGGCTGTTCGCTATCAGCTGACCAGCATCTGCGTGGATGTGTTCGAGGAACTGGAGGTGGTCGCGGTCCTCGATCGGACGGATTGCTGCGTCGGTTTGCTTCTCGGCATGGCAATCGATCCCGAAGCGCAACAGATCGTCACGGGAAAACATAAAATCGATGCCGAACTCGATCAGGCCTGTGATATCGACCTCCTGATCGAAGATCATATCTATCGTTTGGCGGGCAGCTTCATATTCGTTCTGGATGCCTGTGATGCTCGCCGCATCTATCTCGATGCAAATGGCAGCAAATCCCTCGTCTATGAGCCGCAATTCGGACTTGCGGGTGCCACAACGCCTTTGCTTCTCACGGCGTCGGAATATGACGAGCGGTTTGACTTCGATCTTTATCGCGGGCTTGTCGTCGATCAACACGGCTGGTTTCCTGCGGGAATGACCGCTCACCGCGGTGTTCGCCGCCTTATGTGCAATCACTATCTTGATCTCGATACCATGGCGCCGATACGGCATTGGCCGCGTGGTGAGATTGAGGAGGTCGCGGATGTCGATGCTGCCATTGCCACGATTATCGACGAGACGCGGAGTGTTATCCAGCCTCTGCACGCGACGGGGCGGGCAAGTATGGCTTTGACGTCCGGCAACGAAACGCGGTTGATGCTCGCCTGCTGCAGAGCATTTCACCGGGACATCGACTTCGTCACTGTCGATGCTCTGGGTGCGAAACTGGATGTCAAGCGCGCCACAGAGTTGGCCAAAAGGTTTAAGTTGAGCCATCGGCTGCTGCCGTACAGGGAAGCCGACGAGCAGGGTACGCGTGCCTGGCAGATGCGCGTCGGCCACTGCGTCACCGGCTCGAACATGACGATGCATCCGAGCGTGGAACCCCTCAACGGGCGAATCTTCCTCGGCGGCCTTGGGGGCGAGATCGGTCGCGGGTTCTTGTGGCTGGATTCGCAGGAGGACACGGCCATCGACGAGGCGGGCATCGTTTCGCGGCTGAAGCTGCCGCAGCATGCGCGGTTGCTTGAAGAGGTTCGGCAGTGGCTGAAACCCTTGCAACATTATCGCAGCCTCTTTCTGCTCGACCTTGCCTATATGGAACTGCGCATGAGCTGCTGGGCCTTTTCCCAGTCCTACGCGATGCCCTCGCAGGTCGAGGTAAATCCGCTTATATGCCGGAAGATCTATACCGCGATGCTATCACTTCCGCCTTCGCTTCGGCGCGACAACGGCATGATCTTTCGCGCCATTCAGCAGACCTGGCCGGAAGTGCTGGCGCTGCCGATCAACAAGTACGGAGACTGGCGCGACCGTGCGAGGATCGCTGGTGACGCAATCGCGGATCCCCGCCGTGCCATACGAAAGATCAGGCAAGTCGGCGCCGTCAGACTGGGCGCACTTTTCAGCAGTCGCCGCTCGCGTTGACCAGCTCGCGACCGTTCGACGGAATTGTCTCATCAACGAATGATGGCGACGCCGGCGTTCATAAGAGCCGTCTTACTCTTTCGTCGGGGTTCTCGTTTGCCTCCAGTGGCCTATCTTCTTTCGCCGAGGAGCCGGGCTTTGTCCGGAAAAGTCAGTGGGAGGAGAACGGATATGGCGAGCCGCTATTCCGAAGTGTATGCCGCGTGGAAGGCCGATCCGCATGGATTTTGGGCCGCTGCGGCCGGATCGATCGACTGGTTCCGACCACCCGAGCGGATTTTCGAGCCCGAGCGCGGTGCCTATGGGCACTGGTTTCCCGATGGCGTGACCAACACCTGCTACAACTGTCTCGACCGCCACGTGGAAGGTGGCCGGGCTCACCAGCCTGCCTTCATCTATGACAGCCCCGTCACCGACCGGATCGAAAAGATTTCCTACGGCGATTTGCTCGCCGACGTGAAGACGATGGCCGCGGTCTACCGCAATCTTGGGATCGGCAAGGGAGACCGGATCATCATCTACATGCCGATGATCCCGCAGGCGGCGGTGGCAATGCTGGCCGCCGCGCGCATCGGCGCGGTGCATTCCGTTGTCTTTGGCGGTTTCGCCGCCAACGAGCTCGCCGTGCGCATCGATGATTGCCAGGCGAAGCTGGTCGTCTCGGCGAGCTGTGGTCTCGAACCCGGGCGCTCGGTTGCCTACAAGCCGCTTCTCGATGCGGCAATCGAGATCGCCGCCAATAAGCCGGCCCATTGCCTGATTTTTCAGCGCGAGATGCTCGCCGCCAACATGGTTCCGGGCCGGGATATCGACTTTGCCGAGGCGCTCGCAGCGGCGAAGCAGGCGGGCGAAGAGGCTCCCTGCACTCCGGTCGCATCGACCGACCCGCTTTACGTGCTCTATACGTCCGGGACCACCGGGCAGCCGAAAGGCGTCGTGCGCGACAATGGCGGCCACATGGTCGCGTTGAAATGGTCCATGGAGCATTTCTTCGGCGCGCGCCCCGGCGAGGTCTTCTGGGCCGCTTCCGATATCGGTTGGGTGGTCGGTCACTCCTATATCGTTTATGGACCGCTTCTCAACGGCAACACTTCCGTCCTCTTCGAGGGCAAGCCGATCGGAACGCCGGATCCCGGGACCTATTGGCGCATCATCGCCGAGCACGGCGTCGCGGTGATGTTCACGGCGCCGACGGCGCTGCGTGCGATCCGCAAGGAGGATCCCGAAGCGACATATGTGCCCCGCTACGATCTCTCGCGTTTTCGGGCTCTTTACCTTGCCGGCGAGCGGGCGGACCCGGACACGATCCAATGGGCCGAGCGGGCGCTCGGCGTTCCGGTCATCGATCACTGGTGGCAGACGGAAACAGGATGGCCGGTCGCCGGCAATCCGATGGGTCTGGGGCTGCTGCCGGTGAAATACGGCTCCCCGGCTGTTCCCCTGCCCGGCTACGACGTTCAGGTCCTCGATGATGCCGGGCACCCGGTGGGGGCTGGTACGCTGGGCAATGTGGTGGTCAAGCTGCCGCTCCCGCCCGGCTGCCTGCCGACGCTGTGGAACGCCGACGACCGCTTCCACGCGGCCTATCTCAACGAATATCCCGGCTTCTACAAGACGGCGGATGCCGGCTATGTCGATGAGGACGGCTATATCTTCATCATGGCCCGCACAGACGATATCATCAACGTCGCCGGCCACCGGCTTTCGACAGGAGCGATGGAGGAGGTCTGCGCTAGCCATCCGGATGTGGCGGAATGCGCAGTGATCGGCATCGCCGATGCGCTGAAGGGGCAGATTCCTGCCGGCTTCCTGGTGATCAATTCCAATGTTTCCCGTGAAACGTCGGAAATCGAAAGGGAAGTCGTCTCGCTGGTGCGCGAGCGGATCGGGCCTGTTGCCGCCTTCAGGATGGCGATCTGCGTCAAGCGGTTACCGAAGACGCGTTCCGGCAAGATCCTCCGGGCGACGATCCAGAAGATCGCCGACTGCCAGCCCTGGAAGATGCCGGCGACGATCGATGATCCGGCGATCCTCGACGAGATCACCGAGGCGCTGCACGCGAAGGGCATCGGTGTTTAGATCATTTCATCGTTTCATTGAAACAGCGAGCTAACTCTCTGAAACTACGCAATTCCGGACGGAAAACCGTTACACACTTTTCCTGGAATTGCTCCAGAGCGCCGAGCTGGCGCTTTTCGGCCCTGATCCTGCTGCCGCGATCTTCTCCGGGTTAAGATGAGGGGTAAATCTTGTGGCCGCACCTGCAATCGATGCGGTGGCCAACAAAAAACCCGGCTCTCGCGAACCGGGTTTTGCGCACGTCCTTAAGGTCGACAACGATCAGTAGTCGTCGTCTTCGTCGTCCTTGCGATCCGACTTCAACGACTTCAGCTTGGCGAAGACGGCATCGGCGTCGATTTCCTTCTCTTCCTCGCGGTCGTAGTTGTAACCGAGCTTTTCGGTCTCCTGTGCTGCCTCCAGCGTTGCACCCGCCTCGGCTGCCGTCGGCAGCGGGCGGCCCTTGGCGGCGCGTTCGACTTCCAGATCGAGGTCGATCTGCGAGCAGAGGCCGAGCGTCACCGGATCCATCGGCGTCAGGTTGGCCGAGTTCCAATGGGTGCGTTCGCGAATCTGCTCGATCGTCGTCTTCGTCGTGCCGACCAGCCGCGAAATCTGTGCGTCCTTGAGTTCAGGATGGTTGCGCACCAGCCAGAGGATGGCGTTCGGACGGTCCTGGCGCTTGGAGACGGGCGTGTAGCGCGGGCCCTTCCGCTTGGAGTCCGGAACACGAACCTTCGGTTCGGAGAGCTTGAGCTTGTGGTTCGGATTTGCCTCGCCGCGTGCGATCTCGTCGCGAGAGAGCTGACCGGTGGCGATCGGATCGAGGCCCTTGATGCCCTGCGCCGATTCACCGTCGGCGATCGCTTTCACTTCGAGCGGGTGCAGCTTGCAGAACTGCGCGATCTGGTCGAACGACAGCGCTGTGTTGTCAACGAGCCAGACGGCGGTTGCCTTGGGCATAAGCAGTTGCTGAGCCATGGATATAGTCCTTTTGTCCGTCCGCGCCGGTGTCGCGGGCCGTGGAGTCTACCACTGATTTCCGGGAATTGAGCGCCTCTATAACGTCACTGTCGCGAAATTGCAATTCTTTCAGTACCGAATGTCCTTTTGTCTAATTGCGGGCGGGTTTTGACCTGCTATGAATTGTGACGGAACCGTGGGCGACCAGGAATGTCGCCCCCGGAGCGGGATGAGAAACGTGTGTGCGGCTTTCCGCCGGCATCCCGCGCTGTCATCAAGAAGCGATCACGTTTGTGATCTGGCCAGGAATGCGCAGGGAGGAAACACATGTCCGTAAAGACCTATCCGGTTCTGAAATCCGCCAAGAGCCGGACGCTGCTCGACAACGCTGACTATCTGAAGTGGTACGAGGAGAGCGTTGCCGATCCGGACAAGTTCTGGGGCAAGCACGGCAAGCGGATCGATTGGTTCAAGCCCTACACCAAGGTCAAGAACACGTCCTTCAAGGGCAAGGTCTCGATCAAGTGGTACGAGGACGGCATCACCAACGTCTCGTACAACTGCATCGACCGCCATCTGAAAACCCACGGCGAGAAGACCGCGATCATCTGGGAGGGGGACAACCCCTACATCGACAAGAAGATTACCTATAACCAGCTTTACGACCAGGTCTGTCGTCTCGCCAACGTGCTCAAGAAACACGGCGTCAAGAAGGGCGATCGCGTCACCATCTACATGCCGATGATACCGGAGGCGGCCTTTGCGATGCTCGCCTGCGCCCGCATCGGCGCCATCCATTCGGTCGTCTTCGGCGGCTTCTCGCCGGACGCGCTCGCCGGCCGCATCGTCGACTGCGAATCGACTTTCGTCATTACCTGTGACGAAGGCGTGCGCGGCGGCAGACCGGTGTCGCTGAAGGAAAACACCGACACGGCGATCGATATCGCGGCCAAGCAGCACGTGATCGTCAACAAGGTGCTTGTCGTGCGTCGCACCGGCGGCAAGACCGGCTGGGCGCCCGGCCGTGACCTCTGGTACCATCAGGAAATCGCGACCGTGAAGCCGGATTGCCCGCCGGTGAAGATGAAAGCCGAGGACCCGCTGTTCATCCTCTACACGTCGGGCTCGACCGGCAAACCCAAGGGCGTGCTGCACACGACTGGCGGCTATCTCGTCTATGCGTCGATGACGCACGAATATGTCTTCGACTACCGCGACGGCGATATCTACTGGTGCACGGCCGACGTCGGCTGGGTCACCGGCCATTCCTACATCGTCTACGGCCCGCTTGCGAACGCGGCGACGACACTGATGTTCGAAGGCGTGCCGAACTTCCCGGATGCCGGCCGCTTCTGGGAGGTCATCGACAAGCACAAGGTCAACGTCTTCTACACGGCGCCGACGGCGATCCGCGCGCTGATGGGTGCCGGCGACGAGTTCGTCAAGCGCTCCTCGCGTTCGTCCATACGCCTGCTTGGAACCGTCGGTGAACCGATCAATCCGGAAGCTTGGGAGTGGTACTACAATGTCGTCGGCGACCAGCGCTCGCCGATCGTCGATACCTGGTGGCAGACCGAAACGGGCGGCATCCTGATCACCCCGCTCCCGGGCGCGACCGATCTCAAGCCCGGCTCGGCGACCCGACCCTTCTTCGGCATCCAGCCGCAGCTCGTCGACAACGAGGGTAATGTCCTCGAGGGCCCGGCTGACGGCAATCTCTGCATCACCGACAGTTGGCCGGGCCAGATGCGGACGGTCTACGGCGACCATGCCCGCTTCATCCAGACCTATTTCGCCACCTACAAGGGGAAATATTTCACCGGCGATGGCTGTCGCCGCGACGAGGACGGGTACTACTGGATCACCGGCCGCGTCGATGACGTGCTCAATGTTTCCGGCCATCGACTTGGCACCGCCGAGGTCGAGTCGGCGCTGGTCTCGCACCATCTCGTTTCGGAAGCCGCCGTGGTCGGCTATCCGCACCCGATCAAGGGGCAGGGCATTTACTGCTATGTTTCGTTGATGGCAGGAGAGACCGGCAACGACGATCTTCGCCAGGCCCTCGTCAAGCACGTCCGCTCGGAGATCGGACCGATCGCGACGCCCGACAAGATCCAGTTCGCGCCCGGCCTGCCGAAGACGCGTTCCGGCAAGATCATGCGCCGCATACTCCGCAAGATCGCCGAGGACGACTTTGGTTCTTTGGGCGACACCTCGACGCTTGCCGATCCCGCGGTGGTCGACGATCTGATCGCCAACCGACAGAATCGCGCCTGACATCTTGGGGCCCCGTGTCGGTCGACACGGGGCCCCAAACATTTGATCCGGTACTTTCAAGGTCCAGAATTGCTGAGCCGGATTCCGATCCGCTTGCCGAGGCCATAGCTCTTGAGGCAGAGCGCGCCAAAAGGGGATGGGGCCGTTCCCTGAGAAGGCTAAGTCCGGCGACGCCGAGTTCGATTCGCCTTCGGAACAATTCTGCCGGCGTGGAACGATTTTGTCAGAAATCGATCGCTCGACCCTTAATCTCCCAATCGCCGAAACGGGCGGGATCGAGCCCCCCGCGACCGCCAAGCTCGGTTGGCATGACTTGTGGTTCCGCGGCCCGCCGTCTCTCCTCCGCCTCCTTCAGCGCGCGCAGAGCGGCTGCCGGCAACGGGCGTTTTGGGCGATCGGGCGTATTGTCGTTGTCGTTCTGCATGGGATGCCGGATTTCCGTGATATTGAAGAGCGTCGGGTTTATACCCATCATATAAGCGCTTCCGTGCGAACGGGAACCCTGATTCACGTGAAACGTTTGCGTGAGGCGTGCGGAAAGAAAGCGCTGTGCCTGCTTCCCGCCGCGCTTGCCGAACGGATGACGAGACAAACATGCCTGGAGCTCATCCATGAATACCATGCGCACTGCAATGCTGCTCGCCGTCATGACCGTCCTCTTCATGGCCGTCGGCTACGCCATTGGCGGCACGGGCGGCATGATGATCGCCCTTGTCATCGCCGCCGGCATGAACTTCTTCTCCTACTGGAATTCCGATCGCATGGTGCTCAGCATGTACCGTGCCCAGGAGGTGGATGAGCGTAACGCGCCAGAATATTACGGGATCGTGCGGGATCTGGCCCAAAAAGCCGGTTTGCCGATGCCGCGCGTCTATGTGATCGACAGTCCGCAGCCGAACGCCTTTGCCACCGGCCGCAACCCGGAGAACGCCGCGGTTGCTGCCTCCACGGGCCTGTTGCATTCGCTCTCCTATGAGGAAGTCGCCGGTGTGATGGCGCATGAGCTTGCGCATATCCAGTACCGCGACACCTTGACGATGACGCTGACGGCGACGCTTGCCGGCGCGATTTCGATGCTCGGCAACTTCGCCTTCTTTTTCGGTGGCAACCGCGACAACAACAATCCGCTGGGATTCGTCGGCGTCCTTGTCGCGATGATCGTCGCGCCTCTTGCGGCGATGCTGGTGCAGATGGCGATCAGCCGGACGCGCGAATATTCCGCCGACCGACGCGGCGCGGAAATCTGCGGCAATCCGCTCTGGCTTTCCTCGGCGCTGCAGAAAATCGCCGGTGCCGCGCATGTGATTCACAATGACGACGCCGAGCGCAACCCGGCGACGGCGCATATGTTCATCATCAATCCGCTTTCCGGGGAACGGATGGACAATCTCTTCTCGACGCATCCGGCCACCGAAAATCGCGTTGCAGCGCTGGAGGAGATGGCGCGCGGGATGTCGGTGGGCTCGACGCCGCCGGTACGCACTGATAATGCCGTGCGCAAATCGCGCTCTGTCCCGAGAACCGGCTGGGGTCGCGGTGGTTCCGAACCGCCCAAAGGTCCCTGGTCCTGATGCCTGAAGACAAGAAAAACGATTCACGCCCGAAACGAAACCGAGCGCATAAGACGCCGCCGAAGACTCCGCGGCAAAGCGCCGGTGCCGCGACGGTGGAGAAGCCGGGTTTGAAGAGCCGCCAGGCTGCCGCCAAGATCCTGGCAGCCGTCGTCGACCGCAAGACCTCGCTCGACGGCATGCTCGACCAGGAGCACGGCAATCCGGCCTATCGCGAACTCAATGACGCCGACCGCGCACTGGTGCGGGCCATCCTCAATTCGGCACTTCGGCACCTGCCACGCATTCGGGCGGCGATCGACACTTTGCTGCAAACGCCGCTGCCGGAGGGGGCTCGTGCGCTCGACCACGTGCTGACGGTTGCCGCCGCGCAAATTCTCTATCTCGACATTCCGGATCATTCGGCTGTCGACCTCGCCGTGGAGCAGGCGCAGGCGGATCCGCGCAATCGCCGCTTTGCGAGCCTCGTCAATGCCGTTCTTCGTCGGCTCTCGCGGGAAAAGGACACAATTCTCGACAAGGTGAAAGCCATTCCGGCAATGCCCGACTGGTTTTATGACAGGCTTGCGATCCACTACGGGCGGGAACAGGCCGAGCGCATATCGGCGGCGCAAGAGGTTCCGGCCGCAATCGACCTGTCGGTGAAGTCCGACCCGGCCGCCTGGGCGGAGCGCCTTGGCGGCACGGTTCTTCCGACCGGCTCTGTCCGGCTTGGCGCTTTCTCGGGCACCATTCCGGCACTACCGGGATTTTCGGAAGGGGAGTGGTGGGTCCAGGATGCGGCTGCCTCGATCCCGGCGCGCCTTTTCGGCGATCTGGCCGGCAAGAGCGTCGTCGACCTCTGCGCGGCCCCGGGCGGCAAGACGGCGCAGCTTATCCTCGCCGGAGCAAGAGTGACGGCGCTCGATCAGTCCTCCAGCCGCCTGCGGCGCCTGAGGGCGAATCTCGCGCGGCTCGGCCTCGAGGCCCGGACGAAGGAAGTCAACATGGCGGACTTCCAGCCGGATGAACTCTTCGATGCGGCGCTGCTCGACGCCCCCTGCTCTTCCACGGGAACGACGCGCCGTCATCCGGACGTGCTCTGGACGAAGGGACCGGAGGACGTCGAGAAGCTTGCCGGGCTGCAGGAACGCTTGTTGCGTCACGCGCTGACCGTCGTAAAGCCCGGCGGGCTGGTGGTCTTTTCCAACTGCTCGCTCGATCCGCGCGAGGGCGAGGACGTTGTTGCGCGCGTCGTCGGCGACGGCGCGGATTGTGAGCGCGTGCCCATTGCTGCTGCCGAGTGGCCTGACCTCGGTGAGGCAATCACGGAGCGCGGCGAGTTTCGCACGACGCCCGCCATGCTGCCGCTTGCAGCACCGTTCGCTGGCGGGCTTGACGGTTTTTATGCGGCAGTGCTTCGCCGCAAGCGCGCCTAGAGCGAGATGAGGAAAAGTGGATGCGGTTCTCCGCCCGCTCCCGCTCTGACTCTGAATCGATCACGTTTATGATTTTGGGTCGAATCGACCCAAAATCATAAACGTGAGTCGGAGCGGCCGGTACTGGCGCGACAGCCGCCGTCAACAGGCTGTTTTGCCCCGACAATTGACGCTTCCGAGCCGCCGGCCTATCAATATCGACAGGATTGATAAAAGTTTAATGATCTTTCCGGCACCATCTGCCGGAAAGGGATTCTGGCGCAAGCCGGGCATGCGCTCCAGCGCGGTGCGTCCTTCCGGGCGCCAACCGCCGCTGCAGCACTTAGGACTACTGCATGTGTCTTCGAATCGAGACGATTTAGGGACGCATGCGGTGGCCTCAGGCGCTTCGAAAGGGTCCGTTGCAGGAATAGGGAAACCGACGGGCGCTGATGGTGTTTTCCGGTAAGCAAAGGCTTCTTTACCTGTATCTACGGGAAGGCTGGCGCCGATTTTCGCGCCGCATCTCGCTCGGCCGCCTGACGGCGATGCGCTTTGCCGGGTCGACTCCGGACCGACTGATCGTTGCGCCGACCGATCTGCGGGCGATCGATCCCTTCGTTGCCGAGGAGATCCTTGAGGGCCGCTTCCCGCTTGCCGGCCGCGTGCTCGATACCGAAGGCGAATCCCCCTTCGAGATCGATTTGCCGTCGCACGAGTTTGCGGCCCGGCTCCATTCCTTCGGCTGGCTCAGGCATATGCGCGCGATCCGCGACGATGCCGGCTACATGAGGCTCCGGCAGATCGTCGACGACTGGATCGGCAGCCACGGACGCACAATCGGAGATATCTCCTGGGAAGCCGACGTGATCGCCCAGCGCATCATCGCCTGGCTGTCGCATTCGCCGGTGGTGCTGCGGAACGCAGAGCACGGGTTCTACCGCCGCTTCCTGAAAAGCCTGGCTTTCCAGGTTCGCTACCTCCGGCACATTGCGGACACGGTCTGCGACGGAGAGGCGCGGCTTCGCGTGCGCATGGCGCTCGCCATGGCATCCGTGTCGATGCCGGCGTCCGCTTCCGCCATCCGCAAGGCCTCCCGCAATCTCGATCTGGAGCTCGATCGCCAGATCCTGCCGGACGGCGCGCATTCGTCGCGCAGCCCGCGGGCGGGGCTCGAGCTTCTGCTCGATCTGCTGCCGCTCCGGCAAACCTACGTCAACCTTGGCCACGATGTGCCGTCGCGGCTGATCCCCTGCATCGACCGGATGTATCCGGCCTTGCGTTTCTTCCGTCACCAGGGCGGCGAACTCGCGCTTTTCAACGGCGCGACCTCGGTTCTCGCGCACGAACTCGCCTCGGTCCTGCGGTACGACGAAACGGCCGGCGAGCCCTTCCACTCGCTGCCCCATGCCCATTATGAGCGGCTGTCGCTCGGTGAAACCGTCGTCATCATGGATACCGGCCGCCCGCTCTCGATCGACCTGTCGCGCAGTGCCCATGCGGGCTGTCTCTCCTTCGAGATGTCGTCGGGCAGAAATCGCTTCGTCATCAACTCCGGCGCACCGAAGTTTGCCGGCGAACGATTTCGTCAGATGGCCCGGGCGACCGCCGCCCATTCCACGGTGACGGTCAACGATACGTCCTCATGCCGCTTTTCCCAATCGCGGTTCCTCGGGCCGATCATGACGTCCGGGGTCTCCACGGTGCTGGTCCAGCGAAGGGACGAGTCGGGCAGCATCGAGTCCCTCTGGACCAGTCACGACGGGTATCTCGCCTCCTTCGGCCTGCTTCATGAACGCGATATCAGCATCTTGAACGGCGGCCGGCTGCTTCGCGGGCGCGATCGGCTTTCGCGAGGAGATGGCGGCGATCCGGATGCCGCCAACGCCGCCAGTGCCGTCGCCCGCTTTCACATCCACCCGGCGATCGCGATGCGGTGGGCGAGCGACAGCGAAATCTATCTGGTCGCGCCCGATGGTGAGGCCTGGCTGTTCGCCTGTCGGGACGGGGACCTGGCGATCGAGGAGGATATCTTCTTCGGCGACCCCTCGGGTGTGCGTGCCTCCTCGCAGATAACCGTCACCTTTGCCGTCGCTGCACAGCCCGAAATTCAGTGGACCCTTACCCGCGAGAGCTAGGGCTTTAGGTCATTGCTTCTTGCATGTCGTTGTCCGAAAACCGCTGCACAATTTTGGGCGACATGCATTAGATCGCCGCCTATTTTCGGCTGCTAACGGCGCCGAAGGTTCCTTCCCGGGGCAAGCTATGCTAACGGGCAGCCATCCCAATCGCCGGCACCTTTCTCCCCAAGCGTCCGGCGCCGCCAAAGGAGCATGGTTGATGGCTGTCGCCTCCAAGAAAATCCCCGCCCCGGACGAGGTCCGGATCCGCACCGCCCTCCTCTCGGTTTCCGACAAGACCGGCATCGTCGAGCTCGCGCGTGCTCTTCACGAAAAGGGCGTGCGCCTTGTTTCGACCGGCGGCACGCACAAGGCACTGTCGGACGCCGGGCTCCCGGTCAGCGACGTGTCGGAGTTGACCGGCTTTCCGGAGGTCATGGATGGCCGCGTCAAGACGCTTCACCCGGGTGTTCACGGGGGCCTGCTCGCCATTCGCGACGACGCTGAGCACGTGGCGGCGATGGACAAGCACGGCATTACCGCCATCGATCTTGCCGTCATCAATCTCTATCCGTTCGAAGAGGTTCGCGCCAAGGGCGGCGATTATCCGACGACGGTCGAGAACATCGACATCGGCGGCCCGGCGATGATCCGGGCCTCGGCGAAGAACCACGCCTATGTCACGATCGTCACCGATCCCGCCGACTACGCCCCCCTTCTCGAAGAGATCGCCGGCGGCACGACGCACTATGCCTTCCGCCAGAAAATGGCGGCAAAGGCCTACGCCCGCACGGCGGCCTACGATGCCGCGATTTCCAACTGGTTCGCTGACGTTCTCGACACGCCGATGCCGCGCCATCGCGTGATTGGCGGCGTGCTCAAGGAAGAGATGCGCTACGGCGAGAACCCGCATCAGAAGGCGGGCTTCTACGTGACCGGCGAAAACCGGCCGGGGGTCGCGACCGCCACGCTGCTGCAGGGCAAGCAGCTTTCCTACAACAATATCAACGACACCGACGCCGCCTTCGAGCTCGTGGCCGAGTTCCTGCCGGAGAAGGCGCCGGCCTGCGCCATCATCAAGCACGCCAATCCCTGCGGCGTTGCGACGGCGCCGTCGCTCGCGGAAGCCTACCGCCGGGCGCTCGCCTGCGATTCCACGTCGGCCTTCGGCGGGATCATCGCGCTCAACCAGGAGCTCGACGTCCCGACGGCGGACGAGATCGTCAAGCTCTTCACCGAAGTCATCATCGCGCCGTCGGTCAGCGACGAGGCGAAGGCGATCATTGCGCGCAAGCCGAACCTCCGGCTGCTTGCAACCGGCGGCTTGCCGGATACGCGCGTGCCAGGCCTTTCCGCAAAGACCGTCGCCGGCGGCCTGCTCGTCCAGACGCGCGACAACGGCATGGTCGAGGACCTCAAACTCAAGGTCGTGACGAAGCGCGCACCGACCGCGCAGGAGCTCGAAGACATGAAATTCGCCTTCAAGGTGGCGAAGCACGTCAAGTCGAACGCCATCGTCTATGCCAAGGACGGCCAGACGGCCGGTATCGGGGCCGGCCAGATGAGCCGCGTCGATTCCGCCCGCATCGCCGCCATCAAGGCGGAGGAGGCCGCCAGGGCACTGGGTCTCGCCGAACCGCTGACGCGCGGCTCTGCGGTCGCATCGGAAGCGTTCCTGCCCTTCGCCGACGGCCTTCTGTCGGCGATTGCCGCCGGCGCCACCGCCGTTATCCAGCCTGGCGGCTCGATGCGTGACGAAGAGGTGATTGCCGCGGCAAACGAGCACAACGTTGCCATGGTCTTCACCGGCATGCGCCATTTCCGGCATTGAGTGGCTCAAGTGTGCTGCTACCCAAGCGGGAAGCGGTAGTGTCGAGCGCCCTACTCTCGCCTTGTCATCCTCGGGCTTGACCCGAGGATCCATACGCAGGCATCGCCACAAGTGAAGAAGCGGCAACTTTGGCCGCTTGACAGTAGATCCTCGGGTCAAGCCCGAGGATGACGACCGCTGGCGACGTGGGCGGACATGATCCACGCACCTCTGAGGAGCGCCGGCATAGCCCTTCAGCAACACGACGCGAAAACCCTCGTGGCGGGTTTTCATGCCGGGCGATGCGCCGGATAGGGTGTCCATAGAAGGATGATGAGACCTACGGCGAGGAAAACGACCAGCGCCATCATACCGATGCGCGCGGAATCGGTCATCACCGTGATCGTTGCGACGGAAGCGGGAGCAAGAAACGAGGTCGCGCGTCCGGAAAGGGCGTAAAGGCCGAAATAGCGGCCGGCTTCCTCAATCGCGACGCTGCGGGCGAGGTAGGAGCGAGACGAGGCCTGAACCGGTCCGAAGGCGATGCCGACCAGGAGGCCGTAGAATATGTAGGCCTTTTCCGCCGCCGTGCCGAAGAGACCGCCGGTGTCGTCCGTCGGAAGCGTGAGCAGCCCGAACAGGGTGAAGCCGGGGCCTGTCGAAACGATCCCGAGCGTGGCAATGGTGAGGCAGATGAGGCTCCATAGCACGATCGTTTTCGAGCCGAGCCGTGCATCGAGCCAGCTCGCACAAAGGCAGCCGCCGATCGCGACGACGTTGAGGATGATGCCGTAGATGCCAAGCTCCATCGTCTGCCAGGCGAACATCCCCGCAGCAAAGGTGCCGCCAAGCGCCAACAGACCATTGACGCCGTCCTGAAAGATCATCCGGGCGATCAGGAAGCGCAGTATCCCAGGCCTTTGCTTCAATTCCCCGAGCGTGCCCTTCAACTCCGAAAGGCCCGTGGCGGTGGCCCTGCCCAAAGACATCGCCGCCTTTGTCGCATCGGGGGTGAACAGGAACATCGGCAGGATGAAGATCAGGTACCAGACGGCCGAGATCGGTCCGGTAATGCGGGCATCTTCCCCCTTGGCGGGATCGAGGCCGAAAATCGGGTCGAGGCCGAGCGCCGTCTTTCCCGTCGCAGGGTTTCCGGCAATGAGCGCAACGACGGCGATCAGGACGATCATGCCGCCGAGATAGCCGAGCCCCCAGGCAATGTTCGAGATGCGGCCGACTTCTTTCTCGCTCACCAGGCGCGTCATCATCGAATCGTTGAAGACGATCGAAAACTCGGCGGCAACGGTCGCCAGAGCGAGAAAGATTGCCGGATAGAGGATGGGCCAGCCCGGTGCGGCGAACCACAGCATCGCGAGCGAGACGATCTTGATGATGGCGAAAAAGCCGATCCACGGTTTGCGCGGGCCGGTCGCGTCTGCGATCGCGCCGAGCACGGGCGAAAGAACCGCGATGATGATGCCCGAGACCGTGAGCGTATAGCCCCAGATCGCCTGCCCCTGCACATGGTCGGCCGTGAGCCGGGACACGAAATAGGGCGCGAAGATGAAGGTGGTGATGACGGTGAAGAAAGGCTGCGCGGCCCAGTCGAACAGCATCCAGCCGATGATGCCGAGGCGCGACGCCCTGGGCTGCTCTCCCGCTTCGGCCGTAACGTCCATTTCCCCTCCTGGATTTATCGCCCCCGCCGACTGATTTTGACGAGGGCGATAACGCGTTGAAATCGCGATGAAACCCGGAGCGGAATCAGTCCTCCGGGCCGATTGCCCGGACGGACTGTGTCATTTCGCCTTGGCGCGTGCAAGGTCGTTGAGCAGGCCAGCCGCGACCGTGATCTTGGCGAGTGTCGTCTCGCCCTTCTCGGTGAGCAACTTCAACTGGTCGTCGACGCGCGAAACGCGTTCTCGATCGTTGTCCTGCCACGCAAGCACTGGATTGCGTTCGCGCTTCTGCTCGACGAGGGCTGCGACCGTGATATCCCGCCGAGCGGCGCCGATATCGGCGACGGCGCGCGAGAGCGCCATGGCCTCGAACTGCTCGGTCGCGGGAACGCGGTCGGCGGCGGCGAGCAGCCGGTTGATCCTGAGGTTCTCCGTCACGGTGAAATAGCCCTGCGCCGTGCGGCTCAGCGTTTCCTTCGTTTCGGTGGAGATCTGCATGATCTCCGGCACGAGGGTCATCAGCGACAGTTCGGCGATTTCCTCGGCAAGCTTTGCCGGTACGCCGCTTTCGATGAAGGTCGTCGCCTTCAATCGCGCTTCCTCGGCGCTTTCTCCGGAAATAGCGGCGCGCATCGTGCCGCGCAGCTTCTGCAAGCCGTCACGCAGGCGCGAAACCGCATCGGATACCGGCCCCCTTGCGGCGCCGGTGCGCAGGGCCTTCTCGGTGACGAGGGCGAAGATGCGGCCCACTTCCTGGTAGAGCGCATTCTGAACGCCGCCCCCGACCTTATTGTCGAGCGCGTCGATTTCTCCGTAAATCCGCTGCAGTTCGAAGCCGTCGAGCGCCAGCACGGCCGCCTTGACGACGTCGCTGGAAAGGAAGCCGGTCGAATCGGTGAGCGTCGAAACGAAGGCGGGACCGCCGCGGTTGATCGTTTCATTGCCGAGGACCGTCGCGATGATCTCGCGGCGCAGCCGGTGCCCGCGGATGTCGCCGGCATAGGTCTTGCGCATCTTCGCCGGGAAATAGCGCTCAAGCGTCGTGGTGAAATAGGGGTCGTCCGGCAGATCGCCGACGATCAGTTCGTCGAACAGCACCAGCTTCGCATAGGAAAGCAGCACGCCGATCTCGGGGCGCGTCAGCGGCTTGCCCGCCTGGTAACGCTCGCTCATGGCGAGTTCCGTCGGCAGTGTCTCGACCTTGCGGTTGAGGTGGCCGTCGGCCTCGAGCCGCGCCATCAGCCGTGCCAGCGACGTACGGTTGGCGAGGCCCTGCATTTGGGTGAGCGAGATCGCCAGCGATTGCTGGTAGTTGTTGCGCAACACGAGATGGCCCACTTCGTCGGTCATCGACGCCAGGAGCGTGTTGCGCTTCGGCCGCGTCAGCCGACCGTCCCGCATGGCTGAGGCAAGCGCGATCTTGATATTGACCTCGACGTCGGAGGAATTGACGCCGGCCGAATTGTCGATCGCGTCGGAATTGCAGCGCCCGCCGGCGAGCGAGAAGCCGATGCGGCCCTTTTGGGTGACACCGAGATTGGCGCCTTCACCGATCACGCGGGCACGCACCTCTTCCGCCGTGACGCGGATCGCGTCGTTGGCGCGGTCGCCGACCTCGGCGTCCGTTTCATTGCTGCCGCGCACATAGGTGCCGATGCCGCCGAACCAGAGCAGGTCGACCTGGCTCTTCAGGATGGCATTCATGATCTCGAACGGGGTCGCCTTCTGCTTGTCGATGCCGATTGCCGCCATCGCTTCCGGCGTCAGCGTCACCGACTTCTCGGCGCGCGAGATGATCATCGCGCCCTGCGACAGCGTCTTGCGGTCGTAGTCCTGCCAGCTCGAGCGCGGAAGCGCGAACATGCGCTTGCGTTCGGCGAAGGAAAGATCGGTATCCGGATTCGGATCGATGAAGATGTCGCGATGGTCGAACGCGGCGATCAGCCGGATCTTCTCCGAAAGCAGCATCCCGTTGCCGAAGACGTCGCCGGACATGTCGCCGACGCCGGCGACGGTGAAGGGCGTCGTCTGGATGTCGATGTCCATTTCGCGGAAATGGCGCTTGACGGTTTCCCAGGCGCCGCGGGCGGTGATGCCCATCTTCTTGTGGTCGTAACCCGCCGAGCCGCCGGAGGCAAAAGCGTCGTCGAGCCAGAAGTCCGCTTCCTGCGCAAGCCCGTTGGCGGTGTCGGAGAAGGTGGCGGTACCCTTGTCGGCCGCGACCACGAAATAGGGGTCGTCGCCGTCGAGCCTCAGCGTATCGGCCGGCGGCACGACATCCTGGCCGACGATGTTGTCGGTCACCGACAGCAGCGTGCGGATATAGGTCTTGTAGGCTTCCGTGCCGGCCTTGAAAATTTCATCGCGCGTTCCGCCGGTCGGCAGCTGCTTCGGGTAGAAGCCGCCCTTGGCGCCGACCGGGACGATGACGGCGTTCTTCACCTGCTGTGCCTTGACGAGGCCAAGCACTTCGGTGCGGTAGTCCTGCGCCCGGTCGGACCAGCGAAGACCGCCGCGTGCCACCTTGCCGAAGCGCAGGTGTACGCCTTCGACCTCGGTGCCATAGACGAAGATCTCGCGGAAGGGCCGAGGCTCGGGCAGGCCGTCGAGCTGCTTCGGGTCGAGTTTGAAGGCAAGAACAGCACGAGGCCTGCCGTCCGCATCCCTCTGGAAATAGTTGGTCCGGAGCGTCGACTGGATCACGTTGACGTAACGGCGCAGGATCTGATCCTCGTCGAGGCTCGGCACGGCCGAGAGGGCTTCCTCGATCGCCGAAAGCAAGGCATTGCTCTTCTTCGTGCGCGCCTTCACCTCGGTCTTCGGATTCAAACGCGTCGCAAACAGCCGGAAGATGTCGGCGGCGATCGCCGGATATTTGTTCAGCGTGTCGGCAATATAGCCCTGCGAGTAGGTGATGCCTGCCTGGCGCAGATAGCGCGCATAGGCGCGCAGCACCGTGACTTCGCGCGCGGTGAGGCCCGCAAGCAGGATCAGACGGTTGAAGGTGTCGTCCTCGGTCGTGCCGTTCCATGCGGCAAGGAACGCCTCTTCGAGCGCCGGGCCTGTCTTGGCGAGATTGAGCGCATGTCCGTCCCGGTGAACGAGCTCCATATCGTGCAGCACGACGTTCCGTTGTTCTTCCGCATGGGAGCTGACGCCGATGTCGTAGGTCTGCTCGCTGATGACGCGGAAGCCGAGATTCTCGAGGAGCGGCACGCGACGCGAGAGCGAAACCGGATCTTCCGCGTGAAAGATCTTGAGTTCCAGCGTGTCCGGCCTTTCCTGCTGTTTATGATAGAACGAGATGCGGATCGGGTCGTCGGCCTTGCAGGCAGCGATGTCGTGGAGGTCGTCATAGGCCTCCGCCGGCGTGAAGGCCGCCTGATAGGCTTCGCCAACCGAGATCTCGACGCCGTCCTTGCGGGCAAGCAGGTTGAAGCGATCGGTCCAGCGGGTGACGATGCTGCGAACCGCCTCCTCGAGCTTGGCCTGCGGAACGCGCGGCGTCTTGCCGGCGTAGCGGCCAATGATGAAATGGACCCGTGCCAGCCCGCCTTCGGGGAAGGCCGGGTAATATGCGGAAACGCGGCCGTCATACGCGGTCTTCAGGTAGTTGCCGATCTTCTCGCGCACATCCGAGTCATATTGCTCGCGCGGCACGAAGACGAGGACCGAGACGAAGCGGTCGAAGTGGTCGATGCGCGGCAACACCCTGATGCGCGGGCGGTCGCTCAGTTCGTTGATCTGCTCGCAGAAGGCGGCGAGCAGGCCGACGTCGATCTGGAAGAGGTCGTCGCGGGGATAGGATTCGAGCGTGTTTGCCAGCATCTTGCCGGAATGGCTCTGGGGATCGTAGCCGAAATAGTCGATGATCTTTTCGATCTTGTGCCTGAGCAACGGTATTTCCGAAGCCTGGCGGGTATAGGCCGTCGACGTGAAGAGGCCGACGATGCGCAACTCACCGATCACGTTGCCGGAGGCGTCGAAGCGCTTGATGCCGATGTAGTCCATGTAGGCACGGCGGTGGACGACGGATTTCACATTGGCCTTGGTAACGATCAGGAACTCGGGCCCCTCGAGGAAGGCGAGGATTTCCGGGGTCGTCAGCACGGCATCCTTGCCCTGGCGCAGCACGCGGACGTCGGGGTTGGAGAGAAGGCCGAGGCCCCTGCCTTTGCCGCGTTCGACCTTCGCCTTCTCGCCCTTGCCGGAATAGGTGTATTCCCGCATGCCGAGGAAGGTGAAATTGTTGTCCCTTAGCCAGCGAAGGAAAGCGAGCGCCTCGTCGCGATCACTCTTCTTGCGCGACGCATTGTAGTCTTCCAGCTCCTGCATCGCCTGATTAAGCAATGCTGTCATCGCCGGCCAGTCGTGGACCGCCTGATGGACCTGCTCCAGCACCTCGGCAATGCGGTTGCTCAGCGAACGCGCTTCGAGCGGCGCGAGCTTGTTCAGGTGGATCTGGATATGGCTCACCCGGTGCGCCGGGTCGCTTTCCTCGTCCGGATCAAACGGCTTGATGGGTTTGCCCGGCTCCATGACCAGAATGGGATGGATCGCGAGGTGGATGTCGCGGTGGGTGCTCGTCACCTCGCCCATGACCGAATCATAGAGGAACGGCATGTTGCGTTCGGTGACGGCGATGATCGAGACATCGGTGCCGCCCGGCGCGACCCCCGGGACGGTTTCGACCAAAACTTGCGGCTTGCCGCCGTCCCATCGCGCCAGTTCCTTGCGCGCATGCGCGGCGGTCAACGCCAGCATGTCGGCGGTGTAGAGATCGAGGTCGTCGTTGCTGGCCCCGCCGAAAAGGATCTCGGGCGCCAGCGCCTCGGCGCCGATCTTGCTGGCAGCCGCCTTGGCCGCGTCGATGTGCCTGTCCCGTTTCGGATTGTATTTCACGCCCATGAACTCTCTCCCCATTCGTGATAGACGAGCCTATCAGAACCATGGCCAATGGCGATTGTTTTATGCTCGATTTCGGCAAAATCGAGCCATACTTTGGAGAAATTCACGCGATTTCGACCTAAATCCATTTAAATCGAGGGTGATTTTGCAAAAATTGCTCGAAAAACCTTAGAAACGAACGAAAACGCCGAAGAGCTGTTTCGTCCCTGTCTTACACGCCCTGTTGACAGGCCCGTGACAGTCGGGCGATCACACTTCGATTCGAAGAAATGGAATTGCCCGATGCCCGAAATGCCTGCAGCACCCGGCGCCGTCATCGTCATTTCAAGCCATGTGGTTCGCGGCACCGTCGGGAACCGGGCCGCGGTCTTCGCACTGGAGACGCTCGGGCATCGCGTCTGGGCCGTGCCGACGGTGATCCTGCCATGGCATCCGGGTCACGGCCGCTCGACACGGGTGACGATCGCCGATACGGACTTCCGGTCGATCATCGATGATCTCGTCAGTGCGCGCTGGATCGGTGAAGTCCGGGCCGTTCTCTCAGGCTATCTGGGCTCGCCGGGCCAGGTCGACGGTGTTGCGCAACTGGTCGCGGGGTTGCGTGAGCGCAATCCGGAGGTCCTGTACGCGTGCGATCCCGTCATCGGCGACATAAACGGCCTTTATGTTTCGGCCGAGATCGCGGCCGCGGTGCGCGACCGGCTGCTGCCGCTGGCGACCCTTGCGACCCCCAACCGGTTCGAACTCTCCTGGCTCGCCGGCGCTGCGCTTGAAACGAATACGGCGATCCTCGATGCGGCACTCGGTCTCGGGCCTTCACGCGTGCTGGTGACTTCGGCGATCCCGATGATGACCGGTGGTACGGGCAATCTCTACCTGTCCGGGAGTCATGCGCTGCTGGCAGAGCACCGATTGGTCGACAATCCGCCGAACGGCACCGGCGACCTGCTGGCCGCCGTGTTTCTGTCGCGGCTGCTCCAAGGGCTGCCGGAAGAGCGGGCGCTGCAGATGGCGACCGCCAGCGTGTTCGAGATCATTGCCCGCAGCCGCAAACGCGACGCCGATGAGTTGACGCTCGAGCAGGATGCCTCGAGCCTGGCGACGCCGATGGCGATGGTGCAGATGCGGCGGCTGTTGCATCCGAGCCAGGTGCGGAGGAAATAGCGGCGGATTTAAAAGAAACGGCTCATAAGCGCTCGTCGCCCTTTCAGGTGCGACACGGTCGCTGTAACACTTCGACGCTTCATCGGTCCCTACAGCGCCGCGCGTCTTATCAGACGCACAAGGTCGCTGTAGCACTTGGATTACTGCATGATTTTGTCCTTAAATCGATTCCGATTTAAGGAATCATGCAGTAGGAGCGATGCAGCAATGAATGAGTGAATGACGCGGGGTTATCGATGGATATGCAGGGTTTTCCGGAACATCTTCTGACCGGCTACCGCAATTTCATGAGCGGTCGTTTCAACGAGCAGCAGCAACGCTACAAGACGCTTGCCGAGAGCGGCCAGAAGCCGAGAACGATGGTCATCGCCTGTTGCGATTCGCGGGCCGCACCCGAAACGATCTTCGACAGCGGTCCCGGAGAACTCTTCGTCATCCGCAACGTCGCCAACATGATGCCGCCATACGAGCCGGACGGCCACTATCACTCAACCTCCGCCGCGCTCGAGTTCGCGGTTCAGTCCCTGCGCGTCAGCAACATCGTCGTCATGGGGCATGGGCGTTGCGGCGGCATCAAGGCGGCGCTCGATCCGGATGCGGAACCCCTCTCCCCCGGTGATTTCATCGGGCGGTGGATGAACCTGTTGAAGCCGGCCGCCGAACAGATCCAGAGCAACGAATATATGACCCAGGCGGAGCGCCAGCGCGCGCTCGAACGGGTGTCGATCCGCAATTCGCTCGCCAATCTCAGGACCTTTCCTTGCGTCCAGATACTTGAGACCAAGGGCAAGCTGCAGCTTCACGGCGCGTGGTTCGACATCTCGACCGGCGAGCTTTGGGTGATGGACGCCAAGACTGGCGATTTTGCGCGACCGGGCATGTAAAGGCCCGGTCCTTTCGAACCGGGCTCGCTCGATTTTCTGTCGGACGCGATCAGTCGCCGTCGATCTCGGCGCCGATGATGGCGATTGCCTGCTGATAGACGCTGGCTGCATTCCAGCCCTGGATGGCCGCGTAGTTGACTTCGCCGGGCTGATAGCCGCCGCCCGGCTGCCAACCATGGCCGCGCAGGAAGTTGGCCGTCGAGGCAAGAGCGTCCGCCTTGGAGCGGACCATGTCGATATGGCCGTTACCATCGCCGTCGACGCCAAATCGTAGGACGTTGACCGGCAGGAACTGGGTCTGTCCGATCTCGCCGTGGGCAGCCCCCCGGGCGGCCGGGCTCAGATCGCCGCGCTCGACGAGCTGGAGCGCCGCGTAGAGCTGATTGGTGAAATAGTCCGAACGGCGGCAGTCATAGGCGAGCGTCGAGACGGCCGAGAGCGTATGTTCCTTGCCCATGAACGAGCCGAAGCCGGTCTCCATGCCCCAGATCGCGATCAGCGGACCGGCCGGCACGCCGAACTGCTGCTCGATGCTGTCGAAGAGCCTGGCGTTCTGTGCCCGCATTTTCTTGCCGCGCGAGATGATCGCCTGGCCGCCGCGCTTCTGCATGAACTGGTCGAGCGAGAGCTTGAAGCTCTTCTGGCCGCGGTCGGCGCGGATCGTCGCCCTGTTGTAGGCGACACCGGAGAGCGCCTGCTCGATGACCGAAGGGCTCATGCCGTTGCCGGCGGCTTGCTGCTTGAACTCGGCGACCCAGGCCTGAAAGCCGCTCCCGTCATTGCCGCATTGGGCCGCCGCCGCGGTCGAGGAAAGGATCGCCGTTGAAACCAGGGCCGCAAGCCCCGCCACTACGCACTTTGCCCTGTGCATGAAATACCCCGTCATTTGCCCGAACTGTCGCCTGTCTTCAAAAAACGCCCGCTTCTGCCGGCCCTATTACTGGTCCCCGCGTCACGGGATGTCATGTTTCACGTGAATCCGCCCCAAACATGTGCGGAAAAACCAATGGGAAGCCCCGCGGGGTCCTTTTCGGACCGGGCGGGGCTTCAATTCACGCCTGAGCGGGGCCGATCAAGCGGCCTGCTTGCGTGGCTTTACCAGGCCGCGGTTGACGAGCAATTCGGCGATCTGGACGGCGTTGAGCGCGGCGCCCTTGCGCAGGTTGTCGGAGACGACCCACAGGTTGAGGCCGTTCTCGACTGTCGCGTCCTCGCGGATGCGCGAAATATAGGTCGCATCTTCGCCAGCGCATTCGTAAGGCGTCACGTAGCCGCCGTTCTCATGCTTGTCGACCACCAGGCAACCCGGCGCTTCGCGCAGGATATCGCGCGCCTCATCGGCGGTAATTTCGTTCTCAAATTCGACATTGACCGATTCCGAATGGCCGATGAAGACGGGAACGCGCACGGCCGTGCAGGTCACCTTGATCTTCGGATCGAGCATCTTCTTGGTTTCAGCCAGAACCTTCCACTCTTCCTTGGTGTAACCGTCTTCCATGAACACGTCGATGTGCGGGATGACGTTGAAGGCGATACGCTTGGTGAACTTCTTGCTCTCGATCGGATCGGCAACAAAGACGGCGCGGGTCTGGTTGAAGAGCTCGTCCATGCCATCCTTGCCGGCGCCGGAAACCGACTGATAGGTGGAAACGACGACGCGCTTGATCTTGGCGCGGTCATGCAGCGGCTTCAGCGCGACGACGAGCTGGGCCGTCGAGCAATTCGGATTGGCAATGATATTCTTCTTCGAGAAAAGGGTGATCGCATCGGGGTTGACTTCCGGGACGATCAGCGGAACGTCCGCGTCGTAGCGCCAGGCGGAGGAATTGTCGATGACGACGCAGCCCTGCTGGCCGATCTTCGGCGAATACTTCTGCGAAACCGCGCCGCCGGCCGACATCAGGCAGATGTCCGTATCGGAGAAATCATAGGTTTCGAGGTTGGAGACCTTCAGCGTCTTGTCACCATAGGAAACTTCGGTACCGATGGAGCGCGACGAGGCGAGCGCCACGACTTCATCGGCGGGAAAGCCGCGTTCCGAAAGGATGTTCAGCATTTCCCGGCCGACATTGCCGGTGGCGCCTGCGACTGCAATCTTGAAACCCATGATCTAAGCTCTCTTTCTGTCTCTCCTCGTCTGGTGGAGGGGGAAGCCGCACGGGAGGCCCGCGAGGTTCCTGTCCCCGGCCTTACCGGGGAGAGAGCGGAGGGCCAGAGACGTCAGACGGTTTTCGTCGTCGTTTTGGCCGTTGTTTTGCTAGCGAGCGAGAAATGGCGAACTTGCCCGGCAACAGCAGCCGGCAAGATCAGCGCAGCGATGGACGGACCGTTCGGTCGCATGGCGGTTTCCTCGTTCGCCGCTGCTCATACGCGGTTTTCGGCAAGAGTCAAGCCGCCGCCGGCGTTTGCCGCGATCGCTTCCCGGGCGTGAATGCCGGAAAGAGCGAAAGCCGCGCCACACTTTTGCGTGATCTCGTTTTCGGCGGCGCGCCCGATCGCCGCATTAGACCAAAGTCATAAGCCGAAAGCATCGCTGCCTCGCGCGCCACTTTTCTGACATCTTCATAAAAGGCGCACCACGTCCGGATTGTTCAGGGAGGAACGTCGGATCGGGGAATGGGCGCTCCAATATGCCGATTTTGGAGTGGAGGATCATCAAAATGGCAAATGTCGCAACAGTGGACGGCGTAAAAGCCCGTCCCATGACCGGCGAGGAGAGGAAGGTTATCCTTGCTTCGTCGCTCGGTACCGTCTTCGAATGGTACGATTTCTATCTTTATGGTTCGCTTGCTATCTATATCGGTGCGACCTTCTTCAGCCAATATCCGACCACGACGCAGTCCATCTTCGCGTTGCTCGCCTTCGCGGCCGGCTTCCTGGTGCGCCCGTTCGGCGCGCTCGTTTTCGGCCGTCTCGGCGATCTCGTCGGCCGCAAATATACGTTCCTTGTCACCATTCTGATCATGGGCCTGTCGACCTTCCTGGTCGGTGTCCTGCCCGGTTCGGCCTCCATCGGCATCAGCGCGCCGATCATCCTGATCGGCCTGCGGCTGCTGCAGGGCCTGGCCCTTGGCGGTGAATATGGCGGTGCGGCGACCTACGTTGCCGAACACGCGCCGCATGGGCGACGCGGCTACTTCACCTCGTGGATTCAGACGACGGCGACGCTCGGTCTCTTCCTGTCGCTGGTCGTGATCCTGCTCGTGCAGTTCGCGGTCGGCAAGGAAGCCTTCGCCGCGTGGGGTTGGCGGGTGCCGTTCCTGCTTTCCTGCGTGCTTCTCGGCGTCTCCGTCTGGATCCGCCTGAAGATGAACGAATCGCCGGCCTTCAAGAAGATGAAGGAAGAAGGCAAGGGCTCGAAAGCGCCCCTGACGGAAGCCTTCGGCCAATGGAAGAATGCCAAGATTGCACTTCTGGCACTCTTCGGTGCGGTGGTCGGCCAGGCGGTCGTCTGGTACTCGGGCCAGTTCTACGCGCTCTTCTTCCTCACGGGTGTCCTGAAGGTGGACGGCCAGTCGGCCAACCTGATGGTGGCCGCCTCGCTGCTTCTCGGCACTGGTTTCTTCGTGGTCTTCGGCTGGCTGTCGGACAAGATCGGCCGCAAGCCGATCATCATGGCGGGCCTGCTGCTTGCCATGCTCACCTACTTCCCGCTGTTCAAGGCGCTGACCTGGGCCGGAAACCCGGCACTTGCCGAAGCACAGGAGAATGTCCGCGCCACGGTTACCGCGGCTCCCGGCGGCTGCAACTTCCAGTTCAACCCGACAGGCGTGCAGAAGTTCACGAGTTCGTGCGACATCGCGACCGCGTTCCTGACCAAGAACTCCGTTCCCTATGACGTCGTGAGCACTGCGGCGGCGGGAACGCCGGCGACCGTCAAGATCGGCGAAACGACGATCACCAGCTATGATGCGGTTGCTGCCGGCGACAAGGCGAAGGCCGAGGATGCTGCCTTCAGCAAGAAGGTCAACATGGCGCTGCAGGCCGCCGGCTACCCGCTCGTGCGCGGCGTCGCCAAGGTGCCGGAATCCAAGCTCGACGCCTTCGTTGCGGCCAATCCGGAACTGGCGCTCGACGCGGCTGCTGTCCGTGCCGGTGAAAAGACCATGGTACCGGCCGACAAGCTGACTGCCGACAAGCTGCTGACCAAGGAAGAACTCGGCGGCGCTGCCGAAATGGCGGTCTATTCGATCGACAAGGGCGGCGCCTTCACGATGGTGGCCGATCCGGCCCGCGTCGACTGGACGACGATCATCGCCGTGCTCACCGTCCTCGTCATCTATGTGACGATGGTGTACGGCCCGATCGCAGCCCTGCTGGTCGAACTCTTCCCGACCCGCATCCGCTACACCGGCATGTCATTGCCCTACCACATCGGCAACGGCTGGTTCGGTGGCCTGCTGCCGGCAACGGCCTTCGCGATGAGCGCAGCCCGGGGCGACATCTATTACGGCCTCTGGTACCCGATCGTCTTCGCCGGCATCACACTGGTCATCGGCATGCTGTTCCTGCCGGAAACCAAGGACCGCGATATCCACGCAATGGATTGAGCGGCGATTCAAAATCACGAGGCGGGATGCGGGCGGAAACCCGTCCTCATCCCGCCGGCTAACTCTCCTGAACTCCGGCGCGGCTTGCTGCGCCGGCCTTTTATTTGTCCTTTTGCTGAGAACTCCCTTTTTTCGGCGCCGGCCAGCCACCGGCGTCCAGTCGGAAGAGCCAGCCTTGCCGGGCAAAAAGGAAGGCGACCATTACCGCGACCCAAAGGCCGAGCAGCAGGCCGGCGGCAACATCGCTCGGATAGTGCGCGCCGACGACCACGCGCGAAACGCCGATCACCAATGCCAGGACGAGAAATACGGGTCTTAACTGCGGCATGAGCATCGCAAAGGCGCCGAAGAAGGCGCCGGCGGCCATCGAGTGGCCCGAAGGGAAGCTTTCAAATAGCCGATCGCTGGTGAAGGGCGTGAGGCTATAGGCGCCGTAGTCGGCAAAAAGCTCCGGCCGCGCCCGCCCGATGAGGAATTTCAGCCCATGCACCAGCGTGCTGGCGGTTCCGACCGTCAGCAGGAAATAGGCCGACAGATTGCGTGCGCTGCGCGCCTTGTGCCGGAGCGTCTCGTGGCGCGCGGCGCGTCGGGCGATGAAGGCTAGGAGCAGTAGCAAGGCCGAGGCGTAGATCATCCAGGCGGCGCTGCCGATATCGGTTATCACCCGGTTGAAGTCGACGATCTCGTCCGGCAGATGCTGCGCCCATTGCGACAATTGCGGATCGAAGGGAATGAGTGCAAGCACGAGCAGCGTCGTTGTCAGGAAGATCCAGACCGTGGAGGCGAGCGGTTGATTCATACCTTACCTTTTCCGCATCTTCCTGCATGTGAAGCCGAACGCGCCGAAATCAAGACCCGAATGAAAAACACCTCCGGAGAGGCCCTCCGGAGGTGGTTTTGTCGAACCTTATCGGCATAGGCCGAGAGAAGAACCGTCAGGCAGAAAGCGCCTTGAATTCCGCGAGGATCGCGTCGCCCATTTCGGCGGTGCCGACCTGGCGGGCGCCCTCGGCCATGATGTCGCCGGTGCGGATGCCCTTGTCGAGCACGTCGGCGATCGCCTTTTCCAGGTTGTCGGCTTCCTTCACGAGGTTGAAGGAATAGCGCAGGCACATGGCGAAGGACGCGATCATGGCGATCGGGTTGGCGATGCCCTTGCCGGCAATGTCCGGTGCCGAGCCGTGCACGGGCTCGTAGAGCGCCTTGCGCTTACCCGTCTTGGGATCCGGCGCACCGAGCGAGGCGGAGGGCAGCATGCCGAGCGAACCGGTAAGCATGGCGGCGACGTCGGACAGCATGTCTCCGAACAGGTTGTCGGTGACGATCACGTCGAACTGCTTCGGCTGGCGCACCAGCTGCATGCCGCCGGCATCCGCCAGCATGTGTTCCAGCTGCACGTCGGCAAATTTCGCCTTGTGCGTTTCGGTCACGACCTGATTCCAGAGCACGCCCGATTTCATCACGTTGCGCTTTTCCATCGAGCAGACGCGGTTCTTGCGCGTGCGGGCGAGCTCGAAGGCAACGCCAGCGATGCGCTCGATCTCGTATGTGTCATAGACCTGCGTGTCGATGCCGCGCTTCTGGCCGTTGCCGAGGTCGATGATCTCCTTGGGCTCGCCGAAATAGACGCCGCCTGTCAGTTCGCGCACGATCAGGATATCGAGGCCTTCGACCAGCTCCGGCTTCAGCGAGGAAGCATTGGCAAGCGCCGGATAGCAGATGGCGGGCCTCAGATTGGCGAAGAGTTCCAGATCCTTGCGCAGGCGCAGCAGACCGGCTTCCGGCCGTACTTCATAGGGTACCGCATCCCACTTCGGTCCGCCGACAGCGCCGAAGAGCACGGCATCGGCGGCAAGCGCCTTCGTCATGTCCCCTTCCGAAATCGCCGCGCCATGGGCGTCATAGGCGGAGCCACCGACAAGCCCCTCGTCCGTGACGAAACCGGCACCGAGTTCGCCGTTCATGTAGGCGATGATTTTGCGGACTTCCGCCATGGCTTCCGGGCCGATGCCGTCGCCGGGCAGAAGGAAGAGATTGCGCACAGTCATGGATAGTCCTTCTCAAGGGGAAACTCGGGCGCGTTCTTAGCGCAACTTCGTATCGAGGGAAATCTTTGTGACGAAAGATTTGTGCGCGACGCGGAGGGGTTCCCCGCGAAACAGGCGTGCTCGTCCGCCTGTGAGAAGGTCTTGGGGCGACACCAGTTCCGGCTCGCGCAAAGGCGAAGGAAAGTCCCATGCGCAAATTCGTTCGGGCCGTTGCGGACCTGATCCGCGCTACGATCGACGCCCTCACCTTCCGCAACCCATCACGTGGCCGCTGAGGGTTTCGCAATACGGCGTTGTGCCGCCCTTGCCCGATCCGTTTCCGCTTGACGGAACGACTGCCGGACGTTCGAATGGCGCCACTGAAACCGGGGATTCGAGATGTCCGAGACGCTTCTTGTCGGTGCCTTTCTCGCGGCGCTTTCCTACACGCTGATCCCCGGCCCCGCCTTCCTGGCGCTGCTTGGCATCGGCGCCGGCCAGGGCCGCAAGGCCGGCGCGCTGTTCATGGGCGGGCATCTCGCCGGCGACATCGTCTGGTCGACGCTGGCGCTTGTTGCAATCGTCGGTGCGCGATCGATCGGCACCGCAATTTTCGACGTGCTCGGCCTTTTCTGCGGCGCCTATCTCGCGTGGATCGGCTGGACTGCGATTCGCGCCCGGCCGAAAGGCGAGAACCGCGCGTTGCTGACGGTGGAGCGGCCGCTGCGCCGCGGCCTGATTTTCGGGCTCACCAATCCCAAGGGCTATCCGGTGGCGCTGGCGACCTTCACGGCGCTGCTTGCCGGTTCCGCCAATGCGCTCGAGTTCAACGCCCTGCCGATGCTGCTCGCCGTGTCGCTCATCGGTTTCCTCGTCGCCGACCTGATCTTGATCGCGATCATCGGCGCGTCCGTCGTCCGCCGCTTCTATCGCCGCCACGAGCTGGCCATCGTCCGCCTCTCCGGCCTCCTCTTCATCGGCTTCGCCGCACAAGCGGTCTGGCATGCGGCGCCTGGTCTTTTCGGCGTGCGCAAGCCTTGACGTTGGTCAGATTGCCAACCACTTCAAACGTCTCCGCCGGCACGCCGATGCTCTCCTGGGCCCGCCGGTCCTGCATGCGAAAGGAATCCCGATGACTGCAAGCGCTTCGCTCAACCCTGCCCTGGTGAATTGGACCGGACACGAAGGCCTGCCGCGCTTCGATGCGGTCAAGGACGAGGATTTCGCGCCGGCCTTCGATGCGGCGCTCGCGGCGCACGAAGCGGAGATCGACGCGATCGCCCACAATCCGGAACCGCCGACCTTCGAAAACACGGTCGTTGCTCTCGAAATTGCAGGCGACGAGCTTTCGCGTGTCTCGGCGCTTTTCTGGAACAAGGCCGGCGCCCATACCAACGATGTGATCCAGGCGCTCGAACGCGAGATCGCGCCGAAGATGTCGCGGCACTATTCGAAGATCGGCATGAACCCGGCCCTGTTCAGCCGCATCGATACGCTCTGGGAGAAGCGCGAAGGGCTCGGCCTCGACCTTGAGGCAACGCGCGTTCTCGAACGCCACTGGAAGGGCTTCGTCAAGTCCGGCGCCAAGCTCGACAAGCCCGAGCAGGAGCGGCTTGCCGCCATCAACGAGAAGCTTGCCGGCCTTGGCGCCAAGTTCGGTCAGAACGTGCTTGCCGACGAGAAGAATTGGGCGCTGTTTCTTACGAGCGAGGACGAACTCGCAGGCCTGCCGGAGTTCCTCAAGGATGCCATGGCGGCGGCGGCCCGCGAACGAGGCGAAGACGGCAAATACGCGGTCACCCTCTCCCGCTCGATCATCGAGCCGTTCCTGACCTTCTCCGACAATCGCGAGCTTCGCGAGCAGGCGTTCAGGGCGTGGACGGCCCGCGGTGAAAACGGCGGCGAGACCGACAATCGCGGCATTATCGCCGAGACGCTGGCGCTCCGGGCCGAGAAGGCAAGGCTGCTCGGCTACGAGAATTTCGCGGCGCTGAAGCTCGACGACACCATGGCGAAGACGCCGGATGCCGTGAACGGCCTGCTGATGCAGGTATGGGAGAAGGCGGCGGTGCGCGCCCGCGAGGAAGAGGTGGATCTCGCCAAGCTGATCGCCGCCGAAGGCCGCAATCACGAGGTCATGCCGTGGGATTGGCGCCACTATGCGGAAAAACTGCGCGCCGAAAAATTCAGCTTCTCGGAAAGCGAGCTGAAGCCTTATCTCCAGCTCGAGAAGATCATCGATGCCTGCTTCGATGTCGCCAACCGCCTCTTCGGCGTGACCGCCACGGAGAAGAAGGGCGTTCCCACCTATCATCCCGATGTCCGCGTCTTCGAGATCCGCGACGCCGCCGGCAAGCTGGTCGCGCTGTTCCTCGGCGATTATTTCGCTCGCTCCTCCAAGCGCTCCGGCGCCTGGATGAGCGCATTCCAGTCGCAGCACGGGCTGAAACTGAAGAATGGTGACGTCGGCGAAATTCCGATCGTCTACAATGTCTGCAATTTCGCGAAGCCCGCCGACGGCAAGCCGGCGCTGCTCTCGATCGACGACGCGCGCACTCTGTTCCACGAATTCGGCCATGCGCTCCACGGCATACTCTCCAACGTCACCTACCCGTCCGTATCCGGCACCGGCGTATCGCGTGATTTCGTCGAGCTGCCGTCGCAGCTCTACGAGCACTGGCTGACGGTGCCGGACATTCTGCGTACCTACGCGGTGCATTATCGGACCGGCGAGCCGATGCCCCAGGACCTGCTCGACAAGGTGCTGGCGGCAAGAACCTTCAATTCCGGCTTCGCCACGGTCGAATTCACCTCCTCGGCGCTGGTCGACATGGCCTACCACACGGCGGAAGCCATCGCCGAGCCGATGGCGCTGGAAGCGGCGACGCTGGAAAAGATCGGCATGCCGAAATCGATCGTCATGCGCCACCGCAGCCCGCATTTCCTGCACGTCTTTTCCGGCGACGGTTATTCGGCCGGCTATTATTCCTACATGTGGTCGGAGGTGCTCGACGCCGACGCCTTCGCCGCCTTCGAGGAAACAGGTAATCCGTTCGATTCGCAGACGGCAAAGAAGCTCAAGGACAACATCTATTCGGTCGGCGGCGCCGTTGACCCGGAGGATGCCTACAAGGCTTTCCGTGGCAAGCTGCCGAATCCGGATGCGATGCTGGCAAAGAAGGGGCTGGCGGCTGTAGCGCCGCCCTCGCCCGCCACTTAGTCTATCTGTTCGACGCCGAGCACGGCGAGAAAATTGCGCATGCGCGCCGCCGCGAGCTCCGGCTTGTCGAGCACGTTGGCTTTGTCAGCCAGCCGGAAGACGTCCGTATAATGCAGGAGACCGCGAGAGGACTGCAGGCCGGCCGGCAGGGTGAAATGGCGCTGGTGGCCGTTCAGCCAAGCGAGGAAGACGACGCCGGCCTTGTAGTATTGCGTCGGCGCTTCGAAGATCTTGCGCGACAGGGGCACCGTCGGCTCGATCACGCCGCGGAAGGTGGCGGCGTCGCCATCCGCCAAGGCGGCAAGCGCCTTCGAAGCCGAGGGGGCCACGGCGTCGAAGATGCCGAGCAGCGCGTGGCTGTATTTTTCGCCGTCCCCTTCGATCAGCTCCGCATAGTTGAAATCGTCGCCGGTGAAGCAGAGCACGCCCTCCGGAAGGCCGTTGCGCAGCGCCACTTCCTTGGTGTTGTCGAGCAACGAAATCTTGATGCCTTCCACCTTGGCGCTGTTCTCGGCGATGATCGACAGCACCGTTTTCAGCGCTTCCTCGAAATTCTCCGATCCCCAGTATCCCCTTAGTTGCGGGTCGAACATGTCGCCGAGCCAGTGCAGCACGACCTTGTCCTTGGCCTGGCGCAGGATGTGGCCGTAGACACGGCGGTAATCGTCGGCCGATCGTGCAATGCGGGCCAGAGCGCGGCTCGCCATCATGATCGCCCGGCCGCCCTCGGCCTCAACGAAGCCGATCTGCTCCTCATAGGCGGTGATGACGTCCTCGATCGAGCGCGCCGCGTCGGGAGACAGATGGTCGGTGCCGGCGCCGCAGGCCAGATCGGTGCCCGGAACGCTGCGCGCCTCGGCAAGCGAACGGCGGATCAGCTCCTGCGCGTCCGGCCAGACAAGCCCCATGCCGCGCTGGGCGGTGTCCATCGCCTCGGCGATGCGGAAACCGAGGCTCCAGAGGTGGTGGCGAAAGGCCATTGTCGCCTCCCAGTCGATTGCCGGCCGTCCCCACGGATCGGCATCGCGGAGCGGATCGGAAACGACATGCGCGGCCGCATAGGCGATGCGATTGAAGGTCGGGACTTTTGCGGGCCGGGCGATCGGTGTTCCCTGGAGCCGGTAGAGTTCGAGCGAGCCGTCTTGGCGCGGCAGGAGCAGGCTGGGCATGGGCGTGAATCCTCCTCAGGTTTGCGCCATGGAATAATTTAGAACGTTCCAAATATCAAGATCGAAAATTATCCATGGTGTCTGGGTTGCGATTGCTTTGGATCTTGTCCAAGGTCCTCCGCTCTTCGCACGGAAAGGCTGATTTGCGACCTAAGTCGCGGAAGCATCGATCATATTTTCTATTCTTGTCGACCTTTCTGGTTCTCCAGAGCCGAGTGCGGGTCTCCAAAAAAGTGAACGGAAGCCTCTTGACGATGTTGGAACGTTCCAATTATTAAGCAGGAAAGAGATGAGCGCCGGTCGGGAGGGTATCGATGGCAAAGGAGCGGGTCACGGTTATCGACATTGCGCGCGCCGCCGGCGTGTCGAAGTCGACCGTGTCGCTGGTCCTGCAGGGCAGTCCTCTCGTCAACGAGGCGACGCGGGCCAAGGTGAACGCGGTCATCCGCGAGCTCGGCTATGTCTACAATCGCAGCGCCGCCAACCTGCGCCAGGCGAAATCGAAGATCATCGGCATCGTCGTCAACGACCTGACCAACAGCTTCTTTGCGGAACTCGCCGTCGGCGTCGATGCCGTCGTGCAGTCCGCGGGCTTCGTGCAGTTCCTCGCCAACACCGGCGAGAAGAGCGAGCGCCAGCGCGAGGTCATCGCCTCGATGCGCGAGCACGGCGTGTCAGGGCTCATCATCTCGCCGGCACGCGGAACGGAAGCCGCCGATCTCGCGCCACTTGTCGAGAGCGGCATTCCGGTGGTGCTGGTCGTGCGCGACATTGCCGGGGCAGGCGTATCATCTTTGATTTCGGACAATCGCGCAGGCGCTCTGGCGGCCGTCCGTCACCTGATTGCGCGCGGCCATCGCCGCATCGCCTTTCTCGGCGGCTTTGCTGATACCGCGGTCTTCGAGGCGCGCGTGCGCGGCTATCGCGACGCGCTCCGCGAGGCGGGCCTTAAAGCCGGAGATGACCTCGTCGTCGGCTCCGCGCCGTCGCGTGCCGGCGGCGTGACCGCGATCGAGCAGGCGATGATGCTGGAGGATCAGCCGACCGCGGCGCTCTGCTTCAACGATGCCGTCGCCTTCGGGGTCTGCGACGGCTTGCGGGCGCGGCGGCTGGAGCCGGGCGCGGATTTTGCCGTGATCGGCTTCGACGACGTCATCGAGGCGAAGACCGCCGTGCCGGCGCTCACGACGGTCTCGGTCGATCCGCAGGGCATGGGCGAGCGTGCTGCGGAACTTCTCTTGAAGCAGATCAAGGCGGGTCGCGCGGAACCGGAGGCAATTGTCAGTCCGGTGCGGCTCGTCATTCGCCAGAGCTGTGGGGCTGCCATCGAACGCAGAGTGAAGGAGGTTTCGTCATGATTCGCTGGGGATTGATCGGTGCGAGCACGATCGCGCACGAATGGGTGATCGGCGCCATCCGCGCCGCGGGTGGGGAAGCTGTCTCGGTGATGAGCTCCAGCGAGGAGCGCGGGCGGGCCTATGCGGCGGAAAACGGCATTGCCAAGGCCGTTACCAGCGTCGCTGACCTCGTCGGCGATCCGGACGTCGACGCCGTCTACATCTCCACCACCAATGAACTGCATCACGACCAGGCGCTGGCGGCGATCCGCGCCGGAAAACATGTGCTCTGCGAGAAGCCGCTGGCGATGAACCTCAACGACGCCTGCGAAATGGTGCTGACAGCATGCGAGGCCGGTGTCGTGCTCGGCACGAACCACCACCTGCGCAATGCCGCGACCCATCGCGCCATGCGCGACGCAATCGCCGCCGGCAGGATCGGTCGACCGATCGCCGCGCGTGTCTTTCATGCCGTCTATCTGCCGCCGCATCTCCAGGGTTGGCGGCTCGACAGACCGGAAGCGGGCGGCGGCGTCATCCTCGACATCACCGTGCACGACGCCGACACGCTGCGCTTCATTCTGAACGACGACCCGCTGGAAGCCGTGGCAATCAGCCATAGCGCCGGCATGGGCAAGGAGGGCCTTGAGGACGGCGTCATGGGTGTGCTGCGCTTCCGCTCGGGCGTCATCGCCCAGTTCCATGATGCTTTCACGACGAAATATGCCGAGACCGGGCTCGAAGTGCATGGCACCGAAGGCTCGCTGATCGGCCGCAACGTGATGACTCAGCGACCGGTCGGTACCGTCGTGCTGCGCAATGAAGAGGGCGAGAGCGAACTGCCGCTCGACCACAGCAATCTCTACGAAACCGCGCTTTCCGCCTTCCATGCGGCAATCGAAGGCAAGGGCGCGCCCTCCGCCACGGGCGAAGATGGCGTTTGGTCACTGGCGACCGGCCTTGCCGTGGTCAAGGCGGCGGCGACCGGCACGGCCGCGGCAATCGAAACGGGACTTTGAATTTCATGAGCAAGCACATTTCACCGGCGGAAGCCGCAGCCCTGATACCGGACGGCGCGGTCGTTTCGGTCTCCTCGTCAAGCGGCCTCGGCTGCCCGGACCTGATGCTGAAGGCGATCGGCGAGCGCTTCGACGCGACCGGCCATCCGCGTGACCTGACGACGCTGCATCCGATCGCAGCCGGCGACATGAGCGGGATCAAGGGCGTCGACTACATCGCCAAGAAGGGCTTGCTGAAAAAGATCATCGGCGGATCCTACCCATCCGGTCCGTCGAGCGCCGAGCCGCCGGCGATCTGGCACATGATCTGCGCCGACGAGGTGGCCGCCTACAACATTCCGTCCGGCATTCTCTTCGACATGCATCGCGAGGCGGCGGCCAAACGGCCGGGCGTCGTGACCAAGATCGGGCTCGACACTTTCGTCGATCCTTCGCGCGAAGGCTGCGCCATGAACGCGTCCGCCGCGGCGGAGCCGGTGGTGAAAAAGATCGCCTTCGAGGGCGAGGACTGGCTCTATTTCAAGGCGATCGCGCCGCAGGTGGCGATCATCCGGGCAACGACTGCGGACGAGCGCGGCAATCTCACCTACGAGCATGAGGGTGCCTATCTCGGCGGGCTCGATCAGGCGCTCGCCGCCCGCAACAATGGCGGCATCGTCATTGCACAGGTCAAACGCATCACCAAGGAAGGCTCGCTGAAACCCCATGACGTGCGCGTCCCGGGCGTACTGGTCGACTATGTGGTCGTTGATCCGGACCAGAAGCAGACGACGCAGACGCTCTACGATCCCGCCATTTCCGGCGAGATCTTCCGCCCGCTCGACAGCTTCCGCGTTCCCGAATTCAGCATCCAGAAGGTGATTGCCCGCCGCGTCGCGCAGGAGCTCGAAACGGGCAGTGCCGTCAATCTCGGCTTCGGCATTTCCGCCAATGTGCCGCGGATCCTGCTGGAGGAAGGGCTGCACGGCGCGGTGACCTGGGTGATCGAGCAGGGGGCGGTCGGCGGCGTGCCGCTTCTCGATTTCGCCTTCGGCTGCGCGTCGAATGCCGACGCCTTCATGCCGTCGCCCTATCAGTTCACCTATTTCCAGGGTGCCGGCTTCGACGCGTCGCTGCTTTCGTTCCTCGAAATCGACCGCACCGGCTCGGTCAACGTGTCAAAACTCAGCTTCCGGCCGCACGTGACGGCGGGCGCGGGCGGTTTCGTCGACATCACCGCGCGGGCGAAGAAGATCGTCTTCTCCGGTATGTTCAATGCCGGCGCGAAACTCTCTGTCGCCGACGGCAGGCTTGTTATCGAGCGAGAAGGCAAGCTGAAGAAGCTCGTCAACGCCGTCGAGCACGTCACCTTCTCCGGCCGCCGGGCGGTCGAGCAGGGGCAGGACGTCACCTATGTGACCGAGCGCTGCGTGATGAAGCTGACGCCCGAGGGCATCGTGCTCACCGAAATCGCGCCCGGTGCGGACCTGCAGGAACATATCCTCGACCAATCGGAATTCCCGCTGATCGTGTCCGACCGGCTGAAGCAGATGGATAGTGCGCTGTTCAACGAGGCGCCGCTCGGTCTGACGCTGCCGGCGAAGGCCGCACGGAAGATCGCGGGAGGCGCGAATGGCTGACGAACGCATCCGGATCGAGGTCGGGGGCGCGGTCGCAGTCATGACCGTGGCGAGACCCGAAAAGCTCAACGCTTTTGACATCGATATGCTGAAGGCGCTCGCTGCCGTCTGCGACACGGTCGAGGCGAACCGCGATGTGCGCGTCGCCATCCTCACCGGCGAGGGCAAAGCCTTTTCCGCCGGCGGCGACATCAAGGCCTGGGGCGGTATGGATGCCGCCGCTTTCGGCCATGAGTGGGTGCGCTTCGGCCACCGCGTCTTCGAGCGGCTCGCGACACTCCGCGTGCCGGTGATCGCAGCGCTCAACGGTCACGCGCTCGGCGGCGGCCTGGAGCTGGCCGCGGCGGCGGACATCCGCATCGCTGAACGCCAGGTAAAGATCGGCCTTCCCGAAACAAGCCTCGGCATGGTGCCCGGCTGGTCCGGCACGCAGCGCCTGGTCTCCCGCTTCGGTGCGCAGATCGTGCGCCGCATGGTGCTTGGCGGCGAGATGTTTTCAGCGGAGGAGGCGAAAGCCGAAGGGCTAGTCGATGCGGTGGTCGAGACAGGCAGCGTGATGGCCGCGGCGCGGGACTATGCCGCGCGCATCGCCACACGCGGGCCGGCGGCGCTGGAAGTATCGAAGCTGATGATCGCTTCGGCGAATGGCGAGGACAAGGGGGCGGCGGTCGAGGCGCTCGGCTCGATCCTTGTCGCCAAGACCGGCGATCTCAAAGAGGGCGTCGCGGCCTTCAGCGAAAAGCGCGAAGCGCGCTTCAACGGAGAATGGTGATGACGGTTCTGGTGAAACCCAAGGCGCTCGGCGATTACAAGGTTCGCGAATTCCGGATGCTGATCGACGGCAAGTGGGTCGATGGCGCCGAAGGCCGCACGCTCGAGCGGGTGGCGCCCGGTCACGGCGTGACCGTCAGCCGTTACCAGGCGGCGGCGAAGGTGGATGCGGAGCGTGCCATCGCGGCGGCAAGGCGTGCTTTCGATGACGGTCCTTGGCCGCGCATGACTGCCTCGGAGCGCTCGCTCGTCCTGCTGCGCGCCGCCGACATGATCGCCGCGCGCGCCGATGAGCTCGCCTTTCTCGATGCGATCGAATCGGGCAAGCCGATCAGCCAGGCCAAGGGCGAACTGGCGGGAGCCGCCGATATCTGGCGCTATGCCGCAGCGCTTGCCCGCGATCTCTCCGGCGAAAGCTACAACACGCTCGGCGACGGCACGCTCGGCGTCGTGCTGCGCGAGGCGATCGGTGTCGTGTCGATCATCACGCCCTGGAACTTCCCCTTCCTGATCGTCAGCCAGAAGCTGCCGTTTGCGCTCGCCGCCGGCTGCACGACGGTGGTGAAACCATCGGAGCTCACCTCCGCCTCGACGCTCGTGCTTGGCGAGATTCTGGAAGCCGCCGGCGCGCCAGCTGGGGTCGTCAACATCATCGTCGGCACGGGACCGGAGGCCGGCGCGCCGCTGACGAGCCATCCGGACGTCGACATGGTCTCCTTCACCGGTTCTACCGGCGTCGGCCGGCTGACGATGACGAACGCGGCGCAGACCCTGAAAAAGGTTTCGCTCGAACTCGGCGGCAAGAACCCGCAGATCGTCTTTCCCGACGCCAATCTCGACGAGTTCATCGATGCCGCCGTCTTCGGCGCCTATTTCAACGCCGGCGAATGCTGCAATGCCGGCTCGCGTCTGATCCTACATCGTGACATCGCCGATGAAGTGACGGCGCGCATCGCCAGTCTCTCGGCCAAGGTGAAGGTCGGCGACCCGCTCGATCCGAAAACGCAGGTGGGCGCGATCATCACGCCGCAGCACCTCGAAAAGATTGCCGGCTATGTTTCTTCAGCCGCGAGCGATGGCGCGACCGTTGCCCATGGCGGCGCGGCGCTCGACCTCGGCATGGGGCAGTTCATGGCGCCGACCATCCTTTCTTCCGTCAGGCCGGAAATGGCGGTCGCCCGCGAAGAGGTTTTCGGCCCGGTCCTGTCCGTCCTCACCTTCGAGACGACGGAAGAGGCGATCCGCATCGCCAACTCCATCGACTACGGGCTCTCGGCGGGCGTCTGGAGCCGCGATTTCGATACCTGTCTCACGATCGGACGGCGTGTGCGCGCCGGCACGATCTGGATGAACACCTTCATGGACGGCGCGTCGGAGCTGCCCTTCGGCGGCTACCGGCAATCGGGCCTCGGCCGGGAACTCGGGCGGCATGCGGTGGAGGACTACACCGAGACCAAGACCCTCAACATGCATATCGGCCAGCGCACCAACTGGTGGATGCCGCGCTGAGGCGGATCGGGAGAGGAGCTGAACATGCGGACGCGGACGGCAAGCGCGGAGACGATCGGGAGGCGGTTTCCGCACGCCCGTGCGCGTGGGCCTGTCGCGCCGGGTTCAGTCTGCAACGCCCACCGGCTGCGTTTCGAAGGGAAGTTCGGGGTTCAGCAGCAACTGCAGTTCGTTGACGTCCGTGCTGCCGGCGATGCGGTGGAGGAGGATACGGCCCATATGCTCGCCGGTCGCGGTCAGGTCCTCGTAGATCGTGTCTACCCGAGGCTGGATCGCGCTCAGCAGCTGCGACGTCTGCTTGGCGACGATGTCGTATTCGAGACCGAGCGTCAGGCCGCAGTCGGTCATGCCGGTGATCGTCGCGAGCGCGCAAACCTCACCGCCACAGGCAAAGCCGTCCGGCGGGTCCTTCTCGGCGTAGCGCCGGCGGATGCGGTCGCGGATTGCGCCGGCCGGGCTATCGAGATCGATGTCGGAAAGGATTTCATAGGCGCAGCCGGCCTCGCGCACCGCGGTCATGAAGCCGTGCTGGATATGGCCGGCGAAGGTGTAGCTCGCGGGTCCGCTGATCAGCGCCAGTTTGCGTCGTCCTTTGGCTATCAGCCGGCGTGTCGCTTCGTAGGCGAAAGTGAAATTGTCGTAGTCGACGAAAGGATGCGGCGTTGCGAGTTCGGTGCGGCCGTGCGTGACGAAAGGGAAGCCGTTTTCCGAGAGCAGCATGACGCGGGGGTCGAGCGGCTCCGTGCGCGAGAAGATCAGGCCGTCCGCCATGCTGTTGCGGATGATGTAGTTGATCGCATCGATGTTGGCCGCATTCAGGAAATTCGGCATGACGATCAGGTGATAGGCCGTGCCCTGCAGCGCCTTGGCGATGCCGGCCATCACGGAGGTTCCATATCCGAGAATTTCCTCGTGCGGTTCAAGCAGGACGGCGATGACATTGGTGCGGCCGGTTTTCAGGCGCTGGGCGGCGCGGTCCGGCGAGTAACCGATCTCGAGCGCCACCTGACGCACACGGTTGCGCGTCTCGATCGAGATTTGCGGGGCGTTGGCGAGCGCCCGCGACACCGTCGTGACAGCAAGGCCGGTAATGTCCGCTATGGTGCGCAGCGTCGGCTTGCCGCGACTGGTTGCCGGGCCGGTGCCGGCAATGATGGGTTTGGAGCGAGCGGCCAAGGGTTCCTTCCTGCGAACGATCAAGAGCGGTTTTGTAACGCGACGCGAACCGTTAGGCAATCGTATGATGAAAACGTTTTAAATGGGCGGAGGGAGTCGGATTTGTTGCATTGCACCATGTCGGCGATGCCGTATAATCCAGCAAATTCAGTCAGTTTGGTTGGCCGGCTGGTAGAAAAGCCGCGTGCGCTTGACTTGCTGGTATTTGTAACGTTTTAAATTGGCCGGGCGGCGCGCGCCGCAGGCCCAATTGCCGGCCGGCAAAGACGGGCGGCATTCCAATAAGGCGGGAGGAGATTCCGTCTGGGTAACTTGCAAACGGGAGGATAACGATGCGCAAGTTGATGACGACGACGGCTGTTGCAGCACTGATGTTGGCGGCGACGGCCGTACGCGCAGCAGAAAACGTGGAAGTGCTGCACTGGTGGACATCCGGTGGCGAGGCTGCGGCACTCGACGTTCTGAAAAAGGATCTGGAAGGCAAGGGTATCGGCTGGACCGATATGCCGGTCGCCGGCGGCGGCGGCACGGAAGCAATGACCGTGCTTCGCGCCCGCGTCACCGCTGGTAACGCCCCGACCGCGGTGCAGATGCTCGGCTTTGACATCCTCGACTGGGCGAAGGAAGGCGCGCTCGGTAACCTGGACGACATCGCGGGCAAGGAAGGCTGGGACAAGGTCGTTCCGTCCGCGCTGCAGCAATTCTCGAAGTATGACGGCCACTGGATCGCCGCCCCGGTCAACGTCCATTCGACGAACTGGGTCTGGATCAACAAGGCCGCCCTCGACAAGGCCGGCGGCAAGGAGCCGACGAACTGGGATGAGTTGATCGCGCTGCTCGACAAGTTCAAGGAGCAGGGCATCACGCCGGTCGCCCACGGTGGCCAGCCCTGGCAGGATGCGACGATCTTCGACGCCGTCGTACTCTCGCTCGGCAACGACTTCTACAAGCAGGCTTTCATCGACCTCGACCCGGCAGCGCTCGGCGGCGACAAGATGAAGGAGGCCTTCGACCGCATGACGAAGCTGCGCTCCTATGTCGACGACAACTTCTCCGGCCGCGACTGGAACCTCGCCTCGGCAATGGTCATCGAAAACAAGGCTGGCCTGCAGTTCATGGGCGACTGGGCGAAGGGTGAATTCCTGAAGGCGAAGAAGGTGCCGGGCACCGATTTCGTTTGCATCCGCTTCCCGGGAACGCAGGGTTCCGTCACCTTCAACTCCGACCAGTTCGCGATGTTCAAGGTTTCGGATGACAAGGTTCCGGCCCAGCTGCAGATGGCTTCCGCCATCGAGAGCCCGACCTTCCAGTCGGCCTTCAACGTCGTCAAGGGATCGGTTCCGGCCCGTACCGACGTTCCGGACACCGACTTCGACGCCTGCGGCAAGAAGGGGATCAAGGATCTCGCCGAAGCCAACTCCAAGGGCACGCTCTTCGGCTCCATGGCCCATGGCCATGCCAACCCGGCCGCCGTCAAGAACGCGATCTACGACGTCGTGACCCGCCAGTTCAACGGCGAGCTCAGCTCGGAAGATGCGGTCAAGGAACTTGCCGCGGCGGTCGAGGCCGCGAAGTAACGGGCCTTATTGCCCGGTCCGGGATGCGCGTGAGCATCCCGGACACCGTTACGGAAATGAAAGCGTCTTCGAAGCGCCGCGACACCGCGGACGCAAGGAGAGGTTTTGAGACTTCAAACCTGCGCATGATGCCGGCTGGCTATCCTGCGCCAGAAGTGGTGAACGACCATGGATAGCCGCAGCCGGCTGCAGGAACTGGTGCCCAAGCTGGTACTGGCCCCGAGCTTCCTTATCGTCCTGATCTTTGTTTACGGCTTCATAGCCTATACCGGCTTCCTGTCGATGACCGACAGCAAGATGCTGCCGTCTTACAATTTCGTCGGACTAAGCAACTTCGCCAAGCTGTGGGCCTTGCCGCACTGGTGGCGGGCGGTCAGCAACCTCGCGATCTTCGCGTCGCTCTATATCGTCATCTGCTCGGTGCTGGGCCTGGCGCTCGCCATCCTGCTCGATCAGAAGATCCGGGCGGAAGGGTTCCTGAGGCCGATCTACCTCTATCCGATGGCGCTGTCCTTCATAGTCACGGGAACGGCCTGGAAGTGGTTCCTCGATCCCGGCATTGGGCTCGAGAACACCATGCATCTCTGGGGTTGGGAGAGCTTTTCCTTCAACTGGATCAAGGACCGCAACTTCGCGATCTACTGCGTCGTCATTGCAGCAGTCTGGCAATCGACCGGCTTCATCATGGCGATGTTCCTCGCAGGCCTGCGCGGCGTCGACAACGAAATCATCAAGGCGGCGCAGATCGACGGGGCGACGACCCCGACCATCTATCGGCGGATCATCATTCCGCTGATGCGGCCCGTCTTCCTCTCGGCCTTCGTCGTCCTCGCCCATTTGGCGATCAAGGCCTATGACCTGATCATCGCGCTGACGGGCGGCGGGCCGGGGCAGGCGACCGAGCTGCCGGCGACCTTCATGTATTCCTACACGTTTACCCGCAACCAGATGGGCATCGGCGCGTCCTCGGCGATCATCATGCTGATCATGATCTTCTCGATCATCATCCCCTATCTCTATTCCGAAATCCGGGGAGGAAAACGCTGATGCGCGCGCCCAATCCCGACAATGTCATCTCGCACAACCGCCTCACGCGGGCATTGATCTACACGGCACTGATCATTTTCGCGCTCTATTCGCTGCTGCCGCTCTACGTGATGGTGGTGAATTCGCTGAAGCCGCTCGACGAGATCCGTCAGGGCGGCATGTTGAACCTGCCGCAGAGCTGGACGGTAGAACCCTGGCTTTCGGCCTGGTCGACGGCGCAGATCGGCGTTCAGCCGACGGGGCTGCGCCCCTTCTTCATCAACTCGATCCTGATGGTGGTTCCCGCGGTCGCCATCTCGACGGTCGTCGGCGCGCTCAACGGCTACGTCCTGACCAAGTGGCGCTTTCCGGGTGCCAACATCTTCTTCGGCATGCTGCTGCTCTCCTGCTTCATCCCGTTCCAGATCGTGCTGATCCCGATGGCGCGCATCCTCGGCATTTTGGGCCTTGCGGGATCGATCTGGGGGCTGATCCTCGTCCATGTGGTCTACGGCATCGGCTTTACGACGCTCTATTTCCGCAACTACTACGAGGCCTTCCCGACCGAACTGGTGCGTGCGGCGCAGATCGACGGTGCCGGCTTCTTCCAGATCTTCCGGCGGATCATGCTGCCGTCCTCCGGCCCGATCATCGTCGTCTCGGTCATCTGGCAGTTCACCAACATCTGGAACGACTTCCTGTTTGGCGCCTCGTTCTCGGGCCCCTTCTCGACGCCGATGACGGTCGCGCTCAACAACCTCGTGAGCTCATCGACCGGGGTCAAGGAATACAACGTTCACTTCGCGGGCGCGATCCTCGCCGCCCTGCCAACGCTCGTCGTCTACATCGTGTCCGGCCGCTACTTCGTCCGCGGGCTGATGTCCGGTGCCGTGAAAGGATAAGGTCATGTCATTCTTGAAAATCAGCAACCTGCGCAAGTCCTACGGCTCGCTTGAGATTCTGAAGGACATCAATATCGAGATCGAAAGGGGCGGCTTCCTGGTGCTCGTCGGCCCGTCCGGCTGCGGCAAGTCGACCCTCTTGAACACGATCGCGGGCCTGGAGCCGATCACCTCGGGCGACATCGCCATCAACGGCCGGTCGGTCTCGGGGCTGCACCCGTCGAAGCGCGACATCGCCATGGTGTTCCAGTCCTACGCGCTCTACCCGAACATGACTGTCGCCGGAAACATTGCCTTCGGCATGGAGATCCGCGGCGTGCCGAAGGAAGAGCGCGAGAAGGCGATCAAGCAGGTCGCCGACATGCTGCAGATCGGCCACCTGCTCGACCGCAAGCCGAGCCAGCTCTCCGGAGGCCAGCGCCAGCGCGTCGCGATGGGCCGCGCGCTGGTGCGCAATCCGCAGGTCTTCCTCTTTGACGAGCCGCTCTCGAACCTCGACGCAAAACTCCGCGTCGACATGCGCACCGAGATCAAACGCCTGCACAACCGCATGAAGACGACGATCGTCTACGTGACGCACGACCAGATCGAGGCGATGACGCTCGCCACGAAGATAGCCGTCTTGCGGGACGGCGTTCTGCAGCAATTCGGCTCGCCGGCCGAGATCTACAACAATCCCGCCAACATGTTCGTCGCCGATTTCATGGGTTCGCCGGCGATGAACCTGTTGAACGCCCGCATTGAAAAGGCTGGCTCCGATGTTGCGGTCACGCTGGCGCGGCCAAACGCCGAACCATTGAAGCTCGCTGTGCCGCACAATGGCGCCTTGTCGGCCTATGCCGGCAAGGACGTCGTCTTCGGCATTCGTCCGGAGGCCCTGACCGACCCGGACGGCGCGGATCGCAATGCCAAGTTCGTCGCCGAAGGCGATTGCCTGATCGAAGTGGTCGAGCCGGCCGGCTCCGATACCTTCGCGGTCACCCGCCTCGGCGGCAAGGAGATCGTCGCCCGGTTGCGCGCCGACGCGCGCATCGCGCCGGGTCAGACGTCGCGGCTCGCCTTCAATCTCGACAAGGCGGTGTTCTTCGACCCGCAGAGCCAGATGCGGATCGCGTGAGCATGGCCATGCGCACTGAGCCGGATATCGTCATCATTGGTTCGGGGGTTGGCGGTGCGACCATCGCGGCGGGCCTCGCCCCATCGGGGGCCGAGATCCTTATCCTCGAAGCGGGCGCTCACATCGAGGACCGTCCGGAAAACCGCGACCAGCGGGCGATCTTCCAGCGCGGCCATTTCCGGCCGAAAGAGATCTGGTACGAGGCGGGCGGCGCCGGCTTCAACCCCGGCAACTATTACAATGTCGGGGGCAACTCGAAATTCTACGGCGCCGTGCTGACCCGTTACCGCCGTGAGGATTTCGAGGAGATGCAGCATCTCGACGGCGTTTCGCCGGCCTGGCCGTTTCCTTACGAAGAGTTGGAGCCCTGGTATTCCAAGGCGGAGGCGCTCTATGAGGTGCGCGGCGCGCTCGGCGAGGACCCGACCGAGCCCGCGCACTCGCACGATTATCCTCATGGTCCGGTGCCGGACGAACCGGCGATCGCCAAGGTTCGCAAGCGCCTGGCGGAGATCGGGCTCAATCCCTATTCGCTGCCGCTCGGCATTGACATCAACCGCTGGCTTGCCAAGGGCAAGACGCCCTGGGACGCGCATCCGAACAGCTTCGACGGCAAGATGGATGCGGAAACGGCGGCACTGACCGTGGCGCTCGAATATCCGAATGTCCGGCTGCAAACCGGTTCGCGCGTGACGCGGCTTGCGACCGCCTCGGACGGCAAGGCGATCGAGACTGTTCACTATGTCAAGGACGGCGAGGAGCGGAGCGTTTCGCCGAAGCTGGTCATCCTCTCTGCCGGAGCCGTGCAATCGGCAGTGCTGTTGTTGCGGTCGGCCGACGGCCGCAATCCGGCAGGGCTCGCGAACCGGTCCGACCAGGTCGGCCGCAATTTCATGAACCACAATTCGAGTGCGGTGATAGCGCTCAGCCCCTGGTATCGCAACGATTCCATCTACCAGAAGACCTTCGGCCTCAACGACTTCTATCTGTCGGATGGGGCGGGCGGGCCGCCGCTCGGCAACATCCAGCTTCTCGGCCGGGTGTCGGGCGCGATCCTGAAGGCGAACATGCCGACGGTGCCGGAATGGCTCCTCAATCAGGTCTCGGCCCGCGGCATAGACTTCTATGCCATGAGCGAGGACCTGCCGTCGCCGGATAGCCGGGTGATGGTCGACGGCGATCGCGTCGTGCTCCAATGGGTGCGCACCAATTGGCAGGCGCATCTCGATCTCGTCGCCAAGTTGAAGGCGGTGCTGCGAAAGGCCGGCTTTCCGGTCGTTCTTGCCCGCGCCTTCGACAAGCGCACACCGTCGCATCAGTGCGGTACCGTCAGGATCGGCAAGGAGCCGAATGAGGCGCCGCTCGATGTCTATTGCCGCGCCTTCGATCACCCGAACCTTTTCGTTGTCGATGCCGGCTTCCTGCCGACTTCGGCAGCGGTAAACCCGGCGCTGACCGTGGCGGCGCAGGCGCTCCGCGTCGCGGATCACATCGTTAAAGAGGATCTTCGGTCATGACGGAGAAAGCACGTCCCGTCGCGATCGTCACCGGCGGCCGGCGCGGCATCGGTCTCGGCATTGCCCGGGCGCTGGCGGCAGCCGGTTTCGACATCGCCGTCACGGGCATCGGTGATGCCGATGGCGTGGCGCCGGTACTCGCCGAGCTCGGCACTTTCGGTGCCCGCGCGATCTTTCTCCAGGCGGATCTCGCGGACCTTGCCACCCACCAGGCGACCGTAGCCGCGGTGACCGAGGCGTTCGGCAGGATCGATTGCCTCGTCAACAACGCCGGAATCGCTTCGGTCGTGCGCGGCGATTTCCTCGATTTGAAACCGGAGAACTTCGACACCATCGTCGGCATCAACCTTCGCGGCACGGTTTTCTTCACCCAAGCCGTTCTGAAGGCGATGCTTGCGACGGAAGCCGTTGTGCCCCGCTCGATCATCAACATCACCTCGGTGTCCGCCGAGATGACCTCGCCGGAACGGCTCGACTACTGCATGAGCAAGGCAGGACTTGCCGCTTTCAGCCAGGGCTTGGCGCTGAGATTGGCCGAGACCGGTATCTCGGTCTTCGAAGTTCGGCCGGGCATCATTCGTTCGGACATGACCGCAACGGTTTCCGGCAAATACGACACGCTGATCGCCGATGGGCTGGTGCCGATGCGGCGATGGGGAGAGCCCGACGACATCGGCAAGATCGTCGCCGGGCTCGCCGGCGGACAATTCGGTTTCGCCACGGGATCGGTCATCCAGGCCGATGGCGGCCTTTCGATCAGCCGGTTGTGAGGTCGTCGCGTGGGCTGCCCCTCTCCTCGGGTTTAACCCGAGGACTAACCCTCTCCCCGCCGGCGGGGAGAGGGTTAGTGCCCGGCGAGATGCCCCGGGGTGGCGGCAGCCGGATGAGGGGCGGCCAATCGGCAAAGAGGCAATGAAATAAATGATCGCGCCGAAGGCGCGAACCTTGAGGACGATCTGAAATGGCATTCGACTACATCATCACCGGTGCCGGCCCCGCCGGCTGCGTGCTCGCCAACCGATTGAGCGAGGACCCGACTGTCAAGGTGCTGCTGCTCGAAGCGGGCGGCGGCGACTGGAACCCGCTGTTCCACATGCCGGCCGGCTTCGCCAAGATGACCAAGGGGGTTGCGAGCTGGGGCTGGCACACGGTGCCGCAGAAGCACATGAAGGGCAGGGTGCTGCGCTATACCCAGGCGAAGGTGATCGGTGGCGGCTCTTCGATCAATGCGCAGCTCTATACCCGCGGCAACGCCGCCGACTACGATCTCTGGGAACGTGAAGACGGCTGCAGCGGCTGGGACTATCGTAGCGTGCTGCCCTATTTCAAGCGCGCCGAGGACAACCAACGCTTTGCCGACGATTATCATTCCTATGGCGGGCCGCTCGGCGTCTCGATGCCGGTCTCGGCGCTGCCGATCTGCGACGCCTATATCCGTGCCGGCCAGGAACTGGGCATCCCCTACAACCACGACTTCAACGGCAAGCAGCAGGCGGGCGTCGGCTTCTATCAGCTGACGCAGCGCAACCGCCGCCGCTCTTCCGCCTCGCTTGCCTATCTCTCGCCGATCAAGGGCCGCCGGAACCTGACGGTGCGCACCGGTGCCCGCGTCGCCCGCATCGTGCTCGAAGGCAGCCGCGCGGTCGGCGTCGAGGTGGTGACGGCCAAGGGCAGCGAAATAATCCGGGCGGACCGCGAGGTACTCGTGTCTTCAGGTGCAGTCGGCTCGCCGAAGCTGCTCCTGCAATCCGGTATCGGTCCGGCCGAGCATCTACGCGCGGTCGGCGTCGACGTTCGCCATGATCTCCCTGGCGTCGGCGGCAATCTGCAGGATCACCTCGATCTCTTCGTCATCTCCGAATGCACCGGCGACCACACTTACGACAACGTCGCCAAGCTGCACCGCACGCTCTGGGCGGGCCTGCAATATGTGCTTTTCCGCACCGGCCCCGTGGCCTCGTCGCTCTTCGAGACCGGCGGCTTCTGGTATGCCGATCCGGATGCGCGCTCACCGGACATCCAGTTCCACCTCGGTCTCGGCTCGGGCATCGAGGCCGGCGTCGCGCGCCTCAAGAACGCGGGCGTGACGCTGAACTCCGCCTATCTGCACCCCCGCTCGCGCGGCACAGTCCGGCTTTCCTCCTCTGACCCGGCCGCCGCGCCGCTCATCGATCCGAACTATTGGGAGGATCCGCACGACCGCAAGATGTCGCTCGAAGGGCTGCGGATTGCCCGCGAAATCATGCAGCAGGCCGCGCTGAAGCCCTATGTTCTCGCTGAACGTTTGCCGGGTAACGACATCCGGACGGAGGAGCAGCTCTTCGAATATGGCTGCGCCAATGCCAAGACCGACCACCACCCGGTCGGCACCTGCAAGATGGGTACGGATCATATGGCGGTCGTTGATCTGGAGCTCAAGGTGCGCGGGCTCGACGGCTTGCGGGTCTGCGACAGTTCGGTGATGCCGCGCGTGCCGTCCTGCAACACCAATGGGCCGACAATCATGATGGGCGAGAAGGGGGCGGATATCATCCGTGGCCTGCCGGCGCTACCGCCCGCGATCTTCCAGCACGAGCGCAACGACACCCGTGCGCGTGCCCGCGCCGACGTTCGCTAGACGCGGGACGCCAGATGATTCGACACTGCGTTTTCATCCGCTTCCGTCCAGACGTGGCGAATGCCGAGAAGGAGGCGATCTTCGCCGAGATCGCTGCACTGAGAGACCGCCTGCCGGGCTTTCTGGCGGCGCACGTCGGTGTGAATGTCAGCCCGGAAACCGGCATGGACAAAGGATACGGCGAAGGCTTCATGGTCGATTTCGCCGATGCCGCTGCGCGCGACGCCTATCTCGAAGACGCAGATCACCGCAGGACTGGCGCGAAATTGGTTGCGGCGGCGGAAGGCGGCGTACAAGGTGTCCTGGTCTACGACCTCGAAATACCGGACTGATTCCATGACATCGATCGAGCCGCGCTTCTTCCTGACCTCCCTCTTCGAGGCTGCCGTGGTGGCGGCCGATCCTTACGCCGCCATCCGCGCCCATCTGCCTGAGAGGCCGAAGGGGCGCACGATCGTCATCGGCGCCGGCAAGGCGGCAAGCCAGATGGCGGCCGCCTTCGAGCGCCTCTGGGACGCGCCGCTCACGGGCGCCGTCGTCGCCCGCCATGGACCGGTCGAAAAATGCGAGCGCATCAAGGTGCTGCAATCGGCGCATCCGGTGCCGGACGAGGCCGGGCTTTCCGCGTCATCCGCGCTTCTCGAACTCGTCGGGGGACTGACGGCCGACGATCTCGTCGTGGCGCTGGTTTCCGGCGGCGGCTCGGCGCTCCTGCCGGCTCCACCAAGCGGGCTGACGCTCGAAGACGAGATCGCGGTCAACCGGGCGCTGCTCGCCTCCGGAGCGCCGATCTCGGCGATGAACGTCGTCAGAAAACACGTGTCGCGCATCAAGGGCGGCCGGCTTGCGCTTGCAGCGTCGCCCGCCCGCGTCGTCAGCCTCGTCGTCTCCGATGTGCCGGGCGACAATCCCGCCTTCGTCGCCTCCGGCCCGACGGTGCCGGATCGGTCGAGCCTCGAAGAGGCGCGCGAGATCGTCGCGCGTTACGCCATGGCCCTGCCCGAGCGGGTGATGGGGCATCTCGCGTCGGATGCCGCGCGTGCCCTCGGCCCCGACGACCCCGCCTTTGCCGACAACGAAGTGCATGTGATCGCCTCGGCGAGCGTCTCGCTGGAGGCGGCAGCGGCGCACGCGCGGGAGCTCGGCGTCGAAGCCGCAATCCTCTCGGACGCAATCGAGGGCGAAGCGCGTGACATCGGCCGCATGCATGCGGCGCTCGCGCGCGAAGTAGCATTGCGGAATCGACCCTTCGCAAAGCCTGTCGTTCTGCTCTCCGGCGGCGAGACGACGGTGACAATTTCCGGCAACAGCTACGGCAAGGGCGGGCGCAACAGCGAGTTCCTGTTGTCGCTGGCGCTCGACATCGATGGCGTTACCGACATCGATGCGCTTGCCGCCGACACGGACGGCATCGATGGTTCCGAGGACAATGCCGGCGCCTTTGCCGACGGGGCGAGTGTCGCTCGCATGCGGGCGGCGGGCGTCGATCCTCGCGCACACCTTGCCCGCCACGATGCCTGGTCGGCCTTTGCGGCGAGCGGGGACCTTTTCGTGCCCGGCCCGACCGGGACGAACGTCAACGATTTCCGGGCAATGCTGATACGCTGAGCCGCTTCAACAAAGGGGATGGGCGCCACAATTGGGGCGGCGCGTGAGGCCCCTCCCACCGTTGGGAGGGGATGGCGAGAAGTCTTCTCCGAATCGACGCCCGGTGAGTGTCGAGTTCGTTACTTCACCCGCTTCAGCGCGTCCGCGAGCATCGAGACGATCTCGCCAAAATGCTTCCTTTCGGCGATCAGCGGCGGCGAGAAGGCGATGATGTCGCCGGTGACGCGGATAAGCAGGCCCCTTTCGAAGCAATCGACGAAGACATCGTAGGCCCGGGCGCCAGGCGCGCCGTCGCGTGATTTGAGTTCGATGCCGGCGATAAGGCCGATGGTGCGGATGTCGATGACGTGCGGCAGGCCCTTCAGCGAATGCATCGCTTCGTGCCAGGCTTCCTGCAACTCGGCGGCCCGCGTCATCAGGCCCTCGTCGCGATAGATGTCGAGTGTTGCGATGCCGGCGGCGCAGGCGGCCGGATGGCCGGAATAGGTGTAGCCGTGGAAGAGCTCGATCTGGCCTTCCGGTGCGTGCATCAGCGCGTCGTGCACCTTGCGGTTCGCAAACACCGCGCCCATCGGAATGGCGCCATTGGTGAGGCCCTTGGCGGTGGTGACGAGATCGGGTGTCACGCCGAAATAGTCGGTTGCGAAGGCGGCGCCGAGGCGACCGAAGCCGGTAATCACTTCGTCGAAGATCAGGAGAATGCCGTGCTTGTCGCAGATCGCGCGCAGCCGCTCGAGATAGCCCTTCGGCGGGATCAGCACCCCGGTCGATCCGGCGACCGGTTCAACGATGCAGGCGGCGATCGTCTCGGCGCCATGCAGCGCCACCAGCCTTTCGAGATCGTCGGCGAGTTCGGCGCCATGTTCGGGCTGTCCCTTGACGAAGGCGTTCTTTGCCGGGTCATGGGTGTGGCGCAGATGGTCGGAGCCGGGAAGCTGCGGGAAGACGCGGCGGTTGTTGACGATACCGCCGACGGAGATGCCGCCGAAGCCGACGCCATGATAGCCGCGTTCGCGGCCGATGAGCCGTGTGCGCGTGCCCTGGCCGATCGAGCGCTGGTAGGCGAGCGCGATCTTCAGTGCCGTGTCGACCGATTCCGAGCCGGAGCCGGTGAAGAACACCCGGTCGAGCTTGGCGCCGGCCGGGCCGGGCGCAATTTCAGCGAGCCGTTCGGCGAAATCGAAGGCGATCGGGTGGCCCATCTGGAAGGAGGGGGCGAAATCCATCACCGAAAGCTGCCGCTCGACCGCGGCGGCGATCTGCCGGCGGCCATGGCCGGCATTGACGCACCAGAGGCCGGCGGTGCCGTCGAGGATCGTCCGGCCATCGACGCTGGTGTAGTGCATGCCCTCGGCGCTCGCGAGCAGGCGGGGTGCTGCCTTGAACTGGCGGTTGGCGGTGAAGGGCATCCAGTAGCTGTCGAGTACCGGGGCGTTGGGCTTGTTGTGGGCGTCCATGGCATCCTCCTGTCGGTTTGGCGATTGACGCCATGATTTCATTTGCCGAACAAGTCCTTTTCTTCATTCAGTTAAGCCATTGTATTTTATAGATGCAATTTAGTAGAGTTTCGATATCCCGAACAACGTCAACACGGAACCTGCGATGAGCGTCGATATCGGCAACCGGCTCCGCCATGTGCGGCTGATGCACAATCTGTCCCAGCGTGAACTTGCCAAGAGAGCGGGCGTCACGAACTCCACCATCTCGCTGATCGAATCGAATGCCTCGAACCCGTCGGTCGGCGCCCTGAAGCGCATTCTCGACGGCATTCCGATCGGGCTTGCGGAGTTCTTCTCCTTCGAACCGGAAAAGCCGCGCAAGGCTTTCTATGCGGCGGAGGAGCTGGTGGAGATCGGCAAAGGCCCGATCTCCTATCGCCAGATCGGCGACAATCTGTTCGGCCGCAGCCTGCAGATCCTGAAGGAGTGCTATCAGCCCGGCGCCGACACCGGCAAGGTGCCGCTGGTGCATGAGGGGGAGGAGGGCGGGATCGTGCTTTCCGGGCGGCTGGAGGTCACCGTCGATGACGAGCGGCGCATCCTCGGGCCCGGCGACGCCTATTATTTCGAAAGCCGCCGGCCACATCGCTTTCGCTGTGTCGGGCCTGTGCCGTGCGAAGTGATCAGCGCTTGTACACCGCCGACGTTTTGAGGAGGGTGGCGGAGGCGGAGATGCCCCTCATCCCGCTGCCGCGACCTTCTCCCCGCGGGCGGGGAGAAGGGGTATGCCGCGCCGCCGAAGTCCCCTCTCCCCGCCCGGCGGGTAGAGGGCCAGGGTGAGGGGCATTTGAGACGAGAAGCAGAGGCCAGGAGCCTCTCAAGACAGCCGCGCGCAGGCCGCGGCGATGCGGGTGAGTGCTTCCTTGAGCTCCGCTTCCGAGGTCGCATAGGAAATGCGGAAGAAGGGCGAAAGGCCGAAGGCGGAGCCCGGAACGACGGCGACATGGGCGTCGTCGAGCAGATAGGCACAGAAGTCCGTATCGGTTTCGATCGTCTTGCCCGATGGCGTCACCTTACCGAGCATGCCGGCGCAGCCGGAGAAGGTGTAGAAAGCGCCTTCCGGAACGCGGCAATCGAGACCTTTGATGGCGTTCAGCCCGCCGACGACGAGATCGCGGCGGCGTTGAAAGCTCGCGGTGCGTTCTTTGAGGAACTCCTGCGGACCGGTCAGCGCTGCGACGGAGGCCGCCTGGCTGACCGATGAGGGGCAGGAGGTCGCCTGGCTCTGCACGACGGCCATCGCCTTGATAAGGTCGCGCGGCCCGCCGGCATAGCCGATCCGCCAGCCGGTCATGGCATAGGCCTTCGACACGCCGTTGACGGTCAGCGTGCGCTCCTTGAGGTGGGGCTCGAGCTGGGCGGGGGTGACGAAGCGGAAGCCGTCATAGACGATGTGCTCGTACATGTCGTCGACCAGCAGCCAGACATGCGGATGCTTGAGAAGCACCTCGAGCAGCGGCCGGTAATCGGCGGCGCTGTAGGCGGCCCCGGACGGATTCGAGGGCGAGTTCAAGAGCACCCAACGCGTCTTCGGCGTGATCGCCGCTTCGAGCTTGTCCGCGGTCAGGCGAAAGCCGGACGATGCATCGCAGGCGATCAGCACCGGCTTGCCTTCGCAGATCTGGACAATGTCGGAATAGGAGGTCCAGTAGGGCGTCGGGATGATCACCTCGTCGCCGGGATTGACCGACGCCATCATGGCGTTGAAGAGGATCTGCTTGGCGCCGGTCGCAACCGTTATCTCGTCCGTCTCGTAGGCGAGGCCGTTCTCGCGCTGGAACTTTTCGCGGATCGCCTTCTTCAATTCCGGCGTGCCGTCGAGTGCCGTATATTTCGTCTCGCCGCGCTGGATCGCGTCCCAAGCCGCCTGCTTGACGTGGTCCGGCGTGTCGAAGTCCGGCTCGCCGGCACCGAGGATGATTACCGGCTTGCCTTCGCGCTTCATGGCGTTGGCGCGGGCGCCGATCTTCAGGATTTCGGAAACGCCGATCGAGGCGATCCGCGAGGCGGGCAGAAAGCCCGCCTCCTTCACCGTTGCATTGATGGTCATGGCCGATCCCTGTTCGATGCCCAATTATTCGATGTCGCCAATCATTCGATATCGAACGAGACGCCCTGCGCCAGCGGCAGGGCCTTCGAATAGTTCACCGTGTTGGTGGCACGGCGCATATAGGCCTTCCAGGCGTCGGAGCCCGATTCACGGCCGCCGCCGGTTTCCTTCTCGCCGCCGAACGCACCGCCGATTTCCGCACCAGAAGTGCCGATGTTGACGTTGGCGATGCCGCAGTCCGAACCGTCGGCTGCGAGGAAGCGTTCGGATTCCTGCATGTCGCGGGTGAAGATCGACGACGAAAGGCCTGCTGCAACTGCGTTGTGATCAACGAGCGCGGCGTCGAAATCGCTGTACTTCATGACATAGAGGATCGGCGCGAAGGTCTCTTCGAGAACCGGGCCGGCCTGCTTCGGCATTTCGACGAGTGCCGGCTTCACGTAGTAGCCGTTCTCATGGCCGAGTTCGACGCGTTCGCCGCCGGTGACGGCGCCGCCATGCGACTTGGCTTCAGTGATCGCCTTCTGCATGTTGTCGAAAGCGGCCTTGTCGACGAGCGGGCCGACCAGCGCGGTCGATTCCAGTGGATTGCCGACGGAGACCGAGGTGTAAGCCTTCTTCAGGCGCGGAACGAGCTGGTCATAGACGCTTTCATGGACGAAGAGGCGGCGCAGCGTCGTGCAACGCTGCCCGGCGGTGCCCATGGCGCCGAAGGCGATGGCGCGGAGCGCCATGTCGAGATCGGCCGACGGGCAGACGATGCCGGCATTGTTGCCGCCGAGTTCGAGGATGGCGCGGGCAAAGCGCTTCGCAAGACGCGGGCCGACTTCGCGGCCCATGCGGGTCGAGCCGGTCGCCGAAACGAGCGGCACCTTCGGATGATCGACGAGCACTTCGCCGATTGCGCGGTCGCCGATCAGCACCTGCGACAGGCCTTCGGGCGCGTCGCCGAAGCGGGCGAGGGCGCGTTCAAGGATTGCCTGCGATGCAAGCGCGGTGAGCGGCGTCTTTTCCGACGGCTTCCAGACGACGGCGTTGCCGCAGACGAGCGCCAGCGCTGCGTTCCAGGACCAGACGGCGACCGGGAAGTTGAAGGCGGAGATGATGCCGACGACGCCGAGCGGATGCCAGGTTTCCATCATGCGGTGGCCCGGGCGCTCGGTAGCGATCGTGAGACCATAGAGCTGGCGGGAGAGACCGACGGCAAAATCGCAGATGTCGATCATCTCCTGCACTTCGCCGAGACCTTCCGACGGGATCTTGCCGGCTTCGAGCGAGACCAGACGGCCGAGATCGGCCTTGAAGGCGCGCAGCTCCTCGCCGAGCAGGCGGACGAGCTCGCCTCGCTTTGGCGCCGGCACGAGCCGCCAGGCACGGAAGGCTTCGTTGGCCCGCTCGACCCGGGCAGCGGCCTCGGCGGCAGAGACGGTCTTGAGGCTGGCGATCTGTTCGCCGGTGACGGGGCTGTAGGACGGCATTTCGCCGCCCACATAGAGTTCGCGGGCGACGCCCATCTTTTCGAGGAGGGCGGCGGCCTCCTTGGCGACGTCGACTTTCTTCGTTGCAATGTTCATCTGATCTGACTCCCGTTTTGTCTCATCTGTTGGTGCGCCGGATGCGGGCGGAAAACCGCTTCACACTTTTTTCCTCATCCCGCGGGCTTAACCAAAATGCATGCTGCCGAGCTTTCCCGGCGATGTAAGTGTTTTCAGGCGGCCGGCCATCTCTTTCAGTTTCTCCGGCGTGTAGAAATCGTAGAAGGCCTGGTTCCGCCGGCCGATCGCATGCTCGGCACTGAAGCTGCCGCCATATTGCTCGACGGCGGCCGCGAAGACCCATTCGCGCAGGCGCTGTTCGAAGCTCGCCTCGCTCAATAGCGGGCTATCCTTTGCCACGACAAGATTGAAGTGCACGCCGCCGTCGCCGATGTGGCCGAAATCGCAAACGGTGACGTCCGGGAATTTCTCCGGCATCTCGGCCTTCATATGGTCGCAGAAGGCCATGATATCACCTCGGCGGAAGGAAAGATCGAAGGCGATCAGCTTGCCGAGATGTTTTACGCCTTCGGGAAGCGCGTGGCGGAGCGTCCAGATCTCGTGCGGCGGACCGACGAAGGCGTCGGCGAGCGGCGCCTCTTCCGATTCCCAGATTTCGGCGAGCACGCCTTCGAGAACGGCGTCGAGCGACTGTTCACCCTCGCGCGGCGGCCAGGTGCGGGAGATCTCGGCGAGGATTACATAGTCCGGTACATTACCGCCCTGGAAGGGATTCTTCAGCGACGGCACATGAGCGAAGGTGGCTGCAATCGCGTTCCTCGACATGCCCTCGAAGGCCGAAAGATAGGCGCCCAGCCGCTCTTCCATGGCTTTCAGCAGCGGCAGCACATGGGCGCCGCTTGCAGGCACGAGGAAGGCTGTCGCCGTCTGTTTCGGCACCCGCTCTAGGTTCAGCACGCATTCGGTGACGATGCCGAAGGCGCCGGTGGTCCCGATGAAGATCTGCTTCCAGTCGACGCCGGTATTGTTCTTGCGCAGGTCGCAATCGAGGTCGAGAACGGTTCCGTCCTCGTCGGCGAGCACGACCTTCAGGCCGAGCGTGTTGCGACGCACGTCGCCGTATTTCAGGAAGCGCGAGCCGCCGGTATTGGTCGCGATCATGCCACCGATGCGCGGATCGGCGCCGAGATCGATCGGGAAGAACAGGTCGTGTTCTTCCAGCCGCCGGTTGAGATCGGAAAGCCGAAAGCCGGCATCGACGCGCACCGAGCGGTTGTCGCTGTCGAGTTCGAACTGCCTCGTTAGCCGATCGAGACTGAGAACGGTCTCGCTGCCGGTATTGTCCGGCGTCGATCCCGACACGACGCCAGTATTGCCGGACTGCGGGATCAGCGCGAGGCCGTTGCGGACGCAATAGGCAACCGCGGCCGAGACCTCCGCCGTTGTCGACGGGCGCAGCACGACGGCTGCACGGCCCTGGTCGTAGCGCGCGCCGGTCTCATAGGCCTGCATGTCTGCCGGACCCGTGACGACGCCCTTGTCGCCAAGGATCTTCGTCAATGCGTCGATATGGTGCTCGTCAATCATCGTCAGCGTATCATTCCGCTGCCATCGCCGCCGAGAGCGCCTGAAGGCAGCCTTCAATCGATGCCTGTTCGATACCGGCATAGTGATCGAACTCGTTGAGCACGGCGACGCCGAGGTCGGCCTCGAAGCGCTTCTGGTTCGGACTTGCCACGAATTCCTGCTGGGCGCCGTCGCCGAGGTTCGACTGGAAGATACCGGCGGCGCTGACCGGAAGGAAGTCCTCGTAGACGATCGGATCGAATTCAACGAGGCCGTCGGCGATCAACGTATCGAGGTCGCGGCGTCCGGCGAGCTTCGTCCGCCGGCCTTTTTCTGTCAGAGAATAGCTGAAATAGCCAAGCCCCGCCTCACGGATCTCAGCCCAGCTGTCGGGGAAGGCCCCGAAGGCCCGGGCAAGGGCTGCTTCGTACTGCTTCGCGTTGGAGCCATCGGCGGCGGGCCGGACGATCTTGCGCGATTCGTCGAGCAGCCGGTCGTAGAGGCTGCGCCCCTTCGGCGTCAGTGCGATGCCGCGCTGTTCGATCTCGCCGAAGCGGGCCGTGTGTGAACCGGTTTTCCAGCCGCCATCTGTGTCGCGGAAGCAGACGGCTTCTTCCAAGGCCTTGAACGACGTCTGGCGCAACAGGATCGCGCACTTACGCGTCGGCGGGCCCTCGACGACGGCCTTCGGAGCAATGCCGTATTCGGGCATCAGCGCCTGAACCTTGTCGATATCGAGCGTGCGCGGCGTCAGATGGTTGATGTGCGGTCCCTTGAAGGAAACGACGTCGGCGATCAGCCGGTGCGCGTCGTGCAGGCGCTTGTACATGTCGGCGCCGACGTTGGCCCGGTCGTGCCAGCGGAAGGTTTCGAGCACCTCGGCGACGAACCGTTCGGCATCGGCCGTGTCGAGGCCGCCGTCGCGCTCGGCCTTCTCGGTGAGCTCGATCGTGTCGGAGGTGAAGATCCTGCGCTCGCGCAGGATAGCTTCCGCCTCGGCACGCAGGGTCTCGTCGGCGATGAGGTCGAGCCTCAGCAGCGAGGTGAAAACGCGGAAGGGATTGCGCTTCAACGCCGCTTCGCCGACCGGCCGGAAGGCGGTCGAATGGACCGGCACGCCGGCGGTCGAAAGATCGTAATAGCCGACGGGATACATGCCCATGACGGCGAAGACGCGGCGCATCATCGACAGTTCGGCCGGCGTACCGAGCCGAATCGCGCCGTGGCGCTCCTCCGAGATACGGTCGAGCGAGCAGGTCGCCTCGAGGCGCCCCTTCAACGTCGCGTCCGCCGCCAGCGTATCGGCGTTGACCTTCGCCACCAGTTCCATGAGCGTGCCATAGGCCGGCACCTCTTCACGGTACATGACCGACATGGCGGCAGAGAAAGCCGAGCGGATATCGTCGGCGCAAACGAAACTATTCTCTTTCACTGGGGCTCGCCTCGCGCTAAGGGTGAAGGACAAGGTCATTCTTATTTCTGATCATATCCGAACGACGCAGCCTTGGATCGCGCTGCTTCTGACTATGTTGATGCGAGGCTGGAATGAAGTTAAGCCGACGACTGGTTCCTGACGTGACGACGCTGCAAGCCTTCGAATGCGCCGCGCGCCACGGCAGTTTCACCCAGGCCGCGGCTGAGCTCAACCTTACGCAAAGCGCGGTCAGCCGACAGATCAAGGATCTCGAAACCCAACTCGGCGTCCTGCTCTTCGAACGCGTGCGTCAGCGGGTCATCCTTTCCGACTCCGGGCAGAAGTTTCTGCCGGAGGTTCGGCGGCTGCTGCACCAGACCGAGGAGCTAATGGTGCGCGCCATGGCTTCGGCGCGCGCCGATTCAACCTTGTCCATCGCATCGCTGCCGACTTTCGGCAGCCGCTGGCTGGTGCCGCGCCTGCCCGATTTCCTGAAGCGTTATCCGGGCACCGTCATCAATATCGCCTCGCGCTCGGCACCGTTCGATTTCGACGAGCAGAATTTCGATCTGGCGATCCACTACGGCCAGCCTGTCTGGGCGCGTGCAACCTGCAGCTATCTTTGCAACGAAGTTATCGTTCCGGCCGCCAGTCCCTCACTCCTAGAGACCAATCCGGTCGAGGCGCTGGAGGGCATTGGCGGCGGTCCGCTCCTCCATCTCGCCACGCGTCCCAAGCTCTGGGCGCAATGGTTCGAGACAAACGGGATGGACGGACATGGCGCCTACCGGGGCAATCGATTCGACCAGTTCTCGATGGTGATCGAAGCGGCAACCGCAGGTCTCGGTTTTGCCCTTTTGCCTCGCTATCTGATCGAACAGGAACTTGCCGCAGGCACGCTGCGGATCGTTCTTGACCGACCGATGCAGACCGAAAACAGCTACTACCTCGCCGTTCCGGAGGGCAAGCGTGAAAACCCGATCAGCCTCGCCTTCAGGGAATGGATTGTCGAACAGGTCGGTTGAGTTCGGTCCGCTGCGTACCGCCTGAAGCGGACCTTTGCAGGCGGCTCCGTGTCTCGTGCCGCCATGCTGCAACAGACCAGGAAGGGGCTGACTTGACAGGAACGTTCATCGAACCGGCGGGAGTTTGTGCGGTGGTCCGCTTTCTCCCGTTCCGGACTCGCCCAATTCGTCCGAACCTGCGCTCGCAATCCTTGCAAGCTGCTGACACTGCGGCTAAAAAATGCCACTTTCATGCATCACGCGGCCGTGAAAACCAACGCGCCGTCGGCTTTGCGATCTCCGATGCCCAAATCCCAGGCGGCGCCCGTTTCCGGGGCCCTCCCGCTTTGAGGATGGTGGCGGATGGGGGGACACATGACCGTGTCTAGAAACGCGCCGACGCCGCTTGGACCATCAGGGCCGCAATCGACCTGGCCGAACAACGAAAGCCGGGCCGATCAACCCCGGTTGGAATCAGAAACCGCAGCCATGCTCCTTCAGAACAAGCCGTCCCATTCACCGCGCGACCCGGAAGCCAAGCAAATCGATTATAACGATTCGATTCGCTCGACCTATTTCTCGATCGACGACCTTCGGCAATGCGGTGAGAATCTCGCCCTGAAGGGCGCTTCGTCGCTCCCCGGCTTCTTTTCGTTCGACTTCCGCGCACGCCATCGCGAAAACGAGAAGGAAATCCTGCGCGTCTATCGCGCGACCGCGGCCGACGTGGAAGCAGGCGCCTCGATCACGCCTGCGGCCGAGTGGCTGCTCGACAACCACCACGTCGTCGAGGAGGCGATCCAGGAAGTCCGGCGCGATTTTCCGCGCAGGTTCTATCGGCAGTTGCCGACGCTTTCGGTGTCGGGTGTCGTCATCCCGCGCACGATGGCGCTGGCCTGGCTCTATGTCGCCCACACCCACAGCATGGTTTCGCGGGAAAACATCACCGCGATGGTCGAGGGTTTCCAGCAGCATGAAACCTTCAAGATCGGCGAGTTGTGGGCGTTGCCGTCGATCCTGCGTTTCGTGCTGATCGAGAACCTGCGCCGGATCGCCATCCGGGTCGAGCGCTCGCGCGGCATGCGGCAAAAGGCGAACGAGGTCGCCGACCAGATCGTCCGGCTGAACGATCCCGAAAGGTGCCGCACGCTGCTCGCGGAGTCGGAGGCGCTTTCCGCCGACAACACGTTCATCGCCCAGCTTCTCTATCGCATGCGCGATGGTTCCCAGACCTCGGGCGCGGTCATCGGCTGGATCGAGGAACGGCTCGAAAGGCGCGGCACCGACGTCGAGGAGGCGCTCGTCGCCGAACAGAACCGCCTGGGCTCCGGCAACGCGACGATGAGCAACATCATCCGCAGCCTGCGCGAGATCGACGACACGGATTGGGCCGTCTGGTTCGAGAGCGTAAGCAAGATCGACGCGACGCTTCGCGAGGGCTCCGACTATGCCTCGCTAGATTTCGGCTCGCGCAACAAGTACCGGGAAACGATCGAGAAACTGGCGCGCCGCTCCGGCCACAGCGAGCATGAAGTCACCCAGATCGCGATCGAGATGGTCGAGGAAGCAAGGGCGGCCGCGGCGGTCGAAGCGCCGCTGCAGGAACCGAACGTCGGCTCCTTCCTGGTCGGCACGCAGTACAAGGACCTGGAGAACAGGATCGGCTATTCACCGTCGCCGCTCCAGCACATCATCCGTTTCGGCCGCAAGCTCGGCTGGTTCGCGATCGCCGGACCGAATATTCTCCTGACCGTTCTCGCGATGGTCGCGGTCTATGCCTTCGTCAGCCCGATGGAAATCCCAAACGGCGCCAAGCTGATCATGCTGCTGCTTTTCGCACTGCCGGCTTCGGAAGGCGCGATGGGGCTTTTCAACACGCTGATCACGCTGGTCGTCAAACCGTCGCGGCTCGTCGGATACGAGTTCCTCGACGGTATCCCGCAGGATGCGCGCACGCTTGTCGTTGTCCCGTGCCTGATCGCCAAGCGCGACCACGTCGACGAACTGGTACGCAATCTGGAGGTCCATTATCTCGCCAACCCGCGCGGCGAGATCTACTTCGCCCTGCTCAGCGACTGGGCCGACAGCAAGTTCGAGGAAACGCCCACCGACATGGACGTCCTCGAATATGCGAAGCGCGAAATCGCCGAGCTCTCGACCCGATACGCTTATGACGGCAAGACGCGCTTCTTCCTGCTGCATCGCCGCCGGCTCTTCAACGAGGCCGAGGGCGTCTGGATGGGCTGGGAGCGCAAGCGCGGCAAGCTTCACGAGCTCAACCTTCTGCTCCGTGGCGATCGTGACACCTCGTTCCTGCAGGGCGCCAACATGGTTCCGGACGGCGTCCAATACGTGATGACGCTCGATTCCGACACACGCCTGATGCGCGACGCGGTGACGAAGCTCGTCGGCAAGCTCTACCATCCAATCAACCGCCCGGTCGTGAACAAGAAGCAGGAAGTGCTTACCGGCTACAGCCTGCTGCAGCCGCGTGTGACGCCATCGCTCACCACGGGCAGCGAGGCTTCCGCCTTCCAGCGGATCTTCTCGATCCACCGCGGCATCGATCCCTATGTCTTCACGGTCTCCGACGTCTATCAGGACATCGTCAGCGAAGGCACCTTCACGGGCAAGGGTCTCTACCATGTCGATGCCTTCGAGGCGGCGCTGAAGAGCCGGATCGAAGAGAATGCCGTGCTTAGCCACGATCTGCTCGAAGGGTCATATGCGCGCTGCGCGCTCGTCACCGACGTCGAGCTCGTCGAGGATTTCCCGACCCGCTACGAGGTGGAAATGTCGCGCCAGCATCGCTGGGCGCGTGGCGACTGGCAGCTCTTGCCCTATATCTTCAACCCTTCGAACGGGCTGTCGATGCTCGGCCGCTGGAAGATGTACGACAACCTGCGCCGGTCGCTCATCCCGGTCGCCTGGCTCGTCGCTTCGGTCATGGGCTGGTACTACATGGAGCCGACCGAGGCCCTGATCTGGCAGCTCGTGCTGATCTTCAGCCTGTTCGTCGCACCCACCCTGTCGCTGATCAACGGGATCATGCCGCGCCGCAACGATATCGTCGCACGGGCGCATCTGCATACGGTGCTCTCCGATATCCGCGCCGCCAATGCCCAGGTGGCGCTGCGCATCGTCTTCATCGCCCACAATGCCGCAATGATGGCGGATGCGATCGTTCGCTCGCTCTACCGAACCTTCGTCAGCCGCAAGCTGATGCTCGAGTGGCGCACCGCCGCGCAGGTTCAGAGCGCCGGCCACGGCTCGATCGGCGACTATTTCGGCGCGATGTGGACGGCGCCGGCTCTCTCGGTCATTTCATTGGCGCTCGCCGCCGTGTCAGATACCGGACTGCCATACATCGGCATCCCCTTCGCGCTCATTTGGGCGGCTTCGCCCCTGGTTGCCTGGTTTGTCAGCCAGTCGGCCGAGACCGAGGACCAGCTGGTCGTGTCGGATGAAGCGATCGACGAGATGCGCAAGATCGCCCGGCGTACCTGGCGCTATTTCGAAACCTTCGTGACCGCCGAGCAGAATTTCCTGCCGCCGGATAATTTCCAGGAAACGCCGCAACCGGTGCTCGCTGAGCGTACGTCGCCCACCAATATCGGCGTCTATCTCCTGTCGGTGATGTCCGCGCGCGATTTCGGCTGGATCGGTTTCGAGGACACGGTCACGCGGCTCGAGCAGACGATCGCGACGATCGACCGTATGCCGAAATATCGCGGCCATCTCTTCAACTGGTATCGGACGCGATCGCTCGAAACGATGGAGCCGCGCTACGTCTCGTCCGTCGACAGCGGCAACCTCGCCGGGCATCTGATCGCGGTTTCGTCCATGTGCCGGGAATGGGCCGAGGCACCCTCCGCCCATGTCCAGGGCAGTCTCGATGGCATCGGCGACGTCGCCGCCATTCTCTCGGAAGTGCTCAACGAACTGCCCGACGATCGCAAGACCGTGCGGCCGTTGCGCCATCTGATCGAAGAGCGCATCGCCGGCTTCCGGAACGCGCTTGCCGCCGTCAAGCGCGAGCGTGAATTCGCATCGATCCGCGTGATCAACCTGGCAGTGCTGGCGCGCGACATGCACAAGCTTGCCGCCAACCTCGATCACGAGGTACGCACTGCCCAGAGCGCCGAGTTGGAGAAATGGGCGGGTTCGCTCGTCTCCACCTGCGAGGCGCATATTGCCGACGGCGTCTTCGACCTCGGCGCGATCGAGGCATTGCGCCAGCGTCTCATGGTGCTCAAGGAGCGCGCGCGCGACATCGCCTTCTCGATGGATTTCGGCTTCTTGTTCCGTCCGGAGCGGCGGTTGCTGTCGATCGGCTACCGCGTCAACGCCAACGAACTCGACGAGGCCTGCTACGATCTGCTGGCCTCCGAAGCGCGGCTGACGAGCCTTTTTGCGATCGCCAAGGGCGACCTGCCGACGGAGCACTGGTACAAGCTCGGGCGCCCGATCGTGCCGGTCGGCGCGCGCGGCGCGCTTGTCTCCTGGTCCGGCTCGATGTTCGAATATCTGATGCCGCCGCTGGTCATGCAGGAGCGGCAGGGCGGCATTCTCAACCAGACGAGCAATCTGGTGGTGCAGGAGCAGATCAACCACGGCCGGCGCCTCGGGACCCCGTGGGGCATCTCGGAAGCCGCCTTCAACGCGCGCGATCACGAGCTGACCTATCAGTATACGAACTTCGGCGTGCCGACGCTCGGCCTGAAGCGCGGCCTTGGCCAGAATGCGGTGATTGCGCCCTATGCGTCGATCCTCGCCTGCATGTACGATCCCAAGTCTGCGCTCGCCAATCTGGCAAGGCTCAGGGAGGTCGGTGCTCTCGGCGCCTACGGCTTCCATGATGCCGTCGATTTCACGCCGACGCGTGTTCCCGAAGGCCAGAAATGCGCCGTCGTGCGCAACTACTATGCGCACCATCACGGCATGTCGGTCGCGGCGGTCGCGAACGTCGTGTTCAACGGGCGCCTGCGCGAGTGGTTCCACGCCGATCCGGTGATCGAAGCGGCCGAACTGCTGCTGCAGGAGAAGGCACCGCGCGACATTCCGGTGATGAACGCCAAGCGCGAGCCGGAATCGCTCGGCAAGGGCCAGGCCGATCTCCTCAGACCGGAAGTTCGCGTCATCGAGGATCCGCTGACGCAGGACCGCGAAACGGTGTTCCTCTCGAACGGGCACTATTCGATCATGCTGACCGCGACCGGGGCCGGTTATGCGCGCTGGAACGGCCAGTCGGTCACGCGGTGGAAGCCGGACCCGGTTGAAGACAGGACGGGCACGTTCATCTTCCTGCGCGACACCGTCAGCGGCGACTGGTGGTCGGCAACGGCCGAACCGCGGCGCGCGGCCGGTGAAAAGACCATGACCCGTTTCGGCGACGACAAGGCGGAATTCGTCAAGGTCGTCGGCGACCTCACAAGCGAGGTCGAATGCATCGTCGCGACCGAGCACGATGCGGAGGGCCGCCGGGTCATCCTGGTCAATACAGGCACGGAGGACCGCTTCATCGAAGTCACGTCCTATGCGGAGCCGGTGCTTGCGACGGACGATGCCGACAGCGCGCATCTCGCCTTCTCCAAGATGTTCCTGCGCACCGAGATCAGCCGCCAGGGCGACGTCATCCGCGTGTCACGCAACAAGCGCAGCCCGGGTGATGCCGACATGGAAGTTGCGCACCTCATCACGGACAATGCCGGCAGCGACCGCCACACCCAGGCGGAAACCGACCGCCGCCGCTTCATCGGCCAGGGGCGTACGCTTTCGGAGGCTGCTGCTTTCGACCCAGGTGTCACGCTTTCGGGAACCGACGGCTTCACGCTCGATCCGGTAATGTCGCTTCGCCGCGTCGTGCGCGTTCCGGCGGGCAAAAAGGTGAGCGTCATCTTCTGGACGATCGCCGCACCGAACCGCGAGACCGTCGACCGGGCGATCGATCGCTACCGGCACCCGGAAACCTTCAATCACGAACTGATCCATGCCTGGACGCGCAGCCAGGTGCAGATGCGTCATGTCGGGGTGACGTCGCAGGAGGCGGCGAGCTTCCAGATGCTCGGCCGTTACCTTGTGTATCCCGACATGCACCTGCGTGCCGATGCGGCGACGGTCAAGTCGGGGCTCGCCTCGCAGGCGACGCTGTGGCCGCTGGCGATCTCGGGAGATTTTCCGATCTTCTGCCTGAGGATCAACGACGACGGCGATCTCGGCATCGCGCGGGAGGCGCTGCGCGCGCAGGAATATCTGAGAGCCCGCGGCATTACCGCGGATCTTGTCGTCATCAACGAGCGGGCGTCCTCCTATGCCCAGGATCTGCAGCACACGCTCGATTCGATGTGCGAAAACCTGCGGCTGCGCGGCCTTTCCGACGGTCCGCGGCAGCACATTTTCGCTGTGCGTCGCGATTTGATGGAGGCTGAGACCTGGTCGACGCTGCTTTCGGCCGCGCGCGCCGTCTTCCACGCCCGCAACGGCACGATCTCCGACCAGATCGCGCGTGCCATGGCGCTTTACTCGAAGCCTGCCGCGAAAATCACCGAGAGCACTCAGATGCTGCTGCCGGTAATCCAAGAGGCGGGCGAGGCTACTGCAGCCGAAATCAGCGGCGACGGCCTGGAATTCTGGAACGGCTTTGGCGGCTTCGCAGACGACGGCCGTGAATATGTCGTTCGGCTGCGCGGTGGCGAAGCGACACCGCATCCGTGGATCAACGTCATTTCCAACGAGCACTTCGGCTTCCATGTTTCTGCCGAGGGCTCGGCGTTCTCCTGGAGCCGCAATTCGCGCGACTACCAGCTGACGCCGTGGACCAACGATGCGGTCGTCAACCAGCCGGGCGAGGCGATCTTCATTCGCGACATGGCGAGCGGCTCGGTGCTGACGCCCTATGCCGCGCTTTCGCGGCGCAAGTCGGTGGTGTTCGAAGCCCGTCACGGCCTCGGCTATTCGAGCTTTGCAAGCACTCAGGACGAACTCGAAATCGAGGCGGTCCACACAGTGCACAGGACCTTGCCGGCGAGACTCGTGCGCCTCTCGATCCGCAACCGCGGCGCCTCCGCGCGGCAATTGCGCATCTACGGCTATGCCGAATGGGTGCTTGGCAACAATCGCGGCCGGATGGCCCCGTTTGTCCTGCCCGAATGGCATGACGACGCCCAGGCGCTCGTCGCGACCAACCCGTACAGCCTCGACTATGCCGGCCGTTCGGCGTTCCTCGCAATCGACGCTGAGGTCGGCTCCTATACGGCGAGCCGGAGGGAATTCCTGGGCAAGGCCGGCGGAATCCTGGCGCCGCAAGCGGTCATCGCCGGTGCTGGCTTGACCGGTTTTTCGGAGACCGACGGCGATGCCTGCGCGGCCCTCTCGTCCGATCTCGTCATCGAGCCGGGTGCGGAGCAGCAGATCACCTTCTTCCTCGGCGACGCCGACAGCGGTGAACAGGTGCAGTCGATCCTCGCCGAATTGCGAGGGACGACCTTCGACACGACGCTCAAGGCGGCCAAGGCATTCTGGAACGAATTCACCGGTGTGGTGAAGGTCGAGACGCCGGACAGGGCTTTCAACCACATGGTCAACCATTGGCTGCCTTACCAGAGCCTGGGCTGCCGGATCATGGCACGCTCCGCCTTCTATCAGGCAAGCGGGGCCTACGGTTTCCGCGACCAGCTGCAGGATACGCTCGCCTTCCTCATGCATCGGCCGGAGCTTGCGCGGACGCAGATCCTCAACGCGGCTGCGCGGCAGTTCATCGAGGGTGACGTGCAGCACTGGTGGCTGCCCGGCACCGGTGCCGGCGTTCGCACGATGATTTCCGACGATGTCGTCTGGCTCGCCTATGCGGTCGCGCACTATTGCGCGGTTACAGGCACCACGGACATCCTCGGCGAGCAGGTGCCGTTCATTGTCGGACCCGCTCTCGAAGAGGGGCAGCACGACAACTTCTTCAAGCCCGAGAGTGCGGACGAAACGGCCGATATCTACGAGCATTGCGCCCGCGCGCTCGATCTCGCGATCAAGCGGACGGGGGCGAATGGTCTGCCGCTCATACTCGGCGGCGACTGGAACGACGGCATGAACCGCGTCGGCATTGCCGGTGAGGGCACGAGCGTCTGGCTCGGCTGGTTCCTCGCCGGTGCGCTGCGTGCCTTCCTGCCTCATGCCCGCGAACGGAAGGATGAGCCGCGCACCGCACTCTGGGAGACGCATATCGAGATGCTGAAATCAGCGCTCGACGGGGCGGGTTGGGATGGCGATTACTATCGCCGCGGCTACTACGACGACGGCACGCCGCTTGGATCCGTCGAAAACGTCGAGTGCCGGATCGATTCCATCGCCCAGTCGTGGAGTGCGCTCTCCGGCGAAGGCGAGGCGGAACGTTCCGGGCGTGCCATGGACGCGGTGATGGCGGAGCTTGTCGATCCCGAAAAACGGATCGTGCGGCTGTTCACGCCGCCGCTCGAAAAGACGCAGCAGGATCCCGGCTACATCAAGGCCTACCCGCCGGGCGTGCGCGAAAACGGCGGGCAATATACGCATGCGGCCACCTGGGTCGTGCTCGCCTTTGCCGCTCAGGGGCGGGCGGAAGAGGCGTGGCGGACCTTCCGGATGCTCAACCCCGTATCGCATGCGCTCAATCGCGACGATGCCGAGCACTACAGGGTCGAGCCTTACGTCGTCGCCGCCGATGTTTACGGCGAGGGCGAACTCGCGGGGCGTGGCGGCTGGACCTGGTATACGGGCTCGGCCGGTTGGCTCTACCGCGCGGGCGTCGAGGGCATACTCGGCATTCGCCTGAAGGGTAAAAAGCTGGTGATTCGGCCTGTGCTGCCAGCGGACTGGGCAGGCTATTCCGCCGAGGTCCGGGTGAATGGCGCAGCGCACCGGATTTCCGTGGGGCGCGATTCAAAAACCGGTGAACCGGTCGTCAGCGTAAATAATAGTGTCACAAAAAACGCGCATGAAGGGATTTTGCTGTAATCGCCGGAATTGAGCATGGGAGGAAGCCGGCTTTGTACCAGATGGGCAAGGCCGGCTTTTTGCCGCTCGGTTCCAGCCGCGATCCACTACAACGCCGCGCGTCTAATCGTACGCGGAAAGGACGCTGTAGCGCTTTGGATTGCTGCATGTTTCATTCTTGGATCGGCTCCGATCTGAGGCACATGCAGCAGTCGGGATCGCGCTTCATCGACGGTGCCGAAAGCGTCTCGGGGGTCGCCCAAGCGCGTTTTCGACATCCTGTTTCCAACAGGGGTGGGGCGGGGCGCCAAATCCCGGATACCAGACCGCATGCTGCAAACGACATTTGGCAAGGACGCGATCAAGGCTGCCGACCCGGATCACGACGATCCCGGCTCCAACCAGCCCAGGATCAGCGTTCCTCGTCCTGTGCCGGCCTTTACCGAGCGCGACACACGCCTCGACGTCTTCCGCGCGCTCTGCCTGCTGACGATTTTCATCAACCACGTCCCAGGCCAATATCTCGAATATCTGACCCACAAGAATATCGGCTTTTCGGACTCCGCCGAGGCCTTCGTGCTGATTTCCGGCCTGTCGGTCGGCGCCGCCTATGGCGCAAAATTTGTCAGGGGCGCAAGACTGGGCCTGACCTTGAAGATGTGGCGGCGCGCGCTGACGCTCTATGTTGCGCACATCATGACGAGCGTCGTCACGCTGGCGATTTTTGCGGGCGGCGCGCTTTATTTCGGTCGTCAGGACCTGATCGGCGAAATCAACATCCGGCCGTTCGTCGAGCAGACGGAGCAGGGCATCGTCGCAATGGTCCTGCTTGGCCATCAGCTCGGCTACAACAATATCCTTTCCCTCTACGCGGCGCTGTTCCTGATGCTGCCGGGCGTCCTGTGGCTGAGGGCGGTGGGGCGCTGGGTGCTCCTTGCTCTATCGGCCGCGCTATGGCTCGCCGCCGGCTGGTTCAAGCTGGTGCCGTCGAACTTCCTGGATGAGGGCTACTGGTTCCTCAATCCCTGGTCCTGGCAGTTCCTCTTCGTCATCGGCATTCTGTGCATGAGCCACGTACGGGCCGGGGGGCGTCTGCCACGACACTGGCTGCTGATCGGAGTTTCGGCCGCCTACCTGCTCGTCTCCGCCTTCTGGGTCCTGTTCTCCTGGTGGAACATCGACTTCTCTTTCGGACTGCCGGCGGTGCTCACCGGCTTCGACAAGACGTTCCTGTCGCTCACGCGGCTCCTGCATGTGCTGGCGCTCGCCTATCTGCTGGCGATCACCCCTGCCGTCAGCCGGTTGACCAGACTCGAGGGCAACCATCCGCTGGTGATGATCGGGCGCCATTCGCTGGCAGTCTTCATCTTCGGGACAATCCTTGCGATGGCGGGTCAGGTGCTTCTCTTCGTCACCGGCCGCGACCCGATCATCGGTTCGCTCTTCGTCGTCGCCGGTATCGCCCTGCACTTTGTCTATGCCTACTACCTCGACTGGCTGAAGGATGTGGCGGTCGCGAAGCCGCTCAGGGCTGCGTGAGCAAGAATCGCCCCTCACCCTAGCCCTCTCCCCGCTCGCAGGGAGAGGGGACGAAGGCGGCGCGGCTTGTCCCTTCGCCCCGCTTGCGGGGAGAAGGTGCCGGCAGGCGGATGAGGGGCGATTGGACGGGCTGGTGTTCCGTCCATCGTGCAGACCGGTCTGCGCGTTAAAGCGTGGCGGGTTTAATCGGACTCACCACCTTCATAGGTGACCAGATACCCATCTCCAAGTTGAGCTCGGAGAGCTATGCATAAATGCCGTCCCTCATCGAGGAACGCCTGTTCAAGTGGCTCAGAGTTGAAGCCAGACTTAATCGGATCATCAAGATTCAGCGTTTCGTCGAATTTCGCCGCCCACGAGTTCAGACGAAGAATCAAGTCCACCGGGACGGGAAGCGAGGCCGGATCAACATTCGCTGCAGCCCCACTGGCGTTCTCCCAAAGCGGAAAGCAGTGATAGTCGGGCATCAGTTTGAACGTCCTCATATCCCCTCCTGCAGCATCGCTTCGGCCGTCAGACCACGGTTATGATTTCAGGATAAAACCTACAGCGCCGGGCGCTTTAAGACGCGCGGGAGGCGCTGCAGGACCTCAAATCGCTGCATGATTTTATCCTCAAATCAATGCCGATTTGAAGAATCACGCAGTAGGCGAAGCTTCGGTCCTTTGTGACGGCATCTCATTTTATCTGGCCCGCGCCCCTGAACTTCCTTATTCCAAATAAAAAATGCCCCGGAAATACCCGGGGCAACTGTTCGCGGAAGCCGGTAAGTATCACGCCGCTGTGAGGCTCTTGCGGACATCCTCGTCCGTGAGGATCCCGCTGGCGCGCAGCAGCGCTGCGAAGCGGCCGTTGCTTTGGCTGAGTTCGGCGAAGCCGCCCATTTCGACGATCCGACCCTGGTCCATGAAGATCACCAGATCGGCCTCGCGCACCGTCGACAGGCGGTGGGCGATGATGAAGGTCGTGCGGTCCTTGCGCAGCGCATCGATCGCGTCCTTCACGCGTGCCTCGGTCTCCACGTCGAGCGCGCTCGTCGCCTCGTCCAGCACGAGGATCGGCGCGTTCTTGAGGATCGCGCGGGCAATCGCGACGCGCTGGCGTTCGCCGCCGGAGAGGCGGTTGCCGCGCTCGCCGACCAGCGTGTCGTAGCCGTTGAGGCGGCCTTCGATGAAGTCGCACGCGGCGGCGGCTTCGGCCGCGGCCATGACCTCGTCGAGCGAGGCGTCCTCACGGCCGAGGCGGATATTGTCGCCGATCGAGCGGTTCATGAGACCTGCATCCTGGAAGACGGTGGCGATCGACCGGCGTAGCGACTTGCGGGTGACGGTCGAGACATCAACGCCGTCGATCAGGATCTGGCCGTGCTTCGGATCATGCACCCGCTGCAGGAGGTTGACGAGCGTCGTCTTGCCGGCGCCGGTCGGGCCGACGATGGCCACCGTCTGTCCGGCCTTCGCGGTGAAGGAGACGTTGCGCACGCCCTGGCCGGAGTTGCCGAAGTCGAAGGAGACGTCGCGGAATTCGACCTCGCCGACGACGCCCGTCAGCTCCTTGGCACCGGCCGGCTCCTCGCGTTCGCGCACCGAGTCCTCGAGCTGGTAGAAGTCCTCGAGCTTGGCGCGGGCCTCGAAGATCTGGGTGGCGAAGGCCTTCATCTGGTCGAGACGGGCGATCAGCAGGTTGGCAAAGCCGATGAATGCCACCACTTCGCCGACTCCGAGCTCGCCGCGCTGCACGAGAATGGTGCCGATGACAAGGACCGCCATCATCGAGATGGTCGAGGCCATGCGGTTAAGCGCGCTTGCCAGTGCCCACCAATCGAGCACCGGGTACTGGGCCGACAGGAGACGATCGGTGAACTTCTTCAGCTCGCGCGTTTCGGCCTCGATGCGGTTGTAGCTGTGCACCACGGAAACGTTGCTGATCGCGTCGGAGACGTGGGAGAAGACTGTATGATAATGGTTCTCGACCGAGGCCTGGCCGTCCTTCGTCCGGTTCATCACGACCTTGCTGATGGCGACATAGGTCGCGCCGAGAACGACGAGGACGAGCGACAGGCGGAGGTCCATGGCGAAGGCGGTCGGCACCAGCAGGATGAGCGCCACGGCGGTCGACAGATGCTGCCGCATGCATTCGAGCCAGAGGCCGAAGAGGGTTTCGCAGGCGCGCAGCAGCGTGTGCAGCGCGTTGGAGGTGCCGCGCTGGCTGTGCCAGGAGAGCGGCATGGAGACGATCCGGCCGAAGGCTTCAGTCAGCAGCGTTGCGCGACGACCATGCGCGAGCCGATCGGCCCCACGGGAGACCAGCACGAAGGCGATCGTGTTGAAAAGGCCGAAGCCCGCCCACAGGAAGAGCATCGGCGCGACGTCCTTCTGCGACGAGATCGCATCGATGATGCGGCCAAAGAGGATCGGCTCGGCAATCGTGATGACGGCGAGAACGATATTGGCGATGACGATCGCCCCGACGCGGAATTTGTGAACGGCAAGATACTGAAGGGCTCTTGCATACACCTGGAACAAAGACACTGTCTCACCCCTTCTGGGCATCGGATGTTGCGCCGCAGCAATGTTTCGATGCGGCAGTGCATTGCGCCTCTGACAATCCCCCGGGGCGGCGGAGAATTCCGCCGTGCCGGCCGTCAAAGCCCTGTTGGGCGGCCTTGTGAAATCCCTGCCGAAAACGTGGAGGCTAAACTCTGCCGACCGCGGGAAGATCCGTTGCCAAGGGAGGATTGGCGGGATAATCCATAGTCCGCTATCTTTATGCCTCCACTCCGATATTTTGCAGGTTTCGTGCAAGACCGGGCGTGATAAGAAGAATTATCGCGGTTGCAACATGAATGGCTTCTGAACGGCGCGTTCATGTGAGGTTCTCAAGCGCTGCGCCCGTCGCATTCTCGACCTGAAGGTGTTCCATGAATATCACGTTGCTCGTACAGTTTCTGGCGCTCCTGGAGGAGATGAAGACGCGCGAGGAGATTCTGCCCGAGTTCGAACGGCTGCTCGATCGTTGCGGTTTCGACTTTTACGGCATCGTCCGCCAACCGAAACCCAACGAGAACCCGTTGAGGTTGCTGCTTGCCGGCCGTTGGCCGGACGGGTGGCCGCAAATCTACATCCGCAAGAAATACGTCGTCATCGATCCGACGATCCGTTTTCTCGGCCATGCCCAGCGTGGTTTCCGCTGGCGCGACACGCTCGCCGCCTTCCGCTCGGACCCGCACCGCAAGCGCATGGAAAGCATGATGGTCGAGGCGCGCAATCACGGCCTCTTCGACGGCTATATTTTCCCGGTGCACGGCCGGCGCGGGCTGATGGGCAATCTCACGGTCGGCGGTCGGGTGGTCGATCTCAGCCCCGTCGAATTGAGCCTTTTCGACGCCATCGCCAAACGCCTCTTCTGGAAGCTATTGGAACTCACCGATCCGGAGATCATGGCCGAGCTTATCTCGCGCGTCGAAGTCCAGATGACGCGGCGCGAAATGGAAGCGCTGAACTATCTTGCCGACGGCATGACGTCGAACGACATCGGCAAGGTCCTCGACATATCGAGCCACACGGTCGACTGGTACATGAACGGCATTCAGGAAAAGCTGAAGGCGAAGAACCGCCACCACGTCGTCGCCATCGCCTTCCGTCTGGGGCTGATTTCCTGAACGGATTCTGTTCGGCTCGATCGTTTCCAAAGGCTCAGAGCGGGATGCGGGAGGAAAACCGCACGCGCTTTTCTCATCCTGCGCCATGTCGCATCTGAAATTGCACTTCCTCAAGTGACTCGCTAAAACTTTATTTCGCGGGTGCAGCATTCCCGCGTTTTCAAGTCTTGAGGAGTCCGACTTGCCTATCTCTAAGATCCTTGTTGCCAACCGTTCCGAAATTGCCATCCGCGTGTTCCGCGCGGCCAACGAACTGGGACTTAAAACGGTCGCGATATGGGCTGAGGAGGACAAACTGGCGCTGCACCGGTTCAAGGCGGACGAGAGCTATCAGGTCGGGCGCGGTCCGCACCTTGCCCGCGATCTCGGGCCGATCGAGAGCTATCTGTCGATCGACGAGGTGATTCGCGTCGCCAAGCTTTCCGGCGCCGACGCCATTCATCCGGGTTACGGCCTGCTCTCCGAAAGCCCGGAGTTTGCGGAGGCCTGCGCCGCCAACGGCATCACCTTCATCGGCCCGAAGCCGGAGACGATGCGCCAACTCGGCAACAAGGTGGCGGCGCGCAACCTGGCGATCTCGATCGGCGTACCGGTCGTGCCGGCGACCGAGCCGCTGCCGGATGATCCCGAGGAGATCAAGCGGCTGGCCGCGGAGATCGGCTATCCGGTGATGCTGAAGGCGTCCTGGGGCGGCGGCGGCCGCGGCATGCGGGCGATCCGTGAGCCCAAGGACCTGATCCGCGAGGTGACCGAGGCCAAGCGCGAGGCGAAGGCCGCCTTCGGCAAGGACGAGGTCTATCTGGAAAAGCTGGTCGAGCGCGCCCGCCATGTCGAAAGCCAGATCCTTGGCGATACCCACGGCAATGTCGTTCACCTCTTCGAGCGCGACTGCTCGATCCAGCGGCGCAACCAGAAGGTCGTCGAGCGCGCACCGGCACCGTATCTCACCGCAGCCCAGCGCGAGGAGCTTGCCGCCTATTCGAAGCGGATCGCCGAGGCGGCCAGCTATATCGGCGCCGGCACGGTCGAGTATCTGATGGATGCCGATACCGGCAAGTTCTACTTCATCGAGGTCAATCCGCGCATCCAGGTCGAGCACACGGTGACCGAGGTCGTCACCGGCATCGACATCGTCAAGGCGCAGATCCACATCCTCGACGGCTATGCCATCGGCACGCCGGAATCAGGCGTGCCCTCGCAGGAAAACATCCGGCTGAACGGCCATGCGCTGCAGTGCCGCATCACGACGGAAGATCCCGAGCAGAACTTCATTCCGGACTACGGCCGCATCACCGCCTACCGCGGCGCCACCGGCTTCGGTATCCGTCTCGACGGCGGCACGGCCTATTCCGGGGCGGTGATCACCCGCTACTACGATCCGCTCTTGGAAAAGGTGACGGCTTGGGCGCCGAACCCGGACGAGGCGATCCACCGCATGATCCGGGCGCTCCGCGAATTCCGCATCCGCGGCGTGGCGACCAACCTCACCTTCCTGGAAGCGATCATCAGCCATCCGAGCTTCCACGACAACAGCTACACCACCCGCTTCATCGACACGACGCCGGAACTGTTCCAGCAGGTCAAGCGCCAGGACCGCGCGACCAAGCTCTTGACCTATCTTGCCGACGTCACGGTCAACGGCCATCCGGAGGCCAAGGGCCGGCCGAAGCCCAATGATGACATCGCCGCCCCTGTGGTGCCGTTCATCAATGGCGAGGCGAAGCCGGGCACGAAGCAACTGCTCGACCAGCTCGGACCGAAGAAGTTCGCCGAATGGGTGAAGGCGCAGCCTCAGGTGCTCCTGACCGATACGACGATGCGCGACGGCCACCAGTCGCTGCTCGCCACCCGCATGCGCACCTATGATATCGCCCGCATCGCCGGTACCTATGCCCGGGCGCTGCCGAACCTCTTCTCGCTCGAATGCTGGGGCGGCGCGACTTTCGATGTGTCGATGCGCTTCCTCACGGAGGACCCGTGGGAGCGGCTGGCAATGGTGCGCGAGGGCGCGCCGAACCTGCTCCTGCAGATGCTTCTGCGCGGCGCCAACGGCGTCGGCTACAAGAACTATCCCGACAATGTCGTCAAATACTTCGTCGCCCAGGCCGCGAAGGGCGGCATTGACGTCTTCCGCGTCTTCGACTGCCTGAACTGGGTGGAGAACATGCGCGTCGCAATGGACGCGGTGGCCGCAGAGAACAAGGTCTGCGAGGCAGCGATCTGCTATACCGGCGACATCCTGAATTCCGCCCGGCCGAAGTATGACCTGAAATACTACACGGCGCTTGCCGCCGAATTGGAGAAGGCCGGCGCCCACATCATCGCCGTCAAGGACATGGCGGGTCTTCTGAAGCCGGCAGCCGCCCGCGTGCTGTTCAAGGCGTTGAAGGAAGCGACCGATCTGCCGATCCACTTCCACACGCACGACACATCGGGCATTGCTGCCGCGACCGTGCTTGCCGCGGTCGAATCCGGCGTCGATATCATCGATGCGGCGATGGATGCGCTCTCCGGCAACACCTCGCAGCCTTGCCTCGGCTCGATCGTAGAGGCACTGTCCGGCTCCGAGCGCGACCCGGGCCTCAATCCGGAATGGATCCGCCGCATCTCCTTCTATTGGGAGGCGGTGCGCCACCAGTACGCGGCCTTCGAAAGCGACCTCAAGGGGCCGGCTTCGGAAGTCTATCTGCACGAAATGCCGGGCGGGCAGTTCACCAACTTGAAGGAGCAGGCCCGCTCGCTCGGGCTCGAGACCCGCTGGCACGAGGTGGCGCAGGCCTATGCCGACGCCAACCAGATGTTCGGCGACATCGTCAAGGTGACGCCGTCCTCCAAGGTGGTCGGCGACATGGCGCTGATGATGGTCTCCCAGGACCTGACGGTGGCCGACGTCGAGAATCCGGCGAAAGACATTGCCTTCCCGGAATCGGTCGTCTCGATGCTCAAGGGCGATCTCGGCCAGCCCCCGGGCGGTTGGCCGGAGGCGCTTCAGAAGAAGGCGCTGAAGGGCGAAGAGCCCTACACATCCGTGCCGGGCTCGCTGCTGCCGCCTGCCGATCTCGGCGCGGAGCGAAAAAGCATCGAGGAGAAGCTCGGTCGCGAGGTCACCGACTTCGAATTCGCCTCGTATCTGATGTATCCGAAGGTCTTCACCGACTACGCGCTCGCCGCCGAGACCTACGGCCCAGTCAGCGTGCTGCCGACCCCGGCCTATTTTTACGGCATGGCGCCGGGCGAGGAGCTCTTCGCCGACATCGAGAAGGGCAAGACGCTGGTCATCCTCAACCAGGCCCAGGGCGAGATCGACGAGAAGGGCATGGTCAAGATGTTCTTCGAACTGAATGGCCAGCCGCGCTCGATCAAGGTGCCGGACCGCAACCGCGGCGCTTCCGCGGCCATCCGCCGCAAGGCCGAGGCCGGCAATGCCGCCCATCTCGGCGCGCCGATGCCGGGCGTCATCTCGACTGTTGCGGTCCACCCCGGCCAGCCGGTCAAGGCCGGCGACGTGTTGCTCTCGATCGAGGCGATGAAGATGGAGACGGCGCTTCACGCCGAAAAGGACGGTGTGATCGCCGAAGTGCTGGTCAGAGCCGGTGACCAGATCGACGCCAAGGATTTGTTGGTCGTGTTTGGGGCGTAATGCTGCCGGACCTTCAGGTGTGGACGGTCGGAGCAATCCGGCGCTCGACCTAATGCCGAAACGAGCCGCCCGCGATAGGCTGTCGCGAGCGGCTTTCTGTGGCAGAATTATTTCCTGCTGAGTCTGCCGGATTTCGATAGACGTAATAGGCGCGCCTTGCGACGTTCGGAAAAGTTGCGCGCGCAAACATCGCTGTAACGAGAAGTTCGCCACAGGACGAATGACGCGTGGCCACATTTGTTGAAATCGTGCCTTATGATGAAGCCTGGCCGAATTGCTTCCTAGAGGTCGCGGAAACGATAAGGCGCTTGCTGGGAGCCGGCATTGTCGCCGTGGATCATGTGGGCAGCACCGCAATTCCGGGTCTATCCGCCAAGCCTGTTATCGACGTGGATGTCACCCTGCGAAGCCTATCGAATATCCCTTCAGCGGGCGCCGTCTTGGTCGCCGCCGGATATGAGCCTCGCGGCAATCGTTACGACGATGATGTTTGGGCCTTCACGAACCGGCGAAGTGTTCCGAAACAACGCGTCTACCTGTGTCCACCGGCGAATGAGACGCACGAACGTCGCCTCGTTTTTCGAGACTACTTGCTCGCCCATAAGGAAATGGCGGCCGCCTATGGCTTGCTGAAGCAGGATCTTGCCGAGAAGTTTGCCTATGACGGCGATAGCTATACCGCAGCAAAAAGCCGGTTCATCGACGATGTGATCGAACTCGCTCGCAAAGAACTCCGCGACCGAACTCGCGACGAACACGCGAACTAACACCGACAATCGTGGTTAGAGGGCAAAACAGTCCAGCCCGTTATCCATCGTCCCCACGATTGCGCTGAGGCTTGCCGCGTCGGTCAGATATCATAGCTCATCGGCGCGCTGAGCGAGGCGATGAACTTCTTCGTGCGCTCGCGCTCGGGCGTCGAAAAGATCTTCCTCGGCGGACCGCTTTCGACGATGACGCCGCCGTCGAGGAAAATCACGTGATCGGCGACGCGCGAGGCGAGGCGAAGGTCGTGAGTCGCCATGATCATCGTCGTCCCCTCGCGGGCAAGACGGCTCAGGACCTCGACCACCTCCTCGGCGAGCTCCGGGTCAAGCGCGGAGGTCGGCTCGTCGCAGAGGAGAACACGCGGTGAGGGGGCGAGCGCACGGGCGATCGCGACGCGCTGCTGCTGGCCTCCGGAAAGCGTCGAGGGCCAGGCATCCGCCTTGTGCGCCATGCCGACCTTCTCCAGGAGCTCGAGCGCACGGGCGCGGGCGCGGTCGGCCGGCCATCTGAGGACGGTCACAAGGCCTTCCATCACGTTGCCGAGCGCGGTCTGGTGCGGAAAGAGCTGAAAATTCTGGAACACCATGCCAGTTTGCCGGCGCAGCTTTTGGATCGCCCTCCAGCCGACCGTGCGGTGAGGATCGAACTCCAGCCGTTCGTCGCCAAGCCGGATCGCGCCGTGTGTCGGGATCTCCAGCAGGTTCACGCATCTGAGCAGCGTGCTTTTGCCGCCGCCGGACGGGCCGACCAGCGCCGTTACCGAGCCTTCGGCCATCGTCACGCTGATTCCCTTGAGCACCAAATTGGTGCCGAAGCGCTTTTCGATATCGGTGAGTTCGATCATGCGCGCGCCTCCAGGAAGCCGCCATAGCGGGCGAAGCGGTGCTCGAGCCTGACCTGCAGGGCCGACAGTACGGAGCTCATGGCAAGGTAGATCAGCGCCGCCTCGATATAAAGGATCAGGGGTTCATAAGTGGTCGCGACGATCCGCTGCGCCGTCTGAAAGAGCTCGGGCACGGTAATGGCTGCGGCGAGCGAAGTGTCCTTCACCAGCGAGATGAAGGTGTTCGAGAGGGGCGGGATTGCAACCCGGGTCGCCTGCGGCAGGATCGTCCGGCGCATCACTTGGCTCCAGCTCATCCCAATCGAATAGGCTGCTTCCCATTGGCCGCGCGGCACGGAGGAGATCGTGGCGCGGATGATTTCGGATGTGTAGGCGCCGATGTTGAGCGTGAAGCCGATCAACGCGGCGGGGAATGCATCGAGCAATATGTTCATGCTCGGCAGCCCATAGAAAATGACGAAGAGCTGGACGAGAAGCGGCGTTCCGCGGATCACCCAGACATAGAATCGCGCCACGGCGACGAAGGGAGCCGGCGCGAAAAGACGGACGAGCGCGGTGACAAGTCCCAGCAAAAGACCGAGCACGAAGGAAAGCAGGGTCAGCGGGACCGTGAAGATCAGCCCGGCCCAGAGCAGGGTCGGCAGCGATTCCGCCATCAGGTGAAGCCATTGGGGCAAGGGGAAGCCTTTCAAAAAGCGCGATCCGCTCCGGGGGCCGGAACGGATCGCGATTCATAACCGAGAAAGGCCGATGGAAAAACCCGATCGGCCCGCGCTTTCACAAGCTTACTTCGAGACGTCGGCGCCGAAATATTTCTGCGAGATCTTGTCGTAGGTGCCGTCGGCCTTGATTTCGGCGAGCGCCTTGTTGATTGCGGCCAGAAGGTCCGGCTCGTTCTTGCGGATGATGATGCCGGAATAATCGGCGTCGGCCTGTTCGGCGGCGATCTTCACGTTCGCGTCCGGCTTCTGCTTCTTGAAGTCGAGAAAGGACAGGCTGTCGTTGATCGTCGCGTCGGCGCGGCCGGTCAGCACGAGCTGGATCGACTGGTCGAAACCGTCGGTGCCGACGAGCTCGGCGCCCGAGGCCTGAGCGAGCTTGCCGAAGTTGCTGGTCAGCGACTGGGCGGATTTCTTGCCCTTGAGATCGGCGAAGCCCTTGATCTCCTCGTTGTCGCCCTTGACGATCAGCACGGCCTTGGAGGCGATATAGGGCTCGGAGAAATCATACTTCTTCTTGCGCTCTTCGGTGATGCCGACCTGGTTGATGACCGTGTCGTAGCGGTTGGCGTCGAGGCCGGCGATCAGCCCGTCCCACTTGCCTTCGAGGAATTCAGCCTTGACGCCAAGGCGCTTCGCGACCTCCTGGCCGATTTCGACGTCGAAGCCGACCAGCGCGCCGCCGGCATCGTGATAGGTGAAGGGGGCATAGGTGCCCTCTGTGCCGATCTTCAGAACACCGGCAGACTTGATCTGATCGAGGTTCGATTCCGCATGGGCGGGAGCGAAGGCGGCGATTTGCAGAAGGGCGGCAGCGAAAAGCGTCGGAAGGAACTTCATTGTCTTGTTTTCCATCTTTTTGTTCTCCGGCCCGTCGTCCGGATTGCGGTGAGATTCGCATAAAAGCAGACGCATCTGAGCGCATAAAACACCAATTCATCCGGCTTTCGATGAAGATTTTTCCCCAAACTGGCGCGAAATCTCAGCGAAAACACTCCGTTGGTCAATGTGTTGGGTCAGTCGAAGTTCCACGCGCGGGAGCAATTGAATTCTCCGCGAAAGGCTGCTATTCACGGTTCAACCGATTAATGCACGTTTATGCACGATTTGAAATATGGCGACGGACCTGCTGCTGCGCGAAAGAAAATCCCTGATCCAGGAGCGGCTGAAAGCTGACGGCCGTGTGCTGGCCGCCGACCTCGCGCGCGAATTCGGAGTCTCGGAAGACACGATCCGTCGTGACCTGCGCGAGATGGCCGCGGCTGGCCTGTGCGAGCGCGTCTATGGCGGAGCCTTGCCGCTCGCGCCGATGGCCGGCTCGCTCAGCCAGCGCGCCACTCTCGCGCCGGAGCGCAAGGCGGCGCTTGCCCGGGCCGCCGTCGGATTCATCCGGCCGGGCATGACGGTGTTCCTCGACGCGGGTTCGGCCAATCTGGCGATCGCAGAGGCGCTCGAGCCGGACCTCCCGGTAACAGTCGTCACCAACACGCCGCTCATTGCGGCCGCCCTGATGGAGAAGGCGGGTGTGGAGCTCATCCTTATCGGCGGCCCGCTCTATCGCGCGGTGGGGGCAGCCGTCGGCGCCCGCGCGCAGCGCGACGCCGAGCTTCTCCGGCCCGACCTCTGCGTTCTCGGTGCTTGCGGTGCCGACGCGGAAGCGGGACTGACAGCATTCCATTTCGAGGATGCGGCGTTCAAGCGTCTCATCGCCTCGCGGAGCCGCTCGGTTCTCGCCGCGATAACGAGCGACAAGCTCGGAACCGCTGCGCCACACGCGGTCATCGGCATCGAGGCGGTGACGGCGCTGGTTCTGGAGGCCGACGCGCCCGAAGCCGCGATCGTCGCCCTCGGCGCGCGCGGCGCTGACGTCGTTCTGGCACAGGAGCCGGCTCGATGAACGTCGCGCATTTCGCTCTCTGGACGAAGGACATTGACCGGATCGCCGCCTTCTGGGCCGAATTCTTCGGCGCCGACGCTGGCGAAATCTATGAAAGCCGACGTCGCCCCGGTTTCCGCTCGCGTTTTCTGACGCTTGAGAGCGGGCCTTCGATCGAGGTAATGGAAGGGCCGTGGCTTGCTCCCCATGACGAGGCGATAGTGGAACGCGCCGGCTACGCGCATCTCGCCCTTTCGCTAGGCAGTGGCGAGGCCGTGGACGACATGGCGGATCGGGCCGACCGCAAGGGAGTGCTCGTCTCCAGGGCCCGATGGACGGGTGACGGCTTCTACGAAGCCGTGATCCGTGATCCCGACGGCAATCTCATCGAAATCACCATTTGAGCCGGACGGTTCCGGCTGCGGGAAGGTTATCCATGGATCAGCGCACGCAAACTGCCTCCGAAGGCCTCGTTCGGCAGGGTTACATGTCGAAGAACCGGCTTGCGGTATCGCTGCTGTTCCTGATGAACGGCTTCGTCACAGGCAGCTGGGCGCCGAAGATTCCGGAATTCAAGGACCGGCTCGGGATCGGCGAGAGCGTGCTCGGCCTGCTGATCCTGGTATTCGGCATCGGCTCGCTGGTGCTGATGCCGATTGCCGGTGGGTTCATCGCCCGCGCCGGCTCGCAGAAGGTCGTCAAGGTCACGGCAATCATTCTGTCGCCGCTGCTCCTCGTCCTGACGCTGGCCCCGAATGTCTGGACAGCGGCGATCGGCATGTTCCTGCTCGGCGGGTTCGTCGGCGCCATGGACGTGGCGATGAATGCCAACGCGGTCGAGGTCGAAAAGTCGATGCGCCGCGCGATCATGTCCTCCTGCCACGCCTATTGGAGTCTCGGCGGGTTGATCGGCGCTGGCATCGGCGGCTTCCTGATGGCGCGCGTCGGCGTCCTGCCGCACGTGCTTGTGGTCACGGTGCTTAGCCTTGTGTTTCTTGCCGTCGCCTGGCCGATGATCCTTGCCGACCGGCCTCATTCGGCGGCGAACAAGGAGAAACTGCGCCTGCCGCTCACGCCCCTGCCTTGGCTGATCGGCATCATGGCCCTGTTCTCGATGGTGCCGGAAGGTGCGGTGCTCGACTGGGGCGCGCTTTATCTCAGGAACGAACTCGGCGCCTCGGTCGAGCTCTCGGGCTTCGGCTTTGCCGCCTTCTCGGCGACCATGGCAACCATGCGCTTTGCCGGCGACCACGTGCGCGATCTCCTCGGCGCGAAGCGGACCTTGCGCCTCTGCACGGTCACCGCGCTCGTCGGCATGGTCTTCGCCGGGCTTGCGCCCAACGCGGTCGTTGCGATCCTCGGTTTTGCGCTGGCCGGGATCGGCATCTCCAACATGGTGCCGATCGCCTTCTCGGCCGCCGGCAACATGCCGGGGCTGCAGCCGGGCATCGGGCTCGCGGTCGCGACCACGATGGGCTATTCCGGCATGCTCTTCGCACCGTCGCTGATCGGCTTCATCGCGGAGCACAGCGGCTTCGCTATCATCTTTACCTGTATCCCCGTGCTCTTCATTGTCGTGCTCCTGCTCTCGCATCACGCCGTTCATGCAGATCACGGCAGGGAGCATTCGTAATCCGCACAGGGCGATTGGCTTCCGGCGCTTGGATCGGGGATGGTTTTGGGCCGAGCCGACAGCAGCCCTGCCATCAATTCGCCGTCAGCGCGTGATGTTGCCGTTGACAAGCACGCTTTCCTCCGCCACCTGAAAGGCGAAAGCTCGGCGCGGCCGGCATGCCGCTCGGGCGAAACGGGACCCAAGAAGAGGCCTTCATGACTTCTCCCTTCGATTTCGAGCCACAGCCGCGCCGTGCCTCCGTCGCCGTCGATGTCGGCGGCGTGATCGTCGGTGGCGGCGCGCCGGTCGTCGTCCAGTCGATGACGAACACGGATACGGCCGATGTCGATGCGACTGTCGCCCAGGTGGCGGCGCTCCATAAAGCGGGCTCCGAACTGGTACGCATCACTGTCGATCGCGACGAAAGTGCTGCCGCGGTGCCGAAGATCCGCGAGCGGCTCTTGCGCCTCGGCATCGACGTGCCGCTTGTCGGCGACTTCCACTATATCGGCCACAAGCTCCTGGCCGATCACCCGGCCTGTGCCGAAGCGCTGGCGAAATATCGCATCAACCCGGGCAATGTCGGCTTCAAGGACAAGAAGGACAAGCAGTTCGCCGAGATCATCGAGATGGCGATGCGCTACGACAAACCGGTGCGCATCGGCGTCAACTGGGGGTCGCTCGATCAGGAACTCTTGACCCGGCTGATGGACGAGAACCAGGCCAAGGGCTCGCCGCTGACGGCACAGCAGGTCACGCGTGAAACGATCGTCCAGTCGGCCCTTCTCTCGGCGGAGCTGGCCGAGGAGCTCGGCCTGGCGCGCAACCGCATCATCCTTTCTGCCAAGGTTTCCGGCGTGCAGGACCTGATCGCCGTCTATGCGATGCTTGCGGCCCGTTCCGACCATGCGTTGCATCTCGGGCTTACCGAAGCCGGCATGGGAACGAAGGGCATCGTCGCTTCCTCCGCCTCGCTCGGCATCCTGATGCAGCAGGGCATCGGCGATACGATCCGTATTTCGCTGACCCCGGAGCCCGGCGGCGACCGCACGCGCGAGGTGCAGGTGGCGCAGGAACTGCTGCAGGTCATGGGCTTCCGCCAGTTCATTCCCGTGGTCGCCGCCTGTCCGGGCTGCGGCCGCACGACGTCCACGGTCTTCCAGGAGCTTGCCCAGAAGATCCAGGAGGACATCCGCGCAAGCATGCCGGTCTGGCGCGAGAAATATCCGGGCGTCGAGGCCCTGAAGGTCGCCGTCATGGGCTGCATCGTCAACGGCCCGGGCGAAAGCAAGCATGCTGACATCGGCATTTCGCTGCCCGGCACCGGCGAGACGCCGGCGGCACCCGTCTTCATTGATGGCCAGAAGGCGATGACGTTGCGTGGACCGAAGATCGCCGAAGAATTCCAGCTTCTCGTCGCCGACTATATCGAGAAGCGTTACGGCCGCGGTCAGGCGGCGGCGGAATAGTCCCAGAGCGGGACAGGAAAAGTGTGAGGCGGTTTTCCGCCCGCGTCCCGCGTTTTAATCAGAGTCGCGCCGTCAGCAGCTTCAAACCGGCGAAAGCGAAGAAGCCCGCCATCAGACTCTCGATCACGCGCCGCGATTTGAGATAGGCACGGTGGACCGGCGAGAGCGAGAACACGATCGCGAAGCCACAGAAGCTGACGAGGCCGATCAGCATACATCCCCCGATGAAGGCGGCAGTAACGGTGACCGGCGCCCCCGCCGGCATGCCGAGCGAAACCAGCATGATCCAGGCAAAGATCGCCTTGGGATTGGTCAGGTGGATACCGAGCCCCTTGAGATAGAGCTTCTTCAACGACATCTGCAGCGGAACACGAAGCGCTGCCCGTGACGCCTCGCCGCGCATCGCGGCCCGGAGGGCGTTGTAGGCAAGCCAGAAGAGATAGCAGGCACCGGCGATCTTCAGGAAGATGATCGCCTGTCCGTAGGTCCGGATGAGCGCCGAGAGGCCAGAGGCCGTCAGCATCGCCCATGTATAGCTGCCGCTCAGCACGCCGAAGGCGAGCGCAAGGCCCGCTTTTCGCCCCTGGTTGACCGACGTCGCAATGATCGCCAGAACCGCCGGCCCGGGCGATACGACGGCGATGATATAGGCCGTCCAGGCGACGAGAAGTTGCGGCAGATAGGGCGTGAGGTCGAGCATGGGCGGCGTCCGTCGATGATTGCGAACGCGACAGTAGCCGAGGCTTCCGGCGGTGCCAATGGGAGGCAGTGTGCGGGTCTCAATCGCTTTGCCTACCGCTCGGGCTGCGGGCGGGAAAATATGGGTGCTGTGCCACTGGCTCCCCCTCATCCGGCCTGCCGGCCACCTTCTCCCCTCAGGCGGGGCGAAGGGACTCGCGGCGCCCCCTCACCCGCTCTCGCCAACAGGCGCGTAAACGGGGTATGCCGCGACCAAATCCCCTCTCCCCGCATGCGGGGAGAGGGTTAGTCCTCGGGTTAAACCCGAGGAGAGGGGCAAAACGAGCCGTTCGCCTGCCGGCGGCGTCCCGGTCCCACTCTCACAGAATCTCGTCGAGCGCCGCAACCAGCCTTGCGCATTCCTCGTCGGTGCCGATGGTGATGCGCAGGAAATCCGAGATCCGCGGCTTGGCGAAGTGGCGAACGATGACCGCACGTTCGCGCAGCTTCGCCGCCAGCGTCTGCCCGCCATGGCCCGGATGGCGGGCGAAGACGAAGTTTGCCTGGGAGGGCAGAACCTCGAAGCCGCGGTTTTTGAGTTCGCCCGTCAATTTCTCCCGCGAGGCGATGATCTTGCCGCGGGTTTGCTCGAACCAGGCCTCGTCCTTGATCGCGGCGATGGCGCCCGCCTGGGCGGTGCGCCCCAACGGGTAGGAATTGAAGCTGTCCTTGACGCGCTCCAAAGCCTCGATCAGCGGCCGCTGGCCGATCGCGAAGCCGACCCGCAATCCGGCAAGCGCCCTCGACTTCGAAAAGGTCTGCACGACGAGCAGGTTTTCGTATTTCGGAACCAGAGTGGTGGCGGAGTCGCCGCCGAAATCGACATAGGCCTCGTCGATCACCACCGGCTGGTCGGGATGCTCGGCCACCAGCGCCTCGATCGCCGCAAGCGGCAGGCCGATTCCGGTCGGGGCATTCGGATTGGGAAGAATGATCGCGCCAGCTGGACGACGGTAGTCGGCGATGTCGATGCCGAAGGCGGCATCGAGCGGCACTTCAACCACGTCGATACCGAAAAGACCCGCATAGGTCGGATAGAAGCTGTAGGAGATATCCGGATAGAGCAGCGGTTGGTCATGCTTCAGCAGCCCTGCGAAGGCATGCGCCAGCACCTCGTCCGAGCCATTGCCTACGAAGACTTCCTCCGGTTCTAGGCCATATCGCGCGGCGATCGCTTTCCGGAGGTCGAGCGCGAGCGGATCCGGATAGAGCCTGAGATCGGCGCTTGCCGCAGCCCGGATCGACTCGATCACCTTGTCCGAAGGCGCGTAAGGGCTCTCGTTGGTGTTGAGCTTGACGAGGTTCGCCATGCGCGGCTGCTCACCCGGGACATAGGGTTTCAGCGCGGAGACGATCGGCGACCAGTATTTGCTCACGGGCACTAGCTCCTGCGGTTGGCGATGAAGCGGGCGGTTTCGACGAGGATGGCCGAGCGGGCGCCATAGGGCTGAAGCAGATTTTCCGCCTGCGCCACCAGTTCCTCCAGTTCACGCTCGGCCCAGGCCTGGCCGTGAAGCGCCACGAGGGTGCCCTTGCCGCGCGCGGCGTCCTTGCCGGTGGCCTTGCCCATCGCCTCGGCATCCGCCGTCAGGTCGAGCAGATCGTCGGCGAGCTGGAAGGCGAGTCCGATCTTTTCGCCGAAGGCGCGCAGCCGCCGCCGATCCTCGTCGGAGGCGTCGGCGATGACTGCGCCCGCCTCGCAGGCGAAACGAATGAGTGCCCCGGTCTTCATCGCCTGCAGCGTGACAATGCCAGCTTCGCCGGGTGCCCTCTTCTCGGCGGCGAGGTCAAGCGCCTGCCCGCCGGCCATGCCGCCGTGTCCGGAGGCACGCGCGAGTGCCAAGATCAGCGCCGTCTTCTGCCGGTCGGGCAGTGGCGTTTCCGGTGCGGCGATGATGTCGAAGGCGAAGGTCAGCAGGCTGTCACCGGCGAGAATCGCGGTCGCCTCGTCGAAGGCGATGTGGACGGTCGGCTGCCCGCGTCTCATATCGTCATCGTCCATCGCCGGTAGGTCGTCGTGGACGAGCGAGTAGCAATGCACGCATTCGAGCGCGGCGCCGACCCTGAGCGCCGCATCGGCGTCGCCTTCGAGAAGCGCGGTGCATTCGCTCACGAGAAACGGGCGCAGGCGTTTTCCGCCATTGAGGACGCCATGGCGCATCGCGGCGAGCAGGTTCGCTGGCCGCGCGATTTCATCTGCGCCGACGGCTGGCCCCAGAAGGGCAGAAAGCAGTTCTTCCACTGCAAAAGCATTGGCCTTCAGGTGTGCGGAAAAGGATGGCGTCTCTTTCATGCAGCGCTCTTTGGCATGCGGGGGAGAGGCTTTCAACGGGCATTCGCGTCGCAGGGCCTGCATGATTCCTTAAATCGAAATCGATTTAAGGACAAAATCATGCAGCACCTCAAAGCGCGTCCGATTAGACGCGGGGCGCTGTAGTGCTTTACGTGGGATGAGCGTGTAACCATCTTGCCTTTTACAAGAAACGCCATTCAACTTTGCTCGCCCATGAAATAAGAGAGGCGGATGGACAAAGAGGTGGACAGTCAGAGCGTGGACGTCGTCACGAAAGCATTGGAGGAGGGCCAGATGTCCGCCAATCGCTGGTCTTCCGCATGGCGGGCGAGGCTTCGTCGCCTCTTTCTTGCCGTCCTTGCTCTCCTCGTGCTCCCCTATGTACTCATCGTCTTCTACGCCCTGGATTTCGTCCGCCCGATCTCGACGCTGATGCTGCGCGACCTCGTGCTGTTGCGCGGCTTTGACCGGCAGTGGGTGGAGTTCGACGACATCGCGCCTGTGCTCGTCCAGTCGGTGATGATGTCGGAGGACGGCCAGTTCTGCTCGCATGCCGGTATCGACTGGAACCAGATGCGCGGCGTCGTCGAAGATGCGCTCGACGGTGAACAGACGCGGGGAGCAAGCACGATCCCGATGCAGACGGTCAAGAACCTGTTTCTCTGGAACGGTCGTTCCTTTGTCCGCAAGGCGATGGAACTGCCGCTTGCGATCGTCGCCGATTTCGTCTGGAGCAAGCGCCGGATGATGGAAATCTACCTGAACGTCGCCGAGTGGGGAGAAGGCATCTACGGTATCGAGGCCGCCGCGCAGCACCACTTCGGCGTTTCGGCCGCCAAACTATCGCGCCGCCAGGCTGCCCTGCTCGCCGTATCGCTGCCGAATCCGATCGACCGCAACGCCGGCAAGCCAGGGCGGGGCCTGAGGCGGCTTGCATCGCTCATCGAGCGCCGCGCCAGCCGCTCCGGCGGTTACATCACATGCCTTTATGATTAAGATGACAGCAATTCATTGGCCTCGCTGTCGCTGATGTGGCAAGCCTGCCGCCTGAAAGCAGGTGGGAGACACGCGCATGACGAAGCTCGTCCTTTATATTGGCAACAAGAACTATTCCTCCTGGTCGCTTCGACCCTGGCTGGCGCTTGAAGCCTGCGGAGTTCCGTTCGAGGATGTCGTTATTCCCTTCGATTTCCCCGCTGGAAATCCGCGCTTCCGCGAGATCTCGCCGACAGGACGCGTGCCGGTGCTCCATCATGGCGATGCCCGTATCTGGGAATCGCTGGCGATCATCGAATATGTGGCGGAGCTTTACCCCGAGGCCGGAGTCTGGCCGGAAAACCGCGAGGACCGGGCCCGCGCCCGCAGCTATTCGATGGAGATGCTGTCAGGTTTTCGGGCGCTGCGCGGCGCCTGCCCGATGAACATTCGCCGGCCCCGTAAGGCGATCGCGCTGCCGGACGATGTCCAGGCCGACGTCGCCCGCATCGAAGAAATCTGGCGGGAATCGATCGCCCGCTCGGGCGGACCGTTTCTCTTCGGCCGTTTTACGGCGGCGGATGCGATGTTCGCCCCGGTTGTCAACCGTTTTGATGTCTACGAACTGGTGACAGATCCCGCCACGCTCGCCTATATGGATGCCGTCAAGGGGCACCCGGCCTTCCGCAAATGGGAGGAAGCGGCAAGGGCCGAACCGTGGATCGTGCCGGAAGACGAAGCGTGACTCGAAAAATTGTAGGCGGGGACTGGTCAAACTGCGGTTGGCCATGTATAAGCGCGCGAAATTTCCGAGATCGACATCTGTTTGACCCGGCCATTTTCGGCTGCTGAACAGTGTTTTGCCCGATAAGTGGAGAATGAAATGGCTGTACCGAAAAGAAAAACGAGCCCGTCCAAGCGTGGCATGCGCCGTTCCGCTGACGCCCTCAAGGCTCCGACCTACATTGAAGACAAGAATTCCGGCGAACTGCGTCGTCCGCACCACATCGACCTGAAGACCGGCATGTACCGCGGTCGCCAGGTGCTGACGCCGAAGGAAAACGCATAAGCGTTACCGTTCGCGGATGAAGTTTGAGGGTCGGCTCTGCCGGCCCTTTTTCATTTGGTGTGCATCTCTGCCGTTGGCGCGCGAAACCGTAGGAAAGCATCGGCTTTCCACCGGCATCCCCGGTGTTACTTTTCTGGGATTGCTCCCGCGCCCGATTTTGTGTCGGCAGTTCGATAGAGGGAGCTGGGTTTAGCCGAGATTGTCGAGCTTCGTCTGCAAGGCGCGCAACTGTTCCTTGAGCTCGTCGATGTCTTTGGCCTCTGCCTTCTTCGTTTCCTTGGCCGGGGGCGCGGCCATGAAGGGTGAGAACATCTGCATGGCCTGATGGAACATTTCGGTGTTGCGCCGCACCTGCTCCTCGACCAGTTGCAGCGGCACCTGCAGGTTCTTGCCAAGCGGCGTGTCGCCGAACGCCTTGTTGATCTGCTCGCGCATCTGCGACTGCTGTTCGGTGAAGGCCTGCATCGAATGTTCGAGATAGCTCGGCACGACCATCTGCATCTGGTCGCCGTAGAAGGAGATCAGCTGGCGCAGAAAGGAAATCGGCAAGAGCGTGTTGCCGGTCTTCGATTCCTGCTCGAAAATAATCTGCGTCAACACGGAGTGGGTGATGTCTTCGCCGGACTTCGCGTCCTGTACCACGAACTCTTCACCCTTCTTTACCATCACTGCCAGGTCGTCGAGGGTCACGTAAGTGCTGGTGCCGGTATTGTAGAGGCGCCGGTTCGCATATTTCTTGATAACGATCTGGCCTTCATTCTTCGCCATCAGGGTCTCCTCTTACCCATCGTCCCGTCTTTATTGTGTTTTTTAGAGTATCCGCAAAATCGAGGCTCTGACAATCTATTTGTGCAATGCGGCGACGCACCTGCGAAATATGGTAACCGCGCGAATCGTGAAGCTTTTGCGGCAGTGCATCAAGGCGTTTGACTTGCGCTCACGGCTTTGCCAGTCTGGCTAAATCAGGCAAACGAAATATGAGGAAACGTCCCATGAGCAATCCCTCCGTCGTGATCGCCAGCGCGGCTCGCACCGCCGTCGGATCCTTTAACGGTGCCTTCGGCAACACTCCTGCGCACGAGTTGGGCGCGGGCGCCATCAAGGCGGTGCTCGAGCGCGCGGGCGTCGACGCGCGAGAGGTGGACGAGGTGATCCTCGGTCAGGTTCTTTCCGCCGGTGAAGGGCAGAACCCGGCCCGTCAGGCAGCGATGAAGGCTGGCATCCCGCAGGAAAAGACCGCCTGGGGCATGAACCAGCTTTGCGGTTCGGGCCTGCGCGCCGTGGCGCTCGGCATGCAGCAGATCGTGGCCGGCGATGCGGATATCATCGTGGCCGGCGGCATGGAATCGATGTCGATGGCGCCGCATTGCGCGCACCTTCGCGGCGGCGTGAAGATGGGCGACTTCAAGATGATCGACACGATGATCAAGGACGGCCTGACCGACGCCTTCTACGGGTATCACATGGGCATCACCGCCGAGAACGTCGCGCGCAAGTGGCAGCTTACCCGTGAGGAGCAGGATGAATTCGCGCTGGCTTCGCAGAACAAGGCCGAAGCCGCACAGAAGGCCGGCCGTTTCGCCGACGAGATCGTGCCTTTCATCGTCAAGACCCGCAAGGGCGACGTGACCGTCGACCAGGACGAATATATCCGCCACGGCGCCACGCTCGATTCCATGGCGAAGCTCCGCCCCGCCTTCGACAAGGAAGGAACGGTCACTGCCGGCAACGCGTCCGGGCTCAATGACGGTGCCGCCGCGACGCTGCTGATGACCGAGGCGGAAGCCGGCAGGCGCGGCATCCAGCCGCTTGCCCGCATCGTTTCCTGGGCGACGGCCGGCGTCGATCCGCAGATCATGGGGACGGGGCCGATCCCGGCCTCGCGCAAGGCGCTGGAGAAGGCCGGTTGGTCCGTCGGCGACGTCGGGCTCGTGGAGGCCAACGAAGCCTTCGCGGCACAGGCCTGCGCCGTCAACAAGGACCTCGGATGGGATCCGTCGATCGTCAACGTCAATGGCGGCGCGATCGCGATCGGCCATCCGATCGGCGCTTCCGGTGCTCGCGTTCTCAACACGCTGCTCTTCGAGATGAAGCGCCGCGGCGTTTCCAAGGGTCTTGCCACCCTGTGCATCGGCGGCGGCATGGGTGTCGCCATGTGCGTCGAGCGCCTGTAAGCCGGCCGCAATCCTATGCAGCAGGCCGGCCGAACAGTTTTCCGGTGCATTCGCCGGTCCGCTGGCCTGCTGTTCCTATGTGACATCCGCGAAATTGATCGAGCACATGTGGCCCGCTTATGTCGGGTCACATGCGGATTAACCATGCAAAATTGAAACCAACTTGTGGGAGGCGAGCATGAGCAGGGTAGCGTTGGTTACGGGTGGATCCCGCGGCATCGGTGCAGCCATTTCGGCGGCTCTGAAGGCGGCAGGCTACAAGGTGGCCGCAAACTATGCCGGCAATGACGAGAAGGCTCAGGCCTTCAAGCAGGAAACCGGCATCCCGGTCTACAAGTGGGATGTCTCCAACTATCAGGCCTGCGCCGAGGGCATTGCCAAAGTGGAGGCCGATCTCGGGCCGGTCGACATTCTCGTCAACAATGCGGGCATCACCCGTGACGCGATGTTTCACAAGATGACGCCCGAACAATGGGGCGAAGTGATCAGCACCAATCTGACCGGCCTCTTCAACATGACGCATCCGCTCTGGTCGGGCATGCGTGACCGCGGCTTCGGGCGCGTCATCAACATCTCCTCGATCAACGGTCAGAAGGGGCAGATGGGCCAGGCGAATTATTCCGCGGCGAAGGCGGGCGATCTCGGCTTCACAAAGGCGCTCGCCCAGGAAGGGGCGGCAAAAGGCGTCACCGTCAACGCGATCTGCCCGGGTTATATCGGCACCGAGATGGTCAGGGCCGTGCCGGAGAAGGTGCTCAACGAACGGATCATTCCGCAGATTCCCGTCGGGCGCCTCGGTGAACCGGAAGAAATCGCGCGCTGCGTCGTGTTCCTGGCATCGGACGATGCCGGCTTCATCACTGGTTCGACAATTTCGGCAAATGGTGGCCAATTTTTCTCCTGACCTCCTGACCCGCCCGAGGTCAGATAATGCCATCTCTCGCGGCGCCTTCCGGGGCGCCGCTTTTGTTTGCGGCAGCGGAATTCACTGGGCTCGATGCAATGGTTAACGATGCTGCCTTGCGGTGCACCGATTGCGAAAATCGACCCTTGGTTCTATTGATCTGCGTTCACCAAGGACACTATATGTTGTGGTGAACAAAACGAGAAAATGGTTGTGTCAGCGATTCGTCGCCGATTCGTTCCGGCTTTGATCGAGAAGTTAACACGGCGATTCTTATTTCTTGATTCGCCGCGCCCAAAACGAATCTGAGTTAAAATTTTCTAAACTTTCCAGAGTCTTGGATTCCGAATCCTTGATGACGATTAACGCTCTGGAAGGGAAAGTTAACGGCACCGACGGCATTCGTTTGCGCGATGTTCCGGCAGATTCAGCATATGGTGCGACTCTTGCTACGGTAATCTAGATATAGCCGTGAACATACAGTGAATCGAGGCGAGTCAGCGATTCGTCGCTGATTCGTTCCACCGCTGTTCCGAGTGTTAATGCCGGAGGCACGAAATCTGGCGCGGGGAGAAGGTCGAAAGCGGTTTTAATTGCCCGCGCCCCTTGCGTTTGGCCCGCAGCGTGGGCATGTGTTGCCCGCCGGCCAAGCGAAAGCAGGCCGGCGCGTTGAGAATGCCCAGGATCGATGAAGTGTCCTTTCAATCCATGATCCTGAGTGGTCGCGGCGTGACCGCGGTGCTCGGGCCAACCAACACCGGCAAGACCCACTATGCGATCGAGCGCATGGTTGCGCACGACAGTGGCGTCATCGGCCTGCCGCTGCGTCTGCTTGCGCGCGAGGTCTATACACGTCTGGTCGAAAAGGTGGGCCACCATAACGTCGCGCTGATCACGGGCGAGGAGAAGATCACACCTCATCGCGCGCGCTATTCGGTCTGCACCGTCGAAGCCATGCCGCGCGAGACGACGGCATCCTTCGTCGCGATCGACGAGGTGCAGCTTGCCGCCGATCTGGAGCGTGGCCACATCTTTACCGACAGGCTGCTGCATCTGCGCGGCCGCGGCGAGACGCTGCTGCTCGGTGCGGCGACGATGCGACCGATACTCCAACAGCTCCTGCCGGGCATCACGATCATCGAGCGGCCGCGCCTGTCGCAGCTTCTCTATGCAGGATCGAAGAAGATCACCCGACTGCCGCATCGTTCCGCAATCGTCGCTTTCTCGGCCGACGAGGTCTATGCTATCGCCGAACTCATCCGGCGACAGCGCGGCGGCGCGGCAGTCGTGCTCGGGGCGTTGTCGCCGCGCACCCGCAATGCCCAGGTCGCGCTCTACCAAGAGGGTGACGTCGAATACCTCGTGGCGACCGATGCCATCGGCATGGGCCTCAATCTCGACGTCGATCACGTCGCCTTCGCGCAGGACCGCAAGTTCGACGGCTACCAGTACCGCAATCTCAACCCGGCAGAGCTTGCGCAAATCGCGGGGCGCGCGGGCCGGCATGTGCGGGACGGAACGTTCGGCGTCACCGGGCGTGTCGATCCCTTCGACAATGAACTGGTGCACCGCATCGAGTCGCACGAATTCGATCCGGTCAAAGTCCTGCAGTGGCGCTCGAAGGCGGTCGACTATTCTTCGTTGAAGGCGCTCAAGAAAAGTCTCGAGGCGGCGCCGGCCGTTGCCGGTCTGACGCGCGCCCTTCCGGCCGTCGACCAGCAGGCGCTGGAGCACCTGACGCGCTATCCCGAAGTCGTGGACGTCGCCACGACGGCCGAGCGGGTCGAGACGCTTTGGGAGGCCTGCGCCCTGCCTGACTACCGGCGCATAACGCCGGCGCAGCATGCGGATCTGATTTCGACGATCTACGCCGATCTCGTTCGCGAGGGCGCCGTCAACGAAGACTTCATGGCCGAGCAGGTCCGCCGCGCGGATCACACCGATGGCGAGATTGACACACTTTCGGCGCGAATTGCGCAGATCAGGACTTGGACCTATGTGTCAAATCGGCCCGGATGGCTTGCCGATCCGACACACTGGCAAGAAAAGACGCGGGAAATTGAAGATCGATTGTCCGACGCGCTACATGAAAGGTTGACGAAACGCTTTGTTGATCGCAGGACATCTGTGCTCATGAAGCGCCTGAGAGAGAATGCGATGCTGGAAGCTGAAATCAGTGTGAATGGTGATGTCTTCGTCGAAGGGCACCACGTAGGCCAATTAACCGGTTTCCGGTTCACTTTGGCGGCCGGTGGCGGCGGGTCGGATGCGAAGGCCGTGCAGGGCGCCGCCCTGAAGGCGCTCGCGCTGGAATTCGAGGCGCGCGCCGCCCGCCTGCATGCGGCCGGCAATAGTGATCTGGCGCTTTCGTCGGACGGCCTCGTGCGCTGGCTCGGCGATCCCGTGGCGCGGCTTGCCGCGAGCGATCACGTCATGCGTCCCCGCGTCATCCTGCTCGCCGACGAGCAGCTCCAGGCCAATGCCCGCGAGCATGTGCTCGCCCGGATCGAACGGTTCGTGAACCACCATATCGGCACGATATTGAAGCCGCTTGACGATATTTCGCGTGCGGAGGACCTGGAAGGCCTCGCCAAAGGTCTGGCTTTCCAGCTCGTCGAGAATCTCGGCGTGCTCTTCCGCCGCGACGTTGCCGAGGAGGTGAAGTCGCTCGACCAGGACGGTCGCGCGTCTATCCGCAAATACGGCGTTCGCTTCGGTGCCTATCACATCTTCCTGCCGGCTCTCTTGAAGCCGGCGCCGGCGGAGCTCATCACGCTGCTCTGGGCGTTGAAGAACGACGGCCTCGACAAGCCCGGCTATGGCGAGCTGATCCCGATGCTTGCCGCCGGCCGTACCTCTGTCGTCACCGACCCGTCGTTCGAGCGGACATTCTACAAGCTCGCGGGTTTCCGTTTCCTCGGCAAGCGGGCGGTACGGATCGACATCCTCGAGCGGCTCGCGGACCTCATTCGTCCGCTGCTGCAGTGGAAGCCGGGCGCCGAGCCGCGTCCGGACGGCGCATATGACGGCCGCCGCTTCATGGCGACCACCGCGATGCTGTCCATTCTCGGCGCAACGCCCGACGACATGGAGGAAATCCTGAAGGGGCTCGGCTATCGCGCCGACAGCGTGACCGCCGAGGACGCGGCCGCGTTCCTCGCAAGCCAGAGCGCAGAGACGACCTCGGCGGAGGCACCGGTCGAAAATGCCGTGGCCGAGAACGTCGATGCGGAAGCCGAGAGCGAGCCGGTCGGCGTGACGCAGGCGGAGGCGCCCGCAGCCGAAGCGACCAGCGACGCGCCGGCTGAAGCAAGCCCGGTACCGGTAGAAGCAAGCCCGGCAGAAGAGCCTGTCGAAGCCAAGCCCGTTCTCCTTTGGCGTCCTGGCACGCGCCAGGAAAACCAGCGCCAGGGTGGCCGCCACCAGGGCGATCAACGGCGTGGCCAGCGGCATGGCCAGGGTGAAGGCCGGGAGGGCGGCCGCAAGGGCGGAGCGCCCATGCGCGGCAAGGCACAGGAGAGCAGGCCGGGTGGCGGCCAGCGCAAGGATCGGCCCGATCGCCACGATCGGGGCGGAAAGCCGGGCGGTCCGAAGTTCGAGGGGCGCCCGCCCCGCAAGGAAAAGCCACTGGATCCGGATTCGCCCTTCGCGAAACTTGCCGCTCTCAAGGAGCAGCTGAAAAAGTAGGAAGGCAATGGAGAAACAGCCAGCGTCCGCGCCCGCATCTCGTCAGCGGCTCGACAAGTGGCTGTTCTTCGCGCGGCTGATCAAATCGCGCTCGCTCGCCCAGAAGGCGATCGAGGCCGGTCATGTCGCGGTCAATGGCGTGCGGGTGACGCAATCCTCCGCTCAGGTAAAGACCGGCGATACGCTCGAATTGTCACTGGAGCGACGGGATCTCGTCGTTCGCGTGCTCTTGGCCGGTGTGCGGCGCGGGCCTTATGAGGAGGCCCGCCTGCTTTACGAGGACCTGACCCCGCCAACCTCCTCCCAGAGGCTGACGGCGTTCGAACAGGCAACGCGTGAACGGGGTGCCGGGCGCCCGACGAAGCGGGAACGGCGCGACACCGATCGACTCAAATCCGGCTTCGATGAGGAGGACGATTGAGAAGCGAGCGGCGGTTTCCGGGCTGCCTCGCCCCATGAAAACCAGTCAAATCCGCGATTTTGGATCGAAGCGATCGAAAATCATTCCGCTCTAGAAAACTCTGCCCGCTTCCCGGCCAACGGCGCATGGATTATTCTTGCAAAGGGCACTCAAAGCCGTTACCTGACAAGCCACGTTGAATGGCATTCGGGTCTGCTTCGGCAGCTATGCGCGTCGGACATTCCTAGCATGCACGGACGGTGGGGATCACCGTTGATTGCCGTCTGCCATCACATGTGAGCATTGGCTGGAGTACCTCATGACGTATGTCGTGACCGACAATTGCATACGCTGCAAGTATACGGACTGCGTGGAAGTCTGCCCGGTGGACTGCTTCTATGAAGGCGAGAATTTCCTCGTCATTCATCCCGACGAGTGCATCGATTGCGGGGTGTGCGAGCCGGAATGTCCCGCCGAGGCGATCAAGCCGGATACCGAGCCGGGCCTCGATATGTGGCTGAAATTGAACGCTGATTTTGCGGCGAAGTGGCCGAATATCACGGTGAAGCGGGATCCTTTGCCGGAGGCCAAGGAAATGGACGGCGTCGAGGGAAAATACGAGAAGTATTTCTCTGCCGAGCCGGGTCAGGGCGATTGACGCAATCGTCGGCGCTTGGTTCGCCGACGCTGACGAACGGATACAAAAGCGAGGGCCGAAATCTGGGGAAATCCGGCCTCAGCCTCACAATTGTTTGCGTGGCAGCTTGATCGCTGCCATGCAGCAAATTATTGATTTGCGCACTTTTTTGTGATAGCTTCCTATTACTGATCCACCGAGGGTGTTTTTGCGCGCCCGAAAACCATCACGAAAGCAAACGATCTCCACGGCGCGGCTCTTCCCAAATACGCAACGTTCCGTTGCCTGTGACCGCGATTATGAGGCGTTTGCGTTCCGTTGGACGGACCAGGATTGACCCCACCCGGCGGTATCCCCGTCTATCCCGGGCCCGACCGACCCGGCCCCGGCCTTTAAGAGGCCGGGTGCGCAATAGGGAGTTTTTGAAACGAATGACGACCCAGCAGAAAAAATCTTCAACGCGCCAAGGCTTCAAGACCGGTGAATCGATCGTGTATCCGGCTCATGGTGTTGGCCAGATCGTTGCGATTGAGGAGCAGGAAGTCGCTGGCATGAAGCTCGAGCTTTTTGTCATCGATTTCGAGAAGGACAAAATGCGTCTCAAGGTGCCGGTGGCGAAAGCCGTCAGCATCGGCATGCGCAAGCTGTCCGAAACCGATTTCGTCGATCGTGCGCTGAAGGTGGTGCAGGGCAAGGCACGCGTGAAGCGGACCATGTGGTCCCGCCGTGCCCAGGAATACGATGCCAAGATCAATTCGGGCGACCTCATCTCCATCGCGGAAGTGGTGCGCGATCTCTATCGCGCAGAAAACCAGCCCGAGCAGTCCTATTCCGAACGCCAGCTCTATGAGGCCGCTCTTGATCGCATGGCGCGCGAAATCGCTGCCGTCAACAAGATGTCGGAAACGGAGGCGGTACGCCTCGTCGAAGCCAACCTGAACAAGGGGCCGAAGCGCGGCAAGGCCATCGACGAAGACGACGCCCAGGACGAGGCCGCTTAAGCCTCAGGCTATACGACCCGGAAGTCACGACCCAAGAGCCCGGCCCTCGCGCCGGGCTTTTTCTTTGTCCGCTACTGCGGTTCCTTAAATCAAAGTGCTCCAGTGTCCTTTGCGCGTCTTACAAGACGGGCGGCGCTATAGGCTCAGGCGCTGAGCAAAGGCTTATTGCACGAGCGATCGTTCGGAAATCATCGCAAGTGGCGGAACTTTTTGCCCTGGCACGCGTTAGGTATGGCCGGTACGAAGGTGTTCGCCTTTGCTGCCCGGACGATCTTGGTTCTGTGATCTTTCACCGTTTCAGGTTCGTATCTTCGATTTAGGGCGCTGCACCGGTTCTTCAAGTACGATCCTGGCGCTCGCCGTTCCTGTTGCCGGATGCTCCGACAAGCGTTTGGCCCTTCGTGTTCAATCGTTAACGGCGCCCCGGCGCCAGCTACGGAGCGACCGATGAAGACCCTTACTGCCGACAGGCGCATGATCAAGATTGCCATGGATGCGCCGTATCTCGAGCGCGACGAGGAGCATGCCCTGGCGCAGGCCTGGAGGGACAACAACGATCAGGAGGCGCGCAACAAGATCGCCATGGCGCATATGCGCCTGGTGATCGCCATGGCGGCCAAATTCCGCAGCTTCGGGTTGCCGATGAGCGATCTCGTCCAGGAGGGGCATGTCGGCCTGCTGGAGGCGGCGGCGCGTTTCGAGCCAAGTCGGGACGTTCGCTTCTCCACCTATGCCACCTGGTGGATCCGCGCGTCGATGCAGGACTATGTCCTGCGAAACTGGTCGATCGTGCGCGGGGGAACAAGCTCGGCGCAAAAGGCGCTGTTCTTCAACCTGAGGAGATTACGGGCGCGTCTTGCCCAAGGCGACCGGCAACTGACCTCGCAGGCGATGCATGAGGAAATTGCCGCGGCGCTGGGCGTCAGCCTCGCCGACGTGCAGACGATGGACGCGCGCCTGTCCGGAAGCGACGCATCGCTACAGGCCCCTGTCGGCCACGGAGACTCGGACGGCGGCGAGCGGCTCGACTTCCTTGCGAGCGAGGCGCCGCTGCCTGACGAACAGGTCAGCGACATGATCGACGGCGAACGTGCTCGCCGCTGGCTTCATATCGCGCTCGGGGAGTTGAGCGAGCGTGAGATGAAGATCATCCGCGCGCGGCGTTTGTCGGAAGACGGCGCGACGCTGGAGGAGTTGGGCGTCGACCTCGGCATCTCGAAGGAGCGCGTCAGGCAGATCGAGACCCGCGCGCTGGAAAAGCTGCGCGTCGCGCTCGCCGCCAAAGCGCCGGCATTGGCTTCCGGCATGCACTGAACGCAATGCGGAATCGACTGCAGAAATCTGGAGCGCCGTGCGTTCAAATGACCGCATAAAGAACGCTCTCGTACCTTCATTCCAGAGCATCGTATCCGCTTTCAGCGAATCCACGTGAAAGCGGATGGGCTGGCGAAGTCTAGCGTGTACTCGCCGTTCCGAACTCACCGTCCAAGGTCGCCAAGATTCGATAGCCGACCTTTACCCGAGCCGGAATAGGGTAATTCCTGTTGGCCAACACAACGACGCCGATGCCTTTCGCGGGGACAAAGGCGGCATAGGCGCCGAAGCCGTTTGTCGAGCCGGTCTTGTTGATCAGCACGTCGTCTCGTGGTGGCAGTCGCGGCGCAAGCTTGGCCACCTTGTTTGGCTTGAAGCTTAGCTCAGCCGAGTTTCCAGCCAGCAGTTGCTCGAGATCGGTCGGATAGGCATACATCTCCCACCCGAGTCCCTGTGTCATGTCGCCCACCTTGTAATGGCCGACATGCGTTGCGGCGATCGCCCGCTGGAGCGTTTCGTCGAGCTTCGATGCGTCAATATTTGCCTCGACGAAACGAAGCAGATCGGCCGCAGTCGTCTTCACGCCGTAGGCCTCCGAATCCAGAACACCCGGGTTCATCCGGATAGGGTTACCCTCCTTCGCGTGGCCATAGGCGTAATCGCGCATGCGATCCTCAGGAACTCGGATATAGGTCTGCGTCAGGCCGAGCTCCGGGAAGAGCTTCTTTTCCATCAGATCGTCGAACGGCTCGCCCATGCTTTCGGCGGCCAGGTATCCGAACAGCCCGATACTGGGGTTCGAGTAGATCCGATACGCGCCGGGTTCGTAGCTCGGACGCCAGCTTCTGAAATAGCTGATCGCCTCCTCCTGGTGCGCGACGGAATCCGGGAACTGCAGGGGTAAGCCTCCGGCCGTATAGGTGCCGAGTTGGAGCAGGGTGATCCTATCGAAACTGCTTCCGGCGAGCGCTGGCAGATATTTGCTGGCGTGGTCGGAAAGCGAGAAGGCCCCGCGCACTTCGGCGTAGGAGGCAAGGGTCGCTGCGAACGTCTTGCTGATCGAGCCGATCTCGAAGAGCGTCCCGTCGGTGACTTCTTGCCGACCCTCCTTCGAGGCAACGCCATAGTTATAGACGTATCTCTTTCCCTGAACCGTGACAGCGACAGCCATCCCGGGAATGTTGTATTGCTCCATCAAGGGGCGGATCGCTTCGTTCACGACGCGTTCGAGCGCACCTTGATCATCGCTGGCGGCCGCGTGGGTCCATGGATTAAAGAAGAGGGATGCGGCCGCGAAAATTTTGAACGCTGTCAGGCGAATGTTTCTCATTGAACACAAGCCCTGGTGGCTGTGACAATCGATAGCCCCCTACAGCGCCGCGCGTCTAATCGGACGCGCAAAGGACGGACGCTGTAGCACTTTGAATCGCTGCATGTTTTATCCCTAATCGGCGAGATTAAGGAAACATTGCAGCACTCTGGCCACGAAGAAAAGCAATCCGCCACTCTATTCGGAAATGATCTTCACCTTGTCGCCGGGTTTGACGGTGGAGGTGATCTGCATCGCGTTGATCAGGCGGAAGAGATCGAGTTTGCGGTCCGTTCCCATCATCCGGGCGGCGAGCGTCGCCATCGTGTCGCCGGACCTGACCGTTACCACGCGAATGCGTAGCGGTTTCAGCGACTGAACCTCGCCCTGCGTCATGCGGCGGAACGAGCCGCGCAATTGGCTCGCGGTGCTTTCGAGCGCGTTCGATCCTTTGGGGACGGCGGTCAGGAAACGATAGATGCGGTTGTCGATGCGGATCACGGTGACGTCGAAATCCCAGCGATCGGCCGACGCCCGCGCCGTTGCTGCTTCGAGGCCATTGACGGAGATCGGATGAATCGTATCCGGCTGCAAGCCGGTGACCCAGCCGCTGGCGATGTAATCGGTGAGACTGCGCTGCGCTGTGTCGGCTACGCCGTCGAAACGGATCGCGATGTCACCCGGGCCGGTCGCGAGCACCGCCTCGGCCTTGTTGTCGATCTGGAAGCCGACGGGCACGTCGAAGCGAATGCCGAGCTGGCCGTGCAGGAATGTCTGGCCGCGGACATAACCCTCCTGCGGGCTGTCGCCATAGAGGATGCCGTCGATGCCGGCCAGATAGTAATCGCGCCCGCGGTCGCCGATCGAGCTTTCGACGCCGAAGGCACGCGCGTGGCGGCGCGCCAGTTCGACGCGCTGCGGCGCGTTGGGGTGGCTCGACAGGAAGTCGAGGCTCTGGTCGGCTTCCGGGTCGACCGCGGTGAAGCGGGCGTAGGCCGCCATCGAATCAAGAAAACGGGCGGCGGCATAGGGGTCGTATCCTGCCTCGCCGAGCATGCGCACGCCGATCACGTCGGCCTGAAGCTCCTGATTGCGCGAGAAGGCGGCGAGCCGCAGCTTGCCGCGGGCAAGCGCCTGTTTCCCAGCGAGATTGGAGGAAAGCACTTCGGAGACGACCCGGCTCGCGATCACCTCGGCCTCTTCACGCTGCTGGCGCTCGATGCCGTGGTTTGCGGTGACGTGTGCCATTTCGTGCGAGAGAACGGCAGCGACCTCGGAGGCATCGTTGGCAAGCGCCAGGAGACCGCGCGTGACGTAGAGATAGCCGCCGGGAAGCGCAAAGGCGTTGATCGCCGGTGAATTGAGAATGGTGATGCGATAGGACTGCTGCGGATTTTCCGAAACCGCCGTCAGCGCGCCGGTGATGCGCGCCACCAGTCGCTCCGTCTTGGCGTCCTTGTATTCGCCGCCGTAGCTCGCGACGATCCGCGGGTGTTCGCGCGCGCCGAGCTGCGCGCGCGGATCGTTCTTCTGCACTTCCTCGACGATCTGCGGATTTGACGACGGCGAGACGGTCGGCTCGTAGGTCTGTTCAATTACCGATTGGCAGGCAGACAGGAGCGCAGTCGCCAGGAATGCAACCATTAATCGTGCATTCTTGCCGCCGCGTCGCGTCGGAATCCGGCCATCGATGACTGTATGCCTAACCATGCCTCAGCCCGTTCCCCTCCGCCGGCGCGTGCCACAACTAGAGCGCCGACGTCGAAAAAATTCTACTTTTTCAGCCGGATACAGTGTCCCAGCCTGGGTGTTTCAGCCATCATCGTGCTGTAGCGATTTCAGCGCCGTCTGCATAGCTGATCACGGTAGAAATAGTTGCCCCGTGGTATCACAGCAACGGATGCGCGAACATCGCGCCAACCGTCGGATATCCCGCGCGTCGCACAACGCGGCGGTCAAATTGTGGCGAACAGCAATCTGGCGAAAAATTCTCTCCTGCGCCGTGCATGTTTTAAGATGCGCAAGGGCCGCCGGAGCGCTTTGAATCGCTGCGGTGGCCGGCCGACGGCAAACCTCATTCGCGGCCGAGGAAGCGGTTGATCGCCGTGATGTCGCGCCGTTCGACAAAACGATCGACAGGGTCGTGAGCGATGATACGCCCCCGGTCGAGGAAAAGCACCTTGTCGGCGAGCAGTCTCACGTCATCGGGATGATGCGTGATCATCAGGATCGTATTGCCTTCCTCGTCGTGGAGATCGCGCAAAAGCTCGCGCATTTCCGCTCTCATGCCCGGGTCGAGAGCGGCAAAGGGTTCGTCAAGCAGGAGCAGCGGACGGTGGCGGACGAGCGCGCGGGCAAGTGCCACGCGCTGACGTTCGCCGCCGGAAAGCGTCGGCGGCAACCTCCCGCCGAAGCCGTCGAGGCCGACACGCTTGAGTGCATCGGCCACTTTGGCGCGGTCGACGGCGGACAGGTGCAGCGCCGGGTTGATGCCGAGGCCGACATTCGTCGCGGCGTCGAGATGGGCAAAGAGGTTGTGCTCCTGGAAGATCACCGATACCGGGCGTTCGGCCGGCAGACGGCCAGCCATGTCTTTGCCGAGAATATGGACCGCGCCCTGCTCCGGCTCTTCAAAGCCGGCGATCACGTTGAACAGTGTCGATTTCCCCGACCCCGAGGCACCGACGACCGCGACGATCTGCCCGGGCGGAATCGCGCAGTCGAACGCGAGCGTCATCGTTTCGAAACGGACTTCGACATCCTGGAGCGAAAGCGCCGTGGAAACGGAGGCTGGCGAATTCATGCGTCTCTTCCTTCGCGCGCGCCGTCCTCTCCCGCCGTGCCGAGCACGGTGAGGACCAGGCAGATGAGGCCGAGCAGCAATGCAAGTCCCGCAGCATCAGCGGTGCGGTAGCTTCCCATGCGGCTGTAGAGCAGCCAGGGCAAGGTCGTCATGTCCTGCGACCCGAACAGGGCCACCGCCCCAAGGTCGCCGAGGGACAGGGCCATGGCGAAAGAGAAGGCCATGAGCAAGGGTCTTCGCAGCGGTGGCCAGTCGATCCATCGCAGGCGATGAAAGCCCGCGATGCCGAGGCTCGCCGCTAGCCGATCCGTGCGTGCCGCATGGGTGGCCATTGCCGGAGCGAGCACGCGATAGACGAAGGGAAGCGCCATCAGCGCGTTGATGGCGATGACGACGGCCGGCGCAAGACGCGCGACATCGCCGAAGGGGCGCAACAGCAGGAACCAGCCTGCGCCGAGGACGACCGGCGGCACCAGCAGGACGAAGGAGGTGCTCGCGCTGATCATGCCGGTAAACCCCCGGGCGGCGGCTCCCGCCTGTCGTCGCATCAAGGTAACCTGCTGCGCGCGGATCATCACGGCGGTCGCCCCAACGGATATCGCGGCTGAAAGAAGGGCAATCACGCCGCTGGTGGCGAATGCACGGTGGACGGCAGCATCGCGGGCGAGCCTCGGCAAGTCCGCCTGCACGCCGGAACAGGCGATCGCGGCGAACGGCAGCCCGACGAAAACGAGCGCAAGGACGAGCCAGAGCCCGTCGGCGAGTCGTGACTGTCCGCTCATGCCGTCGAACCGCTTCATTGCTTTGCCGGTTGTCTCGCTCTCCGGCGGTGGTGGCGCCAGCACCTTCAGAACGAGAAGCAGCGCGCCCGTCAGGGCGATCTGAAGGGCGGAAAGGGCGATCGCGCGCGGCGGGTCGAAATCGAAGCGCAGCGCCTGGTAGATCGCCACTTCGATCGTGCTTGCTGCAGGTCCCCCGCCGAGCGTCAGCACGATCGTGAAACTGGTGGCGCAGAGCATGAAGATGAGGCCGGCGATGCCCGGCAACAGCCCGCGGATCGCCGGCCACTCGATGAAGCGGAAGATTGCGCTCGACGGCATGCCGAGATTGGCGGTGGTACGCCAGTATTCGCCCGGAATCCGTTCGATCCCCGCAAGCATCAACCGCGCCGCGAGCGGCATGTTGAAGAAGACGTGGCCGAGAAGAATGCCGAAAAGACCATAGATGCTGATCGGGTCGTTGAGTCCGGTCGCGGCGAGGACAGTATTGAGAAAGCCCTGCCGGCCCCAGATCTGAATGAGGCCGAGCGCTGCGACGAGCGCGGGTAGACCGAGTGGCAGCGCCATCAACCTAAGCAACCAGATGCGGCCGGAAAATTTTGCCTGCCGGGCGAGCGCACGCGCCACCGGGATCGCGAAGAGCACGGAGAGGATCGTCGAGAGGCATGCCTGAAGCAGCGTGAAGCGGGTGACGCGCCAGACATAGGCGTCGAAGGGCGCGCCGGCATAGCCGCCGCCCGACTGGGCGAGGAGGGCGACCACGGCTAGGCCGACGAACAGCAGAATGCCGCCGAGGCTGAAGGCCCCGGCGGCAATCGTCATTCGTCTTTCGGCCGCACCGGACAAGCCTGCCTCAGTTCTTGCTCATGGCCGTCAGCCATTCGTCGATCCAGGCCTTGCGGTTGGCGGCGACCTCCTCGGAAGACATCAGGAATGTCTTTTCCGGCTTGACGAGCTTGCCGAAGGCGTCCGGCAGGGGTTCCCTGGTTGCCGAAACCGGCATCATCCAGTTGGTCGTCGGAATGATCGACTGGAATTCCGGGCCGGTCATGAAGGCCAGAAACTCCTTGGCGAGTTCCGGCTCCTTGGCGTTCTTCGTCACGCCGGCCACTTCGATCTGGATATAGTGGCCCTCGGCGAAGGGTGCGGCCTGATAGCGTTCGGTGTTTTCCGCCACCATGTGGTAGGCGGGCGAGGTGGTGTAGGACAGCACCATCGGCGCTTCGCCCTTGGTGAAGAGGCCGTAGGCTTCCGACCAGCCGGGGGTCACGGTCAGCACCCGGTCCTTGAGCTTGGACCAGGCAGCGGCCGCCTCGTCCCCATAGACCGATTTCATCCAGAGCAGCAGCCCGAGGCCCGGCGTGGAGGTGCGCGGATCTTCGATGACGATCTTTTGTGAAGGATCGCCGTCGACCAGTTCCTTCAGGCTCTTCGGCGGCGTCTTCAGGGTTTCGGTATCGTAGATCACGGCGAAATGGCCGTAGTCATAGGGAACAAAAGTGTCGTCGGAGAAGCCGCCCGGGACCTTCAAGGCTGCGGTGTCGAGACCGTGCGGGGCGAAGAAGCCCGTCGCCTTGGCTTCGGCGACGAGGTTGGTGTCGAGGCCGAGCACGATGTCCGCCTTCGATTGCTCGCCTTCGAGCTTCAGCCGCGTCAGAAGCTCGACTCCGTCGGCGACGCCGACATAATTGACGTCACAGTTGCAGGTTTTCTCGAAGGCCTCGGCGACCTTTGCGCCAGGGCCCCATTCGCTGATGAAACTCTCATAGGTGTAGATCGTCAGCGTCTTCTCGGCGGCACTGGCGCCGAACGGCAAAGCCGCGGCGATCGTCGTAATCGCCAGCCGGCGAAGCAACTTGGTGTAAATGGACATGACGGGCACCTCTCTCCCTGTTGGTGATGTTGCGGGAAAAGGAGGCGCATCGGTCCGATCGCTTCTAATCCCTCCGCCGGTATGAGCCGGATCAGGTTCCGCGGGTTGGCTTGGGCCTCTCAGCCTTGGTTCCATGAAGCGAACCGAAGGCACCCCGTTAGAGCAGCAAAGATTTAGCTTTCGGCGGCAGGTCTGGCAAGCCGAGTTTCGGCGGAAACGTTTGCCGTCCAAGCCATCTGCGCTATTAGACCAAACACTTGTCGGCGGCGTTTGTTCGCCTGCAGCAGCAATTCAAAGTGCTACAACGTCCTTTGCGCGCAAAGGACGTTGTAGTGGGGGAGGGTTCTCATGCCAGACATGCTCGTTCGTCTCTACGCCTTGCCTGAAAGGCGTGCTTCCCGGCTCGGTCCTGGCGTCAGCATTCGCCGGGCGATGGCTGCGGAACGCAGGATCGTGATCGCCTGGATCGAAGAACGGTTCGGCGCCGGTTGGGTCGGCGAGGCCGAGGCCGCCTTCTCCTCAACCCCGGCGCGGATCCATGTCGCCGTTCACGAGAACCGGATCGTCGGCTTCGCCTGCCATGACGTGACCGCGCTTGGCTTCTTCGGGCCGACAGGCGTCGATGAAGCGATGCGTGGCCAGGGGATCGGCGAGGCACTGCTTATCGAAAGCCTGATGGCGATGCGCGCCGCCGGTTACGGCTACGCCGTTATCGGCGGTGTCGGTCCTGTCGATTTTTACGCCCGCGCGGTCGGCGCGGTGGAGATACCGGATTCGACGCCGGGCATCTATGCGGGCATGCTTTTTCCCGATGAAGACCCGTCCGGAACCTGATCCGCGCAAATTGCGTTGGCGAAACGGCGGCCGGAAACTGCTTTCGGCCTTTTCCTTGCTTGCCGCTTTGCGCTATGGGCTTCTGCCATGACTGGATCACCCTTCACCATCCTTCTCGGGGGCGCGCTCACCCGCACCGAGCGACTTGCGAGCCAACTTTCCGGCAGTCGCTTCATCGCGGCCGACGGCGGCATGCGCCATGCGAAGGCGCTTGGTATTGTTCCCGAGCTCTGGGTCGGCGACTTCGATTCGACCGACGACGCCTTGCTGGCCGCGTTCGCCGCGGTGCCGCGCGAGAGCTATCCAGCCGCCAAGAGCGCGACCGACGGCGAAATCGGCGTCGAGGCGGCGCTTGCGCGGGGTGCGACGTCGCTGATCTTCGTCGGTGCCCTCGGCGGCACCAGAAGCGACCATGCCTTCCTGCATCTGCTGCGCGCCGTGGCGATCGCCGAAGAGGGGTTGCCGGTGCTGATGACCTCCGGCGAGGAGGAAGCCTATCCCTTGCTGGAGGGCTCGGAGGAGATCGACCTTCCCAAAGGCAGCCTCTTCTCGATTCTTGGCCTCAGCGCACTTTCCGGCCTTTCCATCGAAAATGCGCGTTATCCGCTCGACGATTTCGCGCTGCCCTTCGGTTCGTCGCGGACCATTTCCAACGTTGCGGAGGGGCCGGTCCGCTTTTCCTTGAAATCCGGCCGGGCGGTCATTGTCGCCCGACCCTATGATCTTTCCGGAGCCTGAAGCCTTGGCGCCACCGATTCTGAAGCTTGATGACATTTTCCTGACCTTCGGCGGCACGCCGCTGCTTGCCGGCGCCAACCTGCAGGTCGAGCCCGGCGACCGCATCTGCCTCGTGGGCCGCAACGGCTCGGGCAAGTCGACGCTGATGAAGATGGCTGCGGGCCTCGTCGAGCCGCAATCGGGTGAAATCTTCCGCCATCCCTCGGCGACGGTGCGCTACCTGCACCAGGCGCCGGATTTCGAAGGCTTCGACACGGTCCAGGCCTATGCGGAAGCGGGGCTCGGCCCAAGCGATGATCCCTATCGCGTCGCCTATCTGCTGCAGCATCTGGGGCTGACGGGGCAAGAGGATCCGCGGCGGCTTTCGGGCGGCGAGGCGCGGCGCGCCGCACTTGCCCGGGTGCTGGCGCCGGAGCCCGATATCCTGCTCCTCGACGAGCCGACCAACCATCTCGATCTTCCGACGATCGAATGGCTGGAGGACGAACTCGTCCGCAGCCGCTCGGCGCTGGTGCTCATCTCGCATGACCGGCGCTTCCTCGAAAAGGTTTCGACGGCGACCGTCTGGCTCGACCGCGGCCAGTCGCGCCGGCTCGATCGCGGCTTCGCCCATTTCGAGGCATGGCGCGACGAGGTGCTCGAGGCCGAGGAACTGGAGCAGCACAAGCTCGGCAAGGCGATCGAACGCGAGGAGCACTGGCTGCGCTACGGCGTGACCGCCAGGCGCAAGCGCAACATGCGCCGTCTCGGCGAGCTGCAGGACATGCGGGCGCGCTATCGCGGCCACAAGGGACCGCAGGGCACGGTGCAGGCAACGGCCGCCGACGCCAGGGAGTCCGGCAAGCTCGTCATCGAGGCGGAGAAGATCACCAAGGCCTATGACGATCGTACGATCGTCGCGCCCTTCTCGATCCGCGTGCACCGCGGCGACCGGATCGGTCTTGTCGGCCCGAACGGCGCCGGCAAGACGACGCTGCTCAAGCTTCTGACCGGCCAGATCGAGCCGGACTCCGGAAGTGTCAAGCTCGGAACCAATCTCGAGATGGCGACGCTCGACCAGAAGCGGGATGAGCTCAGCATCGACGACACTCTGGCGCATTACCTGACAGACGGGCGCGGCGAGACCCTGCTCGTCAATGGTGAGCAGCGGCATGTCACCGGCTACATGAAGGATTTCCTCTTCCAGCCGGAGCAGGCCCGCACCCCTATCCGCGAGCTTTCAGGCGGCGAGCGTGCGCGGCTGATGTTGGCGCGCATCCTGGCGCGCGCCACCAATCTGCTGATCCTCGACGAGCCGACCAACGACCTCGATATCGAAACGCTCGACCTTTTGCAGGAGATCGTTGCAGGCTTTGCAGGCACCGTAATCCTCGTCAGCCACGATCGCGACTTTCTCGACCGGACCGTGACCTCGACCATCGCGCCGGCCAATCCGGAGGCGCCGGACGGCCGCTGGATCGAATATGCCGGCGGCTACTCCGACATGATGGCGCAGCGCAAGGGCGCGATCGAGGACAGGCGGAAGGTCGAGAAGGCCGAGAAGGCCGAGAAGGCCAAATCGACCGACGCTCCGGCGGCTGCATCCGAGGCGCCGAAGGCCAAGGGCAAGCTTTCCTACAAACAGAAGTTCGCGCTGGAAAACCTGCCGAAGGAGATTGCCAAGGCCGAAGCCGAGATCGCCAGGCGCGAAGAGAGGATGGCCGATCCCAACCTGTTTTCGAAGGATCCGACCAGCTTTGCCAAAATCGCCACCGAACTGGAAAAGCTGAAGGGTGGGCTCGCGCGGATGGAAGAGGAATGGCTGGAGCTGGAGATGCTGCGCGAAGAGCTCGAAGGCTAAGGTCTCCCGGATCACGAGAGCGGGCGCGTCTCCGCCTTGTAGAAGAGGCTTGATTGAGTCCTCAGGACAGCCGTTTGCTCATCGCCCCACATTGAACACGTTCTAGGAATATGATAAGTAAAACTTACTATTCCCTGTGAACGATTGAGATGCCGAGAAAACTTGAATCCGAGACGATCGGGATGCTGCTCAACGACGTCTCCCGGCTGCTTCGCGGCGCCTTCGACCGCAAGGTCAACGCCATGCAGCTCGGGATCACGCCCGGCGAAGCGCGCACGCTGATCCAGGTTGCCACCACGGAAGGCATCAAGCAGGCGGAAATTGCGACCCGCATGGGTATCGAGCCGATGACGCTCTCGGCCTATCTCGATCGCCTGGAAGCGCTGGGGCTCGTCGCGCGGGTGCCGGACCCGGCCGACCGGCGCGCCAAGAACGTCGTCGTCAGTGACCGGGCCGATCCGCTCATCGACGAGATGATGGCGGGCCTGCGCGAAATGATGGGCGGCTATACCGAAGGCCTGGGCGAGGGGGGGCTGGAATTGTTGCGTGGCAATCTCCGGGTCCTGCGCGACAACCTTCGCCGGCTCGATCCCTGCCTCGCCGGCAAGGAAAGCAATAGGGAAAAAGGGGCGGCCGAATGACGCTCAGGATGAGCGAGCGGCGCACGAGCATCATCGGCGCGTTCCTGGTGGCGCTCGGTCCCGTTTCGATGGCGCTCTATACGCCGGCGATGCCGGAACTCGTTCGCGCCTTCGCCACCAGCGAGGCGGCGATCAAGATGACGCTGTCGCTGTATTTCGGCGGCTTCGCCTTTGCGCAGCTCGTCTCCGGCACGCTCTCCGACGTCATCGGACGCCGCTCGTCGACGCTGATCTTCATGGCGATTTATCTCGCCGGCAGCCTGATGGCCGCCTTCGCTCCCTCGGTCGGCGTGTTGCTGGCCGGGCGCCTGGTGCAGGGGGCCGGCGCCTCCGTCGGCATGACGGTGGCGCGCGCCATCGTGCGCGACCAGTTCACCGGCACCCCCGCCGCCCGCATCATGAACATGATCGGCATGATGCTGGCGCTCGGTCCGGCGGTTTCGCCGACGCTCGGCGGCATCGCGCTCGGCCTCTTCGGCTGGCAGTCGATCTTCTTCCTGATGGTCGGTTTCGCCCTGATGGCGTGCTTCATCGTGCAATTCTTCATGGTGGAAACGGTGACGCCGGACCGCAGCAAGGGGCACTTGCGGCCGATCCTGAGGGCTTATGGCGAGCTCTTGACGGACAGTCGCTTCCTGTCGTCGACGCTGGTGATCGCCGGTGCCGTCGGCGCGCTCTATGCCCAGGCGACGATGCTGCCTTTCGTGCTGATCGACCAGGTCGGCCTGACGCCGACCCAGTTCGGCGTCGGCATGCTGATGCAATCGGGTCTCTTCTTTTCCGGTACGGTCACCGTGCGTCTGCTGATGCGGCGTTTCTCGCCGCAAGGACTGGTGCCGGCCGGCCTCTGCTTCATTGGTGCGGCCAGCCTTCTGCTCGCCATTACCATGCACGTTCTCCCCCCGAGCTTCCTGTCGGTGATGGGCCCCGTCGGCATCTATGCGTTCGGCATTGCCTTCGTCATGCCTTACATGATGACCGGGGCGATGGCTCCGTTTCCGCACATCGCCGGCACGGCATCGGCGATGATGGGCTTCATCCAGATGAGCGCGGGGCTTTTCGGCGGCGCGCTTGCTGCGCTCGTCGGCGTGCCGGCAGTGGCGCTCGGCACGATCATCCCAGGCTTCGGGCTAGCCGCGATCGTCAGCTACTTCTGGTACCGCAACACCGTTCGCGCGCGGCCCCTGTGCGCGCCGGCAGCATCCGACGACAAGCTGCGCGAAGCAGAGGGAGAAGGAGAGCCGCATATGAAAAAACCGCGGCAGGTCGCCCGCCGCGGCTAATTCCAACTGCTATTGCCAACTTTTAGCGATTACGCGCCGCAAGCGTGCGCAGGCGCAGCGCGTTGAGCTTGATGAAGCCGGCGGCGTCCTTCTGGTCGTAGGCGCCCTGGTCATCCTCGAAGGTGACGAGCTTATCGGAATAGAGCGACTTAGCGCTCTCGCGGCCGGTGACCATGACATTGCCCTTGTAGAGCTTCAGCGTCACTTCGCCTTCGACATGCTCCTGGCTCTTGTCGATCGCTGCCTGCAGCATCTCGCGTTCCGGCGAGAACCAGAAGCCGTAATAGATGAGCTCGGCATAGCGCGGCATCAACTCGTCCTTGAGGTGGGCGGCGCCGCGGTCGAGCGTGATGCTTTCGATCGCGCGGTGCGCCGCCAGCAGGATGGTGCCGCCGGGTGTTTCGTAGACGCCGCGCGACTTCATGCCGACGAAGCGGTTTTCGACGAGGTCGAGGCGGCCGATGCCGTTGTCGCGGCCATATTCATTGAGCTTCGCAAGCAACGTCGCCGGCGACATGCGCACGCCGTCGATCGAAACCGCGTCGCCGCGCTCGAAGCCGACCTTGATGACGGTCGCCTTGTCGGGCGCTGCTTCCGGCGAGATCGTGCGCATGTGCACATATTCAGGAGCTTCCTGCGCCGGGTCCTCGAGCACCTTGCCCTCGGACGAGGAGTGCAACAGGTTGGCGTCGACGGAGAAGGGCGCTTCGCCCTTCTTGTCCTTGGCGACCGGGATCTGGTGCTTTTCGGCGAATTCGAGCAGGTCGGTGCGGCTCTTGAACGACCAGTCGCGCCAGGGCGCGATGATCTTGATGTCCGGGTTCAGGGCATAGGCCGAAAGCTCGAAGCGGACCTGGTCGTTGCCCTTGCCGGTTGCGCCATGGGCGATCGCGTCGGCGCCGGTCTTCTTGGCGATGTCGATCAGGTGCTTGGAGATCAGCGGACGGGCGATTGAGGTCCCGAGCAGGTAAACGCCCTCATAGACTGCATTGGCGCGGAACATCGGGAAGACGAAGTCACGCACGAACTCCTCGCGCACGTCCTCGATGTAGATTTCCTTGATGCCGAGCATTTCGGCCTTCTTGCGCGCCGGCTCCAGTTCCTCGCCCTGGCCGAGATCGGCGGTGAAGGTCACCACTTCGGCGCCGAGTTCCGTCTGCAGCCACTTGAGGATGATCGAGGTGTCGAGACCGCCGGAATAGGCGAGAACGACCTTCTTCACGTCTTTATGCGATGCCATGGTTTCTGTCCGTCTGCTTGCTCTGGGGGCGGCAATGCCGCGTGCAAAATCTGCGGCACTTTAGCCAGAACTTGAAGGGATACAAGCATTACAGCACCCCGCGTCGAAATTTGACGCGTCAGGAGGCGTCACACCAGCCGGTGTCGCGAGCGGACATGCGAATCCGCTGGCAAAAAAGCCTGGCGGGCGATATCACCGGCAATCATCTTATCGAGGAAACGTCTCATGGACTTCGTGCCCGGACTGCCCACGCTGCTCGCCTTTGCCGCTGCCAGCCTGCTTCTGGCGGCAACGCCCGGACCGGACATGACGCTTTCGATCAGCCGGTCCCTGGCTCAAGGGAGGAAGGCCGCGCTTTTCGTCGTGCTCGGCACCGGCCTCGGCATTGTCGTCCACACGATGCTCGTCGCCTTCGGGATTTCGGCGCTGATTACCGCGTCGCCGACCGCCTTCCTGGTGCTGAAGACAGGTGGTGCTGCCTATCTCTTCTGGCTTGCCGTCCAGGCAATGCGCCACGGCTCGACCCTTTCGGTAAAGAAGATCGACGGGGCGAAGGGAACGGCCTTTGCGAACGTCGCGACCGGCTTCTGGGTGAACATCCTCAACCCGAAGGTCGTGATCTTCTTCATGACCTTCCTGCCGCAGTTCGTCAGCGCGACCGATCCGTCGGTTACAAGCAAGCTCCTGTTCCTGGGCTTCTTCTTCATCGTCATCGGCATGCCCGTGAATGCGATGGTGGTGCTTGCCGCCGATTGGCTCGCCGCCTGGCTGCAGAAGAACAAGCGCTTCATGCGCGCCCTCGACTTCAGCTTCGCCGGCGTTTTCTCGGTCTTCGCGGTCAAGATTTTTCTGACGCAGGCGCGCTGAGCTATAGGTGTGACGCTTTTGGCCCCTCATCTGCCTGCCGGCATCTTCTCCCCGCAGGCGGGGAGAAGAGACAAGCTGCAAGCTCCCAGCCCCTCCGTGCACCTTCCCGCCAATCTTTAACGGTGCTGCTGAAGTGCCGGCGTTGCATCACGCGCTCTTCTCCCGTTGTGACGGGGAGAAGATGCCGGCAGGCAGATGAGGGGCAATGGCGGCGGAAGGGCCGATATACCGTCAGCCGATCAGCAGCGCGTCGTCGTCGAGCGTCTGGCCGCGGATGCGGCGGAACATGGCGATAAGATCTTCCACCTGCAGCGTCTTGCGGCTATCGCCGGCGACATCGAGCACGATTTCGCCTCCATGCAGCATGATCGTGCGATGCCCGTAGTCGAGTGCCTGACGCATCGAATGGGTGACCATCATCGTCGTCAGCTTGCGCTCCGTGACGATCTTCTGCGTGAGATTCATGACAAATTCGGCCATGCCCGGATCGAGCGCCGCGGTGTGCTCGTCAAGAAGCAGAACTTCCGATCCGGCCAGCGTCGCCATCACCAGCGACACGGCCTGCCTCTGGCCGCCGGACAGGAGATCCATGCGATCGCCAAGGCGGTTCTCGAGGCCGAGGTTGAGTTCGGCGATCCGCTCACGGAAATGCTCGCGACGCTTCGCGCCAAGCGCCGGCGTCAGGCCGCGGCTTTCACCGCGCCTGGCGGCAAGCGCCAGGTTTTCCTCGATCGAGAGCGTGCCGCAACTGCCGGTAAGCGGATCCTGGAATACGCGCGCAACGAGGCCGGCGCGCGCCGCCGTTCCTTTGCGGGTGACGTCCGCATGCCCGATCGTCACCTCGCCTTCGCTCGGCAGGACGTCTCCGGCGAGCACGCTGAGCAGCGTCGACTTGCCGGCGCCGTTCGAGCCGATCACGGTGACGAACGAACCCTGCTCGATCGTCAGGCTTACGCCGTTCAGCGCCTGCTTCTGCAAGGGCGTGCCCTTGCCGAAAACGACCTTGATGTTCTTGACGCTGATCATGCGGCACCTCCGCGGCGCAGACGAGGAAGAACGAGCGCTACGGTGACGAGCGCCGCGGTCACGAAATTCAGGTCGGAGGCCTGCAGGCCGAGCATATCCGTCGAGAGCGCAAGCTGTATGGCAATGCGGTAGAGGATCGAGCCGAGCACGCAGCCGGCGAGCGCGATCAGGATGCCGCGGGCGCCGAACAGCGTTTCGCCGATGATGACGGCTGCGAGGCCGACGACGATCGTGCCGACGCCCGAGGTCACGTCGGCAAAGCCGTTGGTCTGGGCGAAGAGCGCGCCGCCGAAGGCAACAAGCGCGTTGGAGATCGCCATGCCGAGATAGATCTGGCGGCTGGTATCGACCCCTTGCGCGCGGGCCATGCGCGCATTGGCGCCGGTCGCCCGCATGGCGAGGCCGGCGTCGCTCTCAAGAAAGCGCCAGACGATGACGACGGCGACGAGCACAAGAATGCCGACGAAGAGCGGGCGAACGTAGAAGTCCCTGAGCCCCAATCCGTAGAACGGCGACAGCATGGTGTCGGCATTGATCAGCGCGACGTTCGGCTTGCCCATGACGCGCAGGTTCACCGAGAAGAGCGCGATCATCGTCAGGATCGAGGCGAGCAGGTTGAGGATTCGGAAGCGCACGTTGAGGAGTGCCGTGACCATGCCGGCCGCGGCACCGGCGACCATCGCGACGGCTGCGGCGAGCCACGGATTGACGCCCGCAATGATCAGGACCGCCGTGACCGCCGCGCCGAGCGGAAACGATCCGTCGACCGTCAGGTCAGGAAAGTCGAGCACGCGAAAGGCAAGGAAAACGCCGACGGCGACAAAGGCATAGACGAGCCCCAGTTCCACGGCTCCCCAAAAAGCGATTTGACTCAAGGCTGTCGGCCCTCTTCGATCGTGTTGCGCGCAAGGCCCTGCCGCGCAACGTATCTCGTTAATAGTGAAGCGCCCCCGTATGGAACGGGGGCGGCAAAAAGGCAACCAACTTGCGTTCGCAAACGGAACGCAGTCGTTACTCGATGACGCGGGTCGCGCGCTTGACCACGCTCTCCGGCAGGGTCACGCCCATCTTGGCGGCGGCAGCCTTGTTGATCACGAGGTCGGTGCCGGCCGCGACCTTGACCGCGATGTCGCCCGGGTTTTCACCCTTCAGGATACGGACAACAACGTCGCCGGTCTGCTTGCCTACGTCGTAGTAGTTGAAGCCGAGGGCCGCAACCGAGCCGCGGGAGACGGAATCGGTATCGGCGGTGAAGAGCGGCAGCTTGCTTTCCTCGGCAACGGCCACGGCGCCTTCGAGCGCGGAGATGATGGTGTTGTCGGTCGGAACGTAGATCGCATCGGCGCGGCCGACGAGGGCGCGGGCCGCACCCTGGACTTCGGCGGATTTCGTTGCTGCGGACTCGACCACGGTCAGGCCTGCCTTTTCGGCTTCGGCCTTGAGCGCCGCAAGCAGGGATACGGAGTTCGCTTCACCGGAATTGTAAAGGTAGCCGATCGATTTCACGTTCGGCAGGATCTCCTTGATCAGCTTCACATGCTCGGCAACCGGCGACATGTCGGAAAGCCCGGTGACGTTGCCGCCGGGCTTGTCCATGTCCTTGACGAGCTGCGCGCCGAGCGGGTCGGAGACGGCGGTGAAGACCACCGGGATATCACGTGTCGAGGAAACCACCGCCTGCGCGGAGGGCGTGGAGATCGGCACGATGACGCTCGGCGCTTCGCCGGCGAATTGGCGGGCGATCTGTGCCGCCGTCGCCGGGTTGCCCTGCGCCGACTCGTAGATGAACTTGAGGTTTTCGCCTTCCTTGTAGCCGGCGGCAGCGAGCGCGTCCTTGACGCCGTCGCGGGCGGCATCGAGGGCGGGATGCTCGACGATTGCCGTCACGGCAACGGTGACTTCGTCGGCGCGCGCCGGCAGCGAAAACGCCACGGTGGCGGCAAGAGCTATGAGAAGTGAGCGCATGGATGTCCTCCGTTTGGCGAACGGGATGCCGGCGGATGAACCGCTTCGCATGTTTCTCATCCCGCTCCAGATGAATTCGCCGCTTTCTTAGGAAAGCGGAGCAATGAAATCAATCGATGGAGAGCGCTTCATCCATCAATCTTCTTCATCGATTGGAGATTGCTCACCACCCCTGGTCCTCTCCCCGCTCGCGGAAGAGGCGACTGGAACAGCGCGGCATGGTCCCTTCTCCCCGCCTGCGGAGAGAAGGTGGCGGGCAGGCCGGATGAGGGGCGAACCAGAGCGCAACCCGCCCCGCGCATCTCCTTCCCGGCTCAGTCCTCGCCGTGATTGGCAATCATCATCGCCTCGAAGGCGAGGCGGTCGACCTTGCGCATGCGTTCGGATTCGGACTTGAGCTGGCCGCAGGCGGCGAGAATGTCACGGCCGCGCGGGGTGCGGATCGGCGAGGCATAGCCGGCCTGGTTGATGAAATCGGCGAAAGCCTCGATCTGCTCCCAGTCCGAACACTGGTAGTTGGTGCCCGGCCACGGATTGAAGGGGATGAGGTTGATCTTGGCCGGAATGCCCTTCAATAGCTTCACCAGTTCCTTGGCGTCCTCGAGGCTATCGTTGACATCCTTCAGCATCACATATTCGAAGGTGATGCGGCGCGCGTTCGACAGGCCCGGATAGGCACGGCAGGCCTCCATCAGCTCCTTCAGCGGATACTTCTTGTTGATCGGCACCAGCATGTCGCGCAGATCGTCGCGCACGGCATGCAGCGAGATTGCCAGCATGACGCCGATCTCCTCGCCGGTGCGGTAGATTTCCGGCACGATGCCCGAGGTCGAGAGCGTGATGCGGCGCTTCGAGAGCGAAAGACCGTCTCCGTCGGACGCGATCAGGAGTGCGGTCTTGACGTTCTCGAAATTGTAGAGCGGCTCGCCCATGCCCATCATCACGATATTGGTGATCTTGCGGCCTTCCGCAGGCACGATGGCGCCCTGCGGCGTATCGCGTTCGGGGAAATCGCCGAGCCGGTCGCGGGCAAGCAGCAACTGGGCGAGAATTTCTTCGGCCGTCAGGTTGCGCACCAGCTTCTGGGTGCCGGTGTGACAGAAGGAACAGGTGAGCGTGCAGCCGACCTGGCTCGAGATGCAGAGCGTGCCGCGGCCTTCCTCCGGGATGTAGACGGTCTCGATCTCGACGGGGCGACCAGCGCCGCGCGGCGGGAAGCGTAAGAGCCACTTGCGCGTGCCGTCGTTCGAAATCTGCTCTTCGACGATCTCCGGCCGGGCGATGGTGAAATGCTCCTTGAGCATCTCTCGCATGTCCTTGGAGACGTTCGACATCTGATCGAAATCGGAAACGCCGCGAACGTAGAGCCAATGCCAGAGCTGGCTCACACGCATCTTGACCTGGCGCTCGGGCACGCCCCGCTCGACGAGCAGCCTGGCCATGTCTTCGCGCACAAGACCGATCAGCGATGGCTTCTCGGCCTGTGGCGCCAGGCGGACCTGTGGCGCCTTGACGATGTCCGCCCTGTTCAAGATCTCAGTGGCTGCCATGCTTGCGATGTCCTGTCAAACAGCGACGGCCCGTCCGGAGAAGGTTCCGGATCGTGTTCCGATGCTCGAATTGAAATCTGGCGAGCCTTCGAGCGCGGCAATGGGCGCGGGGCTCTGAATTTGGCGGCGCTTTAGCATTCTTTTCGCCGCGAGTCGACATGAAGCTTTTTCTGCCCCTCATCCCGCTGCCGCAACCTTCTCCCCGCAGGCGGGGAGAAGGGGCAAGCCGCACGCGCCCAATCCCCTCTCCCCGTCAGTACGGGGAGAGGGCTAGTCCTCGGGTTAAACCCGAGGAGAGGGGCAATTGCCAACGCAAAAAAGCCGGTCCAGAGGGCCGGCCTTTGCGATATAGCTGAAGCATCTGAGGTTACTTGCAGGCTTCGATCTGCTTCAGCGCGGCGGAGATGCCGGACAGAGAATAGGAATAGGACGTCGCGGTCCCCTTGCGGGACTTCGCGTTGACGGACATATCCTTGCCCGACTTCATCGCCGCCACCAACGCCGGTTCTTCGGCAGCGTTTTCCACCCAGGCGGAATTGCCCTTGGTAAACATGACGAACGTCTTGCCGTCGATGACCACGTTGACCTTGGAATTGTCCTGCAGCGGATAACCCATCATCGCCTGAGGCTCGTAGCTGATGTTCTGTCCCGGGCGCTGCGAGACGAGGAAGAAGATATCGCCATGGTCGACACCGGCGGGGCTCTTCTCCTTTGGAACGGACAGGACGTAGCAGACCTTGCCGGCGCCGGCCTGGTAGGAATAGGCGCCCCAGGCTTGGAACTGCTGGATCCGTGTCGGAGATTGAGCGGAAGCAACGCCGGCTGCTGCCAATACGAGTGCGATTGCAGTTGCGATCTTTCTTACAAACATGAGGTCCTGCCGCTTGTCTTGCTTGCGACTGCCCGAAACAGGTGAGACGGGCAACGCATAGTCACGTTTTAATTTATTTTGACTTAATTCAGGTTACTAAACCGTCAACGATCACCGCAATCCGATCGTTTCCGCCCGAAACAGACCAGCGACACACCCGGCAGCCGAAGCCGGCGCGCTTGCCCGGCGTGCCGTTTCTTCGTGTTTGCCGGTTCAGTCGATCGTCAATTCTGGAGGGCCGTGGCCGGTAGGAGTTCCCTGTCTCAAATCTCGCCGCAACGCACTGTCCTGCAGCCTATTCGCCCACAGCCGCTGCGTTTGCGGAATCTATGTCACAAAGAATCAGGCAAGAGTTTGTCTTTCAGGCAGAAATGCGGCGGTCCCGCATCGTGCAGAAACTCAAAGCTCTACAGCGATCTTTGCGCGTCTGATCAGACGTAGCGATCATTCCTCATCCGGCCGGTCGCGCAGGGCTTCGTCAGCCTTGTTATAATGCACTTCCTTGATCTGGCCGCTGATCGCGGCGAACGCGGCCGTCAACACGGCGATGTCGTCGGAAAAGCCGACGACGGCCAGCATGTCCGGCACGAAGTCGAGTGGCAGGACGAAATAGGCAAGGGCTGCGAGCAGAATGCCGCGCGTGCGCGTCGGCGTCTTCGGATCCACCGCGCAATAAAAGGCGGCGACGAGATCGCGGCTGAAGGGAATCTGGCGGGCTGCGCGGCGAAAGGTTGGCCAGAACCGGCGACGTACCTTGCGCTCCCGGCGCTCCTGTTCGGATTCCTCGCCGGGAAGGAGAATTTCTCCGATCTTGATATCGTCCATCGCGTCCGTTTCCGATTTGGGCCCAACAGCGCCGCGCGTCTGGCGCGCAGAGAAACATGCAGGGGGCTGATATGGGAAGGGTGTCTGCTATTTCAAATGGTCGGGCATCCGGCCGGCGGCCGCGTGGTCCATTTTTGCCGCCAGCTTGAAGTCGAGCTCCGTCAGCCCGTTTGCATCATGCGTCGAAAGCGTAACGTCGACCCTGTTGTAGACGTTGAACCATTCGGGGTGGTGGTCGAGCTTTTCTGCGGCAAGCGCGCATTGCGTCATGAAGCTGAACGCCTCGGCAAAATTCTTGAACCGAAACGCCTTCCAGATCGACGCACCATCCTCGGCGAGAACCCAGCCCTCCATCTTGTGCAAATGCTCGGCGACAGCCTCGGCGTCCAGTTTTTCCGGCCTCATGTTGTTTCTCCCTGTGATCTTTCGTGCTTAACAACGGCCTACAAGAAGTTTTTATCCTTAAATCGGTTCCGATATAAGGATAAAAACATGCTGCAATTCAAAGTGCTACAGCGGCATTTGCGCCTGAAAAGACGCGCGGCGTGTCGTCGCGGCGCGCCACTCCCGACGCCAGTTGGATAACATGAAGCCGGTCAGAATTCTCTTCGTTTGCCTTGGCAATATCTGCCGTTCGCCGCTGGCCGAAGGCGTCATGCGGGATCTGGCGCACAAGGCGGGTCATGGGCGAGCGATTTTGGTCGATTCAGCCGGCATCGGCGCATGGCATGTCGGCGCCCCGCCGGATCAGCGGTCGATTTCGGTGGCGAAGGCGCACGGTATCGATATTGCGGCCCTGCGCGGGCGCCAGGTCAGCACGGCGGATTTTGCGGCCTTCGACCTGATCCTCGGCATGGACATGAGCACCGTCCGCGACCTCAGCGCGCTCGCGCCGCCCGCAATGACTGGCAAGGTGCATCTATTCATGCGCTATGCCACAGGTCAGGCGGGAGACGTTCCGGACCCCTACTACGAAGCGGCTGAGGTCTTCGAAACGCTCTACCAGATGCTGGACGCAGGGTGCTTGTCCCTGCTGGCGAGGCTCGGGGACCGCGCCTCGTGAAGCGGGAAAACCTCTTCGGTCAGGTACGGACCGCCGCCGACCGAATCGCGCGATGAGAGGAGAACGAAGCGGGCGACCGTAAAAGGTGAGGTGAGGAAATTGCCGCGCCCGGAGAGATAATTCACCACATCCTCGACGCGCGAGGAACGCAGCCTCGCGAGCGTCACGTGAGGCGTGAACTTGCGCGGGTCCGACGGCAGGCCGAGGCGCTGGCAGATGCGTTCGATTTCCGCCTGGAGCGCGAACATTTCCGGCTCGTTGCTGACGCCGGCCCAGACCGAATGCGGTTTTTTCGAGCCGAAGGCACCCGTGCCCGTCAGTTGCAGCTGGAATTCGGGGCGTTCGATCCGGTCGAGCCTTTCAACGATCTCGTCGGCGGTGCGTCCGTCGACATCGCCGATGAAACGCAGAGTGATGTGATAGTTCTCCACATCAATCCATCGAGCTCCGGGAAGACCTCCGCGCAGCAAAGAAAGGCTCATTGCTGCATTGCGCGGAATTTCGAGGGCGGTAAACAGTCTCGGCATGGCGAGCTCCCCGAATCTCTTGCAGATGTCTTAGCGAATCACGCATCGAGTCTGCACGCAACTGTTATTTAACGCGACAGAGCGTTAACTTTCTCTTAACTGTGGACCGATTGATCAGTCTCCTTTCGCAAGCTTGGCAATGAATCGTTCGGCGACAGGCAAAAAGCGTTCGACCATCTCGCCGACGCCCCGGCTGTTCGGATGCATTCCGTCCTCGAGCTTCAGTGCGCCGTCCGTCACCACTCCGTCGAGAAAAAACGGATAGAACTCGAGGTCGTATTTCGCCGCCAGTTCCGGGTAGATGGGGTTGAAGCGGGCGGCATAGTCGGTTCCCATGTTGGGCGGCGCCATCATGCCTGCGAGCAGCACGGCGATGCCGCGCTCCTTCAGTCGGGCGATCATCGCCTCGAGATTTTTCCGCGACTGTTCCGGCGGAATACCACGTAATGCGTCGTTCGCACCTAACTCCAGGATGACGCCTTTCGTTCCATCCGGCACTGACCAGTCGATGCGGGAAAGGCCGCCGGAAGTCGTGTCGCCGGAAACGCCGGCATTGGTGATCGCGACATCCAAACCCTTGTCTTTCAAGGCCTTTTGGAGGCGGGCAGGAAAGGCGTCCTCGGGCGGGAGTTGAAAGCCGGCCATGAGGCTGTCGCCGAAGCCGACGAGGCTCACACTCTCGGCGCGCACCGTTGACGATAACGCAATTGTCATTGCCAGGCTCAAGAAAAAGCGCAGAAAATCTTTTAATGCCATAGGCTCGTTCCTAAATCCCCGAGGGCAACGGTTTCGTCATCCGATCCGATTTCATATAGGGCTGTTTCCGCGTGGCAAGAACCATCATCGAGTTGAAAAATGCCGACTTGACGCTGGGCGAGGCCGCGGCTGCAGTCCATGTGCTGAAGGCCGTGAGCCTCACAGTCGACGCCGGCGAATCCGTCGGGATCGTCGGCCCGTCCGGATCGGGGAAATCGACGCTGCTGATGGTGCTCGCCGGCCTGGAGCGGCTGGACAGCGGCGAGATCGTCATCGACGGTACGCCCCTGCATGGCCTGAGCGAGGATAGGCTTGCGGATTTCCGGGGCCGCAACGTCGGTATCGTCTTCCAGTCCTTTCACCTCATTCCCAACATGACCGCGCTTGAAAACGTCGCGGTGCCGCTTGAGCTTGCAAATGTCCGCAACGCCTTCGACGTCGCGCGCCAGGAACTCGTCGCGGTCGGCCTGGGTGATCGACTGACGCATTATCCGGGGCAGCTTTCAGGCGGCGAGCAGCAGCGCGTCGCAATCGCCCGTGCGCTGGCGCCGTCGCCAAAGCTCTTGATTGCCGACGAGCCCACCGGCAATCTGGACGCCGAGACCGGCCGGCAGATCGCCGATCTTCTTTTTGCGGAGCAGCGCGAACGCGGCATGACCCTGGTTCTCGTCACGCATGATGCAGCACTTGCCGGGCGCTGCGCGCGGCAGGTTCAGGTGCGCTCCGGCGAGATCGTCTCCGGCGGACAGCCCGATTCGAGGTCCGCTTCCGTTCACCAGGCGGCGGCGTCGGCATGAGCGGGACGGGCGCCATCGACCGCTTTCGCCCGCTTCTCGCCCTCCGACTGGCGCTGCGCGAAATGCGCGGTGGGCTCAAGGGCTTCTATATCTTTCTTGCCTGCATCGCGCTCGGCACGGCGGCGATCGCGGGCGTCAATTCCCTCTCGCAGTCGATCAGCGCCACGATCGCGTCGCAGGGCCAAGAGCTCCTTGCCGGCGATATCCGCTTCGAACTCAACAATCGCGTAGCGACGGCCGAGGAGCGCGCCTTCCTCGACAGTCTCGGCAGGGTCTCCGTTTCCTCGGGGCTCCGCTCCATGGCGCGGCTCCCCGATGGATCCAACCAGGCACTCGTCGAATTGAAGGCCGTCGACAATGCCTACCCGCTCTACGGCACCGTCGAAAGCGAGCCGGCCAGACCGCTCGGCGACCTCTTGTCCAAACGGGGGGAGGCGTTCGGCGCCGTGGCCGCGCCGTTGCTGCTGGAGCGTCTGGGCATCAGCCCCGGCGAAGAAATCCTGCTCGGCAATGCGCGGGTTCGGATCAACGCGACGATCGTCCGGGAGCCGGACGCGCTTTCCGACGGGTTCGGTTTTGCGCCGCGGCTGATGGTCTCGGCCGACGCCCTCGCCGCCTCGGGCCTCGTGCAGACCGGCAGCCTCGTCGAGCACGGCTACAAGGTCAAGCTTGCCGATCCTCAGCGCGTCGCATCGGTTCGCTCCGAGGCGGAGAAGCAATTCCCGTCGGCCGGCTGGTCGATCCGGACGAGCGGCAATGCCGCCCCGTCGCTCAACGCCAACATCACGCGTTTCTCGCAGTTCCTGACGCTCGTCGGCCTGACGGCGCTGATCGTCGGTGGGGTGGGCGTCGCCAACGCCGTGCGCGCCTATCTCGATGGCAAACGCAGCGTCATCGCGACCTTCAAATGCCTCGGAGCCCCGGCGTCACTGGTCGCCATGGTCTATCTCGCGCAGATCCTGATGATCGCGCTGATCGGCATCGGCATCGGCCTCGTTTTCGGCGCGCTGATCCCTTTCGTCGCGGCCCAGTTTCTCGCCGATGTGCTGCCTGTTCCGACGTCTTTCCAACTCTACCCATCGGCGCTCGGCCTCGCGGCGCTTTTCGGACTGCTGACGGCGCTCACCTTCGCCATCCTGCCGCTCGGCCGCGCGCGCCGGGTGCCGGCAACGGCGCTCTTCCGGCAACAGGGGTTAGAACCCACTGGCTTCCCGGCTTGGCCCTATCTCGCAGGCGCGCTCGCCTGCCTTGCGGCGCTCGCCGGACTTGCCGTCTGGACCGCGTACGATCGCAGCATTTCGTTGATCTTCCTCGGCGCAATCGCCTTTGCCTTCATCCTGCTGCGCGGCGTGTCGTGGCTTATTTCCTGGCTTGCGCGGCGCAGCCCGCGGGTCAACTCGCCGGCGCTGAGATTGGCGATCGGCAACATCCATCGCCCCGGCGCCCTGACGCCGTCGGTGGTGCTTTCACTCGGTCTCGGTCTCGCCTTGCTCGTGACGCTGGCGCTCATCGACGGCAACCTTCGGCGCGAACTCACCGGCCACATGGCCGAGCGGGCGCCCAACTTCTTCTTCGTCGATATCCAGGGGAGCGAGATCGAAGGGTTCCGGTCACTGCTTTCGCAGGCGATGCCACAGGGCAAGGTCGTTGAAGTGCCGATGCTGCGCGGGCGCATCGTGGCGTTCAACGGCGAGGACGTGAACAGCCGCAACGTGCCGCCGGGCGGGCAATGGGTGCTGCGCGGCGACCGTGGCATCACCTATGCCAAAAATCCGCCGGAGAACGCGACGCTCACCGAGGGCACGTGGTGGCCTGAGGCTTATCGGGGTGAACCGCTGGTTTCGTTCTCGGCGGAGGAAGCCCGCGAGCTCGGCCTGAAACTCGGCGACACGGTGACCGTCAACGTGCTCGGCCGCAACATCACCGCGAAGATCGTCAATTTCCGCAACGTCGAATGGGAATCGCTGTCGATCAATTTCGTCATGGTCTTCTCGCCGAACACGTTTGCCGGCGCGCCGCACGCCTGGCTCGCAACGGTCATCGATCCCGATGCGACGGCCAAGGAGGAGGCGGCGGTGTTGAAGTCGGTGACCAATACCTATCCGACGATCACCAGCGTGCGCGTCAAGGATGCGCTCGATATTGTCAATGCGCTTCTCGCGCAGCTTGCGACGGCCATTCGCGCCGCCGCCGCGGTCGCCCTTGTCGCGTCGGTTCTCGTTCTTGCGGGGGCGCTCGCCGCCGGCAACCGTGCGCGCATCCACGATGCAGTTGTCCTGAAGACGCTGGGTGCCACGCGCGGCACGCTGATCCGCGCCTTTAGCTACGAATACATCATTCTCGGCTTCGCAACTGCCGTCTTCGCGCTGTTTGCCGGAGGTGTTTCTGCCTGGTTCGTCGTCAGCCGCGTGATGACGCTGCCGTCCGATTTCCTCCCGGATGTCGCGATCGCCACGATCGTAGTAGCACTCGTCATGACCGTCGGCATCGGTCTTGCCGGAACCTGGCGCATTCTCGGCCAGAAGGCCGCTCCGGTGCTGCGCGAGTTGTGAGCGCGGCGATTAACCGTAAATCACCCTTGTTTGATGGCTCGAGGCCCGGCTTTGCGCGATTCGGGCCCTTCCGGCTCTTGTGCGTGACCGCATTCAACATCATATTTGTCCACAGGCATGCTGGAGCCCCGCAGCGGCGCCTGGGCGCTTGAAGGACAAACACTTACCGCCCGACACCGTCATTTCCACCGGGGCTTAAATGAGGAAACAATGGCTGATCTGAGAAACTACCAAACCCGAATGTCGCCCGCCGGCGCTCAGGCGGGTGCCGTGATCGACGAAGGCCTTCGCGCTTACATGCTGAAGGTCTACAACCTGATGGCTCTCGGGCTGGCGATCACAGGTGTAGCAGCTTACGGAACCTATGCGCTTGCCGTCTCCAATCCGGCATTCGCCCAGCTCATCTACGCTTCGCCCTTGAAGTGGGTCGTGATGCTGGCGCCGCTGGCGCTGGTCTTCTTCATGAGCTTCCGCATCAATTCGATGAGCGTCTCCGCAGCGCAGACGACGTTCTGGATCTACGCCGCCTTGATGGGGCTCTCGCTGTCCTCGATCTTCCTGGTCTTCACCGGCCAGAGCATCGTGCAGACGTTCTTCGTCACGGCCGCCGCCTTCGGCGCGCTGTCGCTCTACGGCTACACGACGAAGAAGGACCTGTCGGGCTTCGGCACGTTCCTGATCATGGGCCTCTTCGGCCTGATCATCGCGTCGATCGTCAACATCTTCCTGGCGTCTTCCGCGTTCGCCTTCGCGATCTCGGTGATCGGCGTGCTCGTGTTCGCCGGCCTGACCGCCTACGACACACAGAAGATCAAGGAAATGTACTACGAGGCCGATGACGCCGCGGTTGTTGGCCGCAAGGCCATCATGGGCGCGCTGACGCTCTATCTCGACTTCATCAACCTGTTCATGTTCCTGCTGCAGTTCCTGGGCAACAGGAACCAGTAGTCAGGACGCATTCGCGGAAAAGGCGGCTTCGGCCGCCTTTTTTGTTCGGCTTCGATCTAAGGAAGCTACAGGAGACGGCTTGATCGCTCGGTCCGATCCATGCGATTTGATCGGGACAAGCCAACATCATGAAGTCCCATGTCTGTCACTCTCCGCGACGCCGTCGCTGCCGATCTTCCCGCAATTACCGAAATCTACCGCGAGTCCGTTTTGAACGGCGTGGCGACCTACGAGATAACGCCGCCGTCCGAGGCGGAGATGGCGCTCCGCTTTTCGACGATAACCGGCAGCGGCTATCCCTACATCGTGGCACAGGAGGACCACGGGCGAGCGATCATCGGCTATGCCTATGCTTCCGCATTCCGCACGCGGACGGCCTACCGGTTCCTGGTAGAGGATTCCATCTATCTCGCACCCGAGGCCCGGGGCAAAGGTGTCGGCAGGGCCTTGCTCGCGGAACTGGTCAAGCGATGCACCGCGCTTGGCTTCCGCCAGATGGTGGCGGTGATCGGCGGCGCGCACCCGTCATCGATCGCATTGCATCGCGCTCTCGGCTTCGAGCATCAGGGGTTCATGAAGGCGACCGGTTTCAAGCATGGCCGCTGGCTGGACACGGCGATCATGCAACTCGCCCTCGGAGATGGAGCAGCCTCGGATCCGGACGAGGGCGTCTATCCGGATACGCTCTACCGGACCTGAGCGCCCTTTGCGCTTCTGATTAAGATGCGCGGCGCTGTAGTTCCCCTCGAAGCGGTGGGATCACCCTCACCTGCTCCGCTCACGCGCCACCATTCGCCCCGCCTGCGGCGAGAAGAGTGCCGGCGGGCGGATGGGCGGCAATTCCAAAGGAGATATCGCGTCAGGTCTCGACGAGCTTCAGCACCTTGTCGAACACCTTGAGCACCAGGGCAAGCTCATGGCCGCGCTTCAATATCGTGCCATGGGCGTTGAGCACGCTATAGGCGCCCTGCTTTGCCGCAAGCTTCGGGTTTTTCTCGATGCGGTAGAGCGGCGTTTCCCCCGATCGCTTGAACACGGAGAACACGGCTCGATCCTTCGTGTGGTCGATCGCATAGTCGCGCCATTCGCCTTCGCCGACCATGCGGCCATAGACCCGCAAAATCTGATCCAGCTCGCGGCGATGAAATGTAACGGGAGGGGGATTCCTGGCGCTCTTGTATTCGTGAAAATCGACCACTTGCGACGTGGCCTGGCCCTGGCGACGCGTCTCGCCTTCCGGCAAATCCGGTTGATCGGTCATCAGTATTTTGGCCTTCTGATGTGACAGGACCACGACAGTGTGCCTGACACGAACGGAAAAGCAAGCCGGAAGCCGGTGAACAATCCCGGCAATTCTTTCGGTTGCCGCAATTCAGTCAAATCGGCGCCCCAATTCACGGCAAGACTTCGACCGCTGCCGGACAGAGTCGTTGCCACCGTATGTCCGGACAGGTCGTCATGCTGCGGGAGATATTACGAACGCAGACATGACCGGTTCGGTCCGGTAACTTCGAACCCTCAGCCCCAGCCCCTCGATGCTGCCGGGCCGAACCACCCCCGTCTCTCCGCGCCGCGCGTCCGGTCAGACGCGCAAAGTAAGGAACATGCAGAAAATCACCGGGTTCAAAGCTTGCCCTGCGGGCCGGCAAGAACGGCTGCCGCCCCGACAATGGCCCCCGGCGTTTCCGCATCCTTCATCGATTGCAGCAGGACGGCGCAGCCACTGTTGCCATTTCCTTCAATGAGGACGGAGGCGGGCAATGTGAATTCGGCCGGCTTGCCATCCCAAATGCCTATCGTCTGTATGTCGCGCACGGCATGCCAATAGGCGATCTGCTTGCCGCTGTTTTCGCCTTTCTCGACATCGACCACCTTGGCCCGCTCGAAATAGACGACGACAACATTCGCCTTGCCTTCGCCGGCGCCGACCTTGATCGAGATTCCATCGTCGCCAATCGCGGCCTGGACCGGAACGGCCAGTCCCCGGCCCTCGGTGCTCATCGCGTCGAGCCGGCTCCTGATCGCCTGCAGATTGGCGCCGTTGAGATGATCGCGCCCGTTGAGGACCGCCTGGGGCGTATAGACGCCGTTGCGGCCGAGCATGCGGGCATAGGCATATTGCCGTTCGGTATTTTCCTTGGAAGCAAGCGTGTCGGCCCAGCCGAGGTAGTTCCAGTAGTCGACGTGATAGGCGAGCGCGACGACATCGCCCTCATCGACGAGCTTTTTCAGCGCCGCATCCGCCGGCGGACAGGAGGAGCAGCCCTGGCTGGTGAAGAGTTCGACGACGCCCTTGATTGTCTTTCCGTCGTCCGCCGTAACCGCTCCGCAGCCTGCCGTCAGGAACCATATCGTCAGGGCGAGACGCCGGATGGTTGTTCTATAGGCGAATGTCATGGCGTCACTTTATTGTAGGCAGGCTCGAATGCTGGAATTCATACATACGACGGCCGTACTTCAACGGAAAGTCACGTTGGAGTGAGCATTTCGCCACCCGCCGCTACGGAAACGTGAAAAGCCGGGGCATCTTTCGATGCCCCGGCTTGCGAGCAGTAGACGGTCGGCGGGCTCAGGCCGCGAGGTCGCGCAGAACCGTCTGCAGGATGCCGCCGTTGTTGACGTAGGTGACCTCGTCAAGCGTGTCGATGCGGCAGATCAGCGGAACTTCCTTGACCGAGCCGTCGCCATAGGTGATCCGCGCCAGGCGCTTTTCGCGCGGCTGGACATTGGCGAGGTTGTCGATGGTCACTACCTCGTCGCCCTTCAGGCCCAGCGACTCCCAGGTCATGCCTTCCTCGAAGACGAAGGGGATGACGCCCATGCCGACGAGGTTCGAGCGGTGGATACGCTCGAAGGACTGGGCGATCACCGCCTTGACGCCGAGCAGGTTGGTGCCCTTGGCCGCCCAGTCGCGTGACGAACCGTTGCCGTATTCGACGCCGGCGAAGATGACGAGCGGAATGCCCTCTTCCTTGTACTGCATGGCGGCGTCGTAGATCGACATCTCTTCCTTCGACGGATAGTGGATGGTGTAGCCACCTTCCTTGCCGTTCGGGCCGAGCATGTGGTTGCGGATGCGGATATTGGCGAAGGTGCCGCGCATCATCACCTCATGGTTGCCGCGGCGGGTGCCGTACTGGTTGAAGTCGGCGACGCCGACGCCATGGCCGAGCAGGTAGGAGCCTGCCGGCGACTGGGCCTTGATCGAACCGGCCGGGGAAATGTGGTCGGTGGTGATCTTGTCGCCGAAGAGGCCGAGGACGCGGGCGCCCTTGATGTCGGAAATGCCGGCGCCCTTCTTGCCCATGCCGACGAAGTAGGGCGGGTTCTGGACATAGGTGGAAGCCTCGTCCCAGGCATAGGTCTGGCCCGCCGGAACCTGGACCGCCTGCCAGTTGGCGTCGCCCTTGAACACGTCCGCATATTTCGTCGCGTAGAGTTCGCGGGTGACGTACTTGAAGATGAAGTCTTGGATTTCCTGCGAGGTCGGCCAGATATCCTTCAAGTAGACCGGCTTGCCGTCCTTGTCCTCGCCGATCGGCTCCTTGGTCAGGTCCTTCTGGACCGTGCCGGCAAGCGCGTAGGCGACAACGAGCGGCGGCGAGGCGAGGTAGTTCGCCTGGACGTCCGGCGAGATGCGGCCCTCGAAGTTGCGGTTGCCGGAGAGAACTCCGGCGGCGATCAGTCCCTTGTCGTTGATCGTCTTCGAGATCGGGCCTGGCAGCGGGCCGGAGTTGCCGATGCAGGTGGTGCAGCCGAAGCCGACCAGGTTGAAGCCGAGCTTGTCGAGATCGGCCTGCAGGCCGGATTTCGCCAGATATTCACCGACGACCTGCGATCCGGGCGCGAGCGAGGTCTTGACCCACGGCTTCGTCTTCAGGCCCTTGGCGACCGCGTTGCGGGCGAGCAGGCCGGCGGCGATCAGGACCGACGGGTTCGAGGTGTTGGTGCAGGAGGTGATGGCTGCGATCGCAACGTCGCCATGGCCGATGTCGAAATCCGTGCCTTCGACCGCATAACGGTTCGCAAGCTGGTCGGGCTTCTTGTAGTCGCTTTCGAGCGCCGTCGCGAAGCCGGAGGCGATGTTTTCGAGCGCAATGCGGCCTTCCGGGCGCTTGGGGCCCGCCATCGACGGCACCACGTCGCCGAGGTCGAGTTCCAGCGTGTCGGTGAAGACGAGCTCGGAGCCGTCGCCTTCGCGCCACATGCCTTGCGCCTTCGAATAGGCTTCGACCAGCGCGATGCGGCTCTCTTCACGGCCGGACATGGTGAGGTAATTGATGGTTTCGGCATCGACCGGGAAGAAGCCGCAGGTGGCGCCGTATTCCGGACCCATGTTGCCGATCGTCGCGCGGTCGGCGAGCGTCATGTTGTCGAGGCCCGGGCCGAAGAATTCGACGAACTTCGAAACCACGCCCTTCTTGCGCAGCATCTGGACGACCGTCAGCACCAGGTCGGTCGCGGTCACGCCTTCCTTGAGCTTGCCGGTCAGCTTGAAGCCGATGACTTCCGGCAGCAGCATGGAGACCGGCTGGCCGAGCATCGCGGCTTCCGCTTCGATACCACCGACGCCCCAGCCGAGCACGCCGAGGCCGTTGATCATGGTGGTGTGGCTGTCGGTGCCGACGCAGGTATCGGGATAGGCGGTCACTTCGCCGTCTTCTTCGCGGGTCCAGACCGTCTGGCCGAGATACTCCAGGTTGACCTGGTGACAGATGCCGGTGCCGGGCGGCACGACGCGGAAGTTCTTGAAGGCTTGCTGGCCCCATTTCAGGAAGCGGTAGCGCTCACCGTTGCGCTGGTATTCCAGTTCGACGTTGCGGGCAAAGGCCTGAGGCGTGCCGAATTCGTCGACGATGACCGAGTGGTCGATGACGAGGTCAACGGGGACGAGCGGATTGATCTTCTCCGGATCGCCGCCGAGCGAGACCATGGCGTCGCGCATTGCCGCGAGGTCGACGACGGCCGGGACGCCGGTGAAGTCCTGCATCAAAACGCGTGCCGGACGGTAGGCGATTTCGTTTTCCGCGGTGCCCTTGTCGCTGAGCCATGCGGCGACGTTCTCGATGTCCTTCTTGGTGACCGAGCGGCCATCCTCATTGCGCAGCAGGTTTTCCAGCAGCACCTTCATCGAATAGGGAAGCTTCGAAACACCGGCGAGGCCGTTCGCTTCCGCCTTCGGAAGGCTGTAATAGACATAATCCACGCCATTGACGGTGAGCGTGGAGCGACAATTGAAGCTGTCTAGGGATTTGGACACTGGATAATACCCCGTTCCGTCTGATCGCCAAAAGCTGACGTACGAACGCCCGAGCGCCTGTGAAGCGCGAAATGGGATGCGGGTGCGGCCATTTCCGCTGTCCGTACGTGGAATGTCATTCCATGTTCGGCGCTTGGATGAAATTCACGCCGACCGCTGGCGTGTTGGCCGCGTTATAGATAATTTCTCCAGATGGTGCCAGACCAACCAAGGTTCAATCGGAACTTTTTTTGGTGTGCGGCAGAGAGCGTCAAGGGAAGCTGAAAATACATGCGCCTGCTGGCTGAAGGTTTGAGTGCGAGGCGCGGCGAGGACCTGATTTTTAACGATATTTCCTTTGCTCTCGGCGCCGGCGAGGCCCTTGTGGTGACGGGGCCGAACGGCTCCGGCAAGTCGACCTTGCTTCGCGTTCTTGCGGGGCTCCTGCGGGCCGAATCGGGCAGGTTCAGAGTCGAGGGAGGACCGGCGGAAATCGCGCATCCCTACGAGCTCAGCCATTATCTCGGCCATCGCAACGCGATGAAGCGGGAGCTGACCGTCCGGGAAAATCTTTCCTTCTGGCAGCGTTTCATGGGTGATTCGCCCGGAGGTTCCGGCATCGACGTCAACGAAGCCGTCGAAGCCGTCGGGCTTGCCGGCATCACGCACCTGCCCTTCGGCTATCTTTCCGCCGGCCAGCAGCGGCGCATGGCGATGGCGAAGCTCCTCGTCGCCTACAGGCCGATCTGGTTGCTCGACGAGCCGACCGCCGCGCTCGATACCGGGGCGGACAGGCTGTTCGCCGGGCTTGTGACGGCTCATCTCGAACGGGGCGGCATCGTCATTGCTGCCACCCATCAGCCTCTGGGGCTCGGGTCGACGCAGAACTTGCAGATGAAGGGGTTCACCCATTGATCCCCCTCTTTTTCCGCGACCTCAAACTCTCGGTGCGTGCCGGCGGCGGCGCAATGATCGGCGTGCTGTTCTTCATGACGGTCGTTGCCGTCGTCCCTTTCGGGGTCGGGCCGGATCTCAACCTGCTGTCGCGCATCGGCCCGGCGATGCTCTGGATCGGCGCGCTGCTTGCCTCGCTGCTCGGTCTCGACCGTCTATTCCAGGCGGAGCGCGAGGACGGGTCGCTCGATCTCCTGCTGATGCAGGAGACACCGCTCATTCTGACCGTCTTCGTCAAGTGCGCCGCCCATTGGGCCGCGACCGGCCTGCCGCTCGTCATCGCCTCGCCGCTGCTCGGCCTCTTCATGAATATGAACGAGTTGGCAATCGGCGCCACGATGCTCACGCTTCTTGCCGGAACACCCGCGATCACATTCATCGGCGCGGTCGGCGCCGCGGTCGCGGTCGCCTTGCCGCGCGGCGGATTGCTCGTTTCGATCCTCGTTCTGCCGCTTGCCATCCCGGTGCTGATCTTCGGTGTCAGTGCAGTTTATGCGGCGATCGAGGATCCCGCCCCGTTTCTGCCGCCTTTCATGATATTGATGGCGATAACCCTGTTCTTCGCAGTGATAGGTCCGGTCGCCGCTGCCGCCGCGCTCAGGCATTCGGCCGATTGAGAACCGAAGCCGGCGGGATCTAACGCAATCGTGATTGACCAGGGTCAATTGCGGAAGTCATGCTTCCGCGTTAAAGAGCCGTCATGAGCGAAAACAGCCTGGCTATCCGCAAATTCAGCGATCTCGCCAACCCCACCCGGTTTCTGGCGCTGGCGGAGCGTGTCCTGCCTTGGTTTGCTGCTGCCACCGCCCTGTTCTTCGTTGCTGGCCTCTGGCTTTCCTTCACCACCGAAGGCGATTACCAGCAGGGCGAGACCGTGCGTATCATGTACGTGCATGTGCCGGCAGCCTGGCTGTCGATGATGTGTTATACGGTGATGGCGATTTCCGCGCTCGGCACGCTCGTCTGGCGCCACCCGCTCGCCGATGTTTCCGCCAAGGCGGCCGCGCCGATCGGCGCCTGCTTTACCTTTCTCGCGCTCGTCACCGGGTCCCTCTGGGGCAAGCCGATGTGGGGTGCCTGGTGGGTCTGGGATGCGCGGCTGACCTCGGTCTTCGTGCTCTTTCTCATGTATCTCGGTCTGATCGCGCTTAATCGCGCCATGGACGATCCTGCCCGTTCGGCCCGCGTCTCCGCCGTGCTCGTGCTGGTCGGCTTCGTCAACATTCCGATCATCAAGTTCTCGGTCGAATGGTGGAACACGCTGCATCAGCCGGCGAGCGTCATGCGTCTCGGTGGTCCGACGATCGATTCCGAGTTCTTGTGGCCGCTTCTCGTCATGGCGGTCGCCTTCACGCTCCTGTTCTTCACGCTGCACATTGCCGCGATGCGCAACGAGATCTGGCGCCGCCGGGTCACGTCGCTCCGCCGTCAGGCTGTGCGCAACGCCGGCCGGGAGGCGCAGGCACTATGATGAGCCACGCCGCCTATGTCTTTGCCAGCTATGCTGTCGCCGCCGTTACGGTGGCGGGACTCGTGTTCTGGGTCATCGGCGATGGCCGCGCGCGCCAGCGTGAGTTGAAGGAACTCGAGGCGGCGGGCATTCGACGCCGCTCGGCCGAAGCGTCAAGCGGGGCCGGCCGATGAGCAGCACGCAGGTACCCCAGCCGGACGAGCGCAAGCCCGGCGCTCTGCGCTTCGTATTTGCGGCGCTGCCGCTCATCATCTTCGCGGCACTGGCGCTGATCTTCTGGAGCCAGCTGAATTCCGGCAAGGATGTAAGCGAAATCCCGTCCGCATTGATCGGCACGAAGGCGCCGAAGCTCGACCTGCCGCCGCTTGAAGGCGCGACGCTTGCCGGCCAGCCGATGCCTGCGCTCAACGATACGGCGGTCAAGGGCAGGCTGACGCTCGTCAATGTCTGGGCGTCCTGGTGCGTGCCCTGCCGGCAGGAGCACCCGATCATCCTTGAGCTCTCCAAGGATCCGAGGCTGCTGGTCGTCGGCATCAACTACAAGGACCAGAACGAAAACGCGTTGCGGTTCCTCGGTGAGCTCGGCAACCCGTTCTCGGCGATCGGCATCGATCCGCGCGGCAAGGCCGCGATCGACTGGGGCGTCTACGGCATCCCGGAATCCTACCTCGTAGGGGCCGACGGCACGATCCTCTACAAGCGCGTCGGCCCGTTTGACGAACGCAGCCTCAAGGAAGGGCTGATGCCAGCGATCGAGAAGGCGCTTGCTGGCTCGTGAGCGGCGATCGAAATTTCTGACGCGACTCGAGCAGTGAAGCGCGGTCGTTATTGCCCCTCACCCTAACCCTCTCCCCGCAAGCGGGGCGAGGGGACTTAAGAGGGCGCCGCGAGTTTCCTTCGCCCCGCCTGCGGGGAGAAGGTGGCCGGCAGGCCGGATGAGGGGCAAATGGGGACGACGGAGCCGCTAAAGCCCCGCCTGCCAGCCCTTCACGGCATCGAGCGGCCAGACGAGCATCAGCACGTTCAATGTAAGATTGTCGCGCACCGTCCAGGCGGTGAAGAGCTCAAGCACGATCGCGATCACGACCGTCAACGCCACCGGCAGCCGCGAGGCGAGCAGGAAGCCCGTCGCCATGGCGAGCGTGTCCATGGTGGAGTTCAGGATGCTGTCACCGAAATAGTCGAGCGAGATCGTTGCCGAACGGTAGCGGTTGATCACCATCGGCGTGTTTTCGGCAATTTCCCAGGCGGATTCGATCACGGTCGCAAGGAAGAGGCGCGCGCTCAGCGGCTTGCCGCGCAGAGCCAAGTGACCGAGGCCGTAGAAGAGGAAGCCGTGAATGATGTGGGACGGCGTATACCAGTCGCTGATGTGTTGCGAGTTGCCGCTGGACTTGACGATGCCTTCCCAGAGCTTGACGTAGCCGCATTCGCAGATCCACAGCCGGCCCATGAAATGCTGCGCCAATATCTGGACCGCGAGCACACCAAGGCAGGCGATCAGCCAGAACCGGGCCCAGCGTTGTCTGTTGTCGTCGGTCCCGGCTGCGATCGTCACTCGGCGCTATCCTGTTCGAGCGAATGCTTCATGATCAGCGGCATCTGGGCCAGGGTGAAGAGAATAGTGATCGGCATCGTTCCCCAGACCTTGAAGGCCACCCAGAAATCCGTCGAGAAGGCACGCCAGACGACTTCGTTCAGCACGGCGAGGAACAGGAAGAACAGGCCCCAGCGCACCGTGAGCTTGCGCCAGCCATCCTCGTCCAGCCTGAAGGCGGAATGGAAGACGTAGCCGAGCAGGGATTTGCCGAACAGGAGGCCGCCGAGCAGGATCGCGCCGAAGAGCGTGTTGACGATCGTCGGCTTCATCTTGATGAAGGTGTCGTTCTGCAGCCAGAGCGTCAGCGCACCGAAGACGAACACGACGATCCCGGAAACGAGCGGCATCATCGGCAGCGTCCGGGTCATGATCCAGGAAGCGACAAGCGCGATCGCCGTTGCCGCCATGAAGAGCCCGGTGGCGATGAAGATCGGTCCGCCGAGTTCGGCAAGCACCGGAAAGCGGCCGGCCAGCCAGTCGCCGCGGGAATTGGCGAAGAAGAAGACCATGAGCGGCCCGAGTTCCAGCACGAGCTTCAGGAGCGGGCTCACCTCTGTCCGCGGTTTGGCGGCTTCGATTGTCGACATATGCGGATCCTGTTCTTGCATATCGCGCCTTCTACCGCGCCGCGCGTCCGAGACGGGCAAGGGTCGCTGTAGCACTTGAGTGCTGCTCATAACACCAGCATTGCGGCAAAACCATATCAACGAGGCGGGCGGCGTCCAAACGTTCTTCCGAGTTGGTCGGCCCTACTGCGCCGCGCGCCCTGGTCGGACGCGCAAAGGACGCAGCAGCACTTCGGGTCCGACTTACGGAAACATGTAGGGCATCAGGCGGCCACGCCGGCGATTACGTCGGCGAAATCCTTCGCCTCGAAGGGCTCGAGATCGTCGATACCCTCGCCGACCCCGATGAAGTAGACCGGTAGCTTATGCTTGGCGGAGATCGCGACCAGAATGCCGCCGCGCGCGGTGCCGTCGAGCTTGGTCATGATCAGGCCGCTGACGCCCGCGACGTTGCGGAAGATCTCGACCTGCTGCAGGGCATTCTGCCCGGTCGTCGCGTCGAGCGTCTGCAGGACCGTATGCGGCGCGTCGGGATCGAGCTTGCCGAGCACGCGCACGATCTTTTCGAGTTCCGCCATCAGCTCGGCCTTGTTCTGCAGTCGCCCCGCAGTATCGATGATCAGCACGTCCGACTTCTTCTCGCGAGCGAGCTGGAACGCTTCATAGGCAAGGCCGGCTGCGTCGGCGCCGAGCTTCGAGGAGACGATGTCGGATTTTGTCCGCTCGGCCCAGATCTTCAACTGTTCGATGGCTGCGGCGCGGAAGGTATCGCCGGCCGCAAGCATCACTTTCAGGCCGGCGCCGGAAAGCTTGGCGGCGAGCTTGCCGATCGTCGTCGTCTTGCCGGTGCCGTTGACGCCGACGACGAGGATCACGTGCGGCTTGTGGCTGAGATCGAGCTCAAGCGGTTTGGCGACCGGGGCCAGCACCTTGGTGATCTCGCCGGCCATGATGCGCGACACATCCTCGCCGGAGACGTCCTTGCCATAGCGCTCGGAGGCGAGCGTATCGGTGATGCGCATCGCCGTCTCGACGCCGAGGTCGGCCTGGATCAACAGATCTTCGAGATCCTGCAGCGTCGCCTCGTCGAGCTTCCTCTTGGTGAAGAGGCTGGCGATCTGACCGGTGAGTTGCGACGAAGTGCGGGCGAGGCCGCGGCGCAGCCGCTGGTACCAGGAAAGCTTCGGCTGAGGGGCGGGCGCTGCTTCCTTCGGGCGCTTGTCGGCGGTGGCAAAGCCTTTGGGGAGGCTGTGTGGTGATGTGTCCGCGAGATTGTCGCGAGTCTCACCCCCCTCTGCCCTGCCGGGCATCTCCCCCACAAGGGGGGAGATTGGAGGAAGGACGCTCCACTCTTCGGCGGCGATTTCCGCATTTGCCTCTGCCTCTTCACGTTTGGCATCCTCGGTCTCGGTCGAAGCGGCGAGGTCGTTTCCGCCGGCCGACCCCTCTCGCGAGGCGGAGCGATTGTCTGCGGCCGTTGCTTCGGTCGCCGCCTCATCGTCCATCGCGACGGCTTCGCCGCCAACGCGGTCCGCGGTTGCCTCCGGCTCTTGGCGCTCGGCATCCTCGCTCTCGGTCTCGCTCGAGGCGAAAAGGCCGTCCCCGTCCGCCGGTTCCTCACGTGGGGCGCTGCGGTCGCCCTCGGTGGTGACCTCGGTCTCCCCCTGATCTGGGACAGAGGGGGGTGTCACGGCCTTGGCCGTGTCGTCTTCAGGCCCCGCGGCGCGGTCGGGAGAGGTCTCCTCACCCCCCTCTGTCCTGCCGGGCATCCCCACAGGGGGGGAGATCGGAGGAGGCGCGCCCTCGTCAGCAAAGCCAGCGTTTTCATCTGCGGCAGGAGGAGTGTTTTCCGCGGTGTCTTCGCGTGTTACTTCGGTCTCTGGTGCGGTTGTCTCGGGCGAGCCGGCGAGATCGTCTGCGGCAGCCTCCGGCTTTTCGATGACAGCTCGATCATCCCCTGCGGCCGCCTCGTGCTCCGTCCCCTCTCCCCCCTTGTGGGGGAGATGTCCCGAAGGTACAGAGGGGGGTGTCAGCGCCTCGTCGCGCACTTCCGGCGCCTCCTGCGGCGGCGCGGGTTTCTCCTCGACGGCACCCTTGCCGAAGGAGAAGATCTTCTTGATGAAACCAATCGCCATGGGAATGTCCGGATTTCAGGCCGCAGCCATCTGTTTTTGTTGCATCGTCAGATGCTTGCCATTGTGGCCGGTAATTGTGACAGCAACGAGCGACCGCGGCTTGAGGCCGGCCGCATCGACGAGCGTGAAGTTTTCCGTGTGCCCCAGCCCGTTCATCTCGACCAGTATCGTCTGCTCGCTGCCGATCATACGATAGAGATGGGCGGCGTAGAGGTCCGCCCCCTTCGCACGCAGCCGCGCCGCACGCTCCTTGATGAGCGCGCGATCGAGCTGCGGCATGCGCGCGGCCGGCGTACCGGGGCGCGGGCTATAGGGAAAGACGTGGAGATGCGCGATGCCGCAGTCCTCCGCAAGGCGCGCGGCGTTCTCGAACATCTCTTCGGTTTCGGTCGGAAAGCCGGCGATCATGTCAGCGCCGAAGCTGATCTCGGGCCGCAGGCGGCGGACCTCGTCGCAGAGGGCACGGGCATCAGCGCTCGCATGCCGCCGCTTCATCCGCTTCAGAATGAGGTCGTCGCCGTGCTGGAGCGAAAGATGTAGATGCGGCATGAAGCGCGGCTCGTCGGCGATCAGGTCGAGCAGGTGCCGGTCGACCTCGATGCTGTCGATCGACGAGAGGCGCAGGCGCCGGATTTCCGGCACCTGCTTCAACAACGTCTTGGCAAGCAGGCCGAGGGTTGGCGTTCCGGGTAAGTCGGCGCCATAGCTCGTCGCATCGACGCCGGTCAGCACGATCTCGCGATAACCGCCCTCGACGAGCCGGTGCGCCTGGTCGACGACGGCGCCCATCGGCACGGAGCGGGAATTGCCGCGGCCATAGGGGATGATGCAGAAGGTGCAGCGGTGGTCGCAGCCGTTCTGCACCTGGATGAAGGCGCGAACATGCCCGTCGATGTGCTTCACCATCTGCGGCGCGGTGGCGCGCACGCTCATGATGTCGTTGACGCGGAGTTTTTCCTCCGCCGAGACGCCGAAATCGGGCAGCGAACGGTAGGAGGCGCTCTTGAGCTTCTCCTCGTTGCCGAGCACCGCATCGACCTCGGCCATTTCGGCAAAGATTTGCTTCTCGGTCTGGGCGGCGCAGCCGGTGACGATGATCCGGGCGTGCGGGTTGTCGCGCCGTGCGCGGCGGATCGCCTGGCGTGCCTGGCGCACGGCCTCGCCAGTCACCGCACAGGTGTTGACGAGAATGGCGTTGTTCAGCCCCGCCTTCTCGGCTTCGGCCCGCATCACTTCCGATTCATAGGTGTTGAGGCGGCAGCCGAAGGTTATGACCTCGACGCCGCTCAAAGCGCCCGCGCTCCGCTGTCACCAGCCGCTGCTGCGTCGCGCTGAAAGGCGCCGGTAGCGGGATCGACGGTGCCCGACCACTCCCACTCGGCCGGCCCGGTCATGACGACGTGGTCGTCGCGCTCGCGCCATTCGATGAGGAGCGGCCCGCCCGGAACGTTCACGGTTACCGTCCGCTCGGTTCGTCCGGTTCTCGCGCCGCTGACCGCGGCGGCACAAGCCGCCGAGCCGCAGGCGAGCGTCAGCCCTGCGCCGCGCTCCCAGGTCCGCAGGTCCATTTCATCACGCGACCGGACGCGGGCGATCGAGATATTGGCGCGCTCGGGAAAGATCGGATGATTTTCAAGCAGCGGACCGAAGCGATCGAGTTCGTAGGACCAGACGTCGTCGTCGACCCAGAAGATCGCATGCGGGTTGCCCATGGAGGCGACGGACGGCGAATGCAGCACCGGGTCGTCGATCGGCCCGATCTGCAGTTCGATCCGGCGCGTGTCGTGGAATTCTTCGGCCAGCGGGATTTCGTTCCAGCCGAAACGCGGGCTTCCCATGTCGACCGAGATCGTGCCGTCCTCATGCTCCTTGGCTTCGAGGAGGCCCGCAACGGTGTGGAAGAGGAAAGCCTTCTTGCCGGTTTCGGCGGCGAGTGCCTGCACGACGCAGCGGGTGCCGTTGCCGCAAGCCTGTGCCATTGTTCCGTCGGAATTGATGATGTCGATCCAGGCATCGGTGCCGGCGGCCTTGGGATCATGGATCGCCATGATCTGGTCGAACTCGGTCGCCGGATCGGCATTGAGCGCGATCGCGGCATGAGGCGTGACGCGATCCTTGCGGCCGCGCATGTCGACAACCAGGATCTTGTTTCCAAGCCCGTTCATCCTGGCAAATTGCACGCTGTCGGCCATGTCGCGATTGTCCAAACTGGCCTCCACTTCGGGGAGGCGTCCTTCATTTGCGCTGTATATGGCGGAAAAGCCCGGAAATTACCAGTGCCGGCTTCATTCGGCCTTCGGTGCGGTCGCCGGAACGTCGAAGATCTCGCCGGGGCGCATCGCCCTGAAACGCGCCCGTTCGATGCCGGCGCTGTCGAGGGCCGTTTCCAGGGCTCTCAGCGGCTCTTCGATCCCTTCATTGGTCAGGCGGAACGTGCCCCAGTGATGACCGGCGACGTGGCCGGCGCCGCAGGCGATCATGCCCTGGACCGCCTCCTCCGGATTCTGGTGCTGGGACGCCATGAACCAGCGCGGCTCGTAGCAGCCGAACGGCAGATTGGCCAGGCGGAAGGGCCCATGTTTGGCGCGGGCCGCGCGATAGTTGATGCCGTCGTGAAAGCCGGTGTCGCCGACATGATAGATCTTGCCGGCCGGCGTCTCGATGACGAAGGCCGCCCAAAGCGCCATGCGCCGGTCGCCGGAGCCGCGGGCCGACCAGTGATGGCAGGGTTCGGCATGGATGGTGATCCCGTCGTCGAGCTCGACCCGGTCGCCCCAATCGACAACGGATATTGCTGCATTTGGAACCGAGCGCCGGATGATCGTGTCGTTGCCGAGCGGCGTCACGACCTGCGGCGCGTGTTCCTGGTTCAATGCCATGAGCGTGTCGACGTCGAGGTGGTCGTAGTGATTGTGCGTGACGAGGACGATGTCGATCGGCGGAAGGTCGTCCATGCGAATGCCGGGCGCGTTGCGCCGGTGGGGACCGGCAAAGATAAAGGGGCTGGCGCGATGCGACCAGACCGGATCGGTCAGGATGTTCAGGCCGCCGACCTGGATCAACAGCGTGGCATGCCCCACCATTGTGACCCGGAGACCGTCGCCGTCGACATTGAGATCGGGTCTCGCCTGCAGGAACGGACTGGCGCGGTGTGCGGGCCATCTCGCCCGACCACCGCCAAGCTGCCAGCGCAAGAAAGCGCCAAGGCCGCGCGGCGCGGTGCCGCCGGGGTTGAAGAAGCGAACGCCGTCGAAATGATCCGAAACGGGGCCGGTATAATAGGGATTGCCACCCTTCGTCATTGCCGTCCTCGGTTGCCGTTGCCATGCAACAAGATAGGCGCGTTGGGTCCCTCATCACAGAGTTCAGGCACGAGTCCCTAACAAATTCTTGAAGGTGACAACTCGATTGCTATTATCGGCCGATGCTCGTCCGATTCGACAAACAGGAACGGCTCTACAAGGCCATCAAACTTGTCCGCCCCATCCAGCTCAACGTCAACAGGACGGTGGAAAAGATGCTTGAAGGGGCGGGGATCACGGTTGCCGAGCGCGCCGTGTTGGAGATGCTGTGCGACGAGCCGCTGACGGTACCGGAGGCGGCAAGGCGGCTTTCGATGAAGCGGCAGTTCGTCCAGCGCATTGCGGCGGGACTGCTCGCAAAGGCCTTGATCGAGAAAAAGCCCAATCCCGACCATCGCAAGGCCTTTTTCTGCGTTCCGAGCACCGCCGGTCGGGAGATCTTCGAAGCCGTTCACCAGCGCGAGCTCGAGCTGCTGCATGCTGTCCTCGGAGATATCAATCAGACCGAGGTGGTGGTGGCTCTCCGGGTGATGGCGCGCGTCGACACCGCTTTCGAGGAACTGGCGCGTCAGCTGGGCACGGAGGAGAGCGGATGATTGCGCTTGTCGCGGTCGTCGCGGCGGTCGTCGTTGCGGCTGCCCTCTTCGTCATACGCTTGAAATACGAACTGCGGAGAGCGAATACGCCGACCACGGGCGAGCGCATCGACATTTCCATGCGGCCGAACCTCGCGCTGCTCGTCATCGACATACAGAAGGACTTCACTTCGATCGGCGGAAAATACGGATGGGACGAGGCCTACCTGAAGCCGCGCCTTGCCATGATCAGCACGGCCACGATCAAGGCAAGCGAGGCTGAAATACCGGTGATCGCCATCAGCCATGTCTATCGCGCGCCGCTCACCAGGCTGATGATCTGGCTTTTCGGCGAGGGGCGGGGAATCCCCGGATCGAAAGGGCTCGATCTCGGACTGCCGCTGTCGCCGGATTTCGAGGTGGTGAAATCGCTCGGCGATGGCTTCTCCTCGCCAGAGCTTGAGGGCTATCTCGCTGCAAACAGGGTCGGCACCTTGCTACTGACGGGGCTCGACGGCTGCCATTGCGTCCAGAACACCGCCAACGGCGCGCTTAATCGCGGCTATCGGGTCGAAATCCTCGAAAACGCCGTATTGAGCCGCGATGAAGCCGGATGGCGCAAGCATGCCGAGGCGCTGGAAGGGCGCGGCGCCGTGCTGACCTGATGCGGCTTCAAGCGAATTTGCCGCCGATCCTTGACTTTTCGCCAGCTTTCCTGTTTATCGCGGCCAAATTCCTTCGCAAGTGATGACTTCGAAGCCGCCGACCGGGCCCCGCAAAGGTATAAAGAGAGCCCGGAGGTCAACATCCGACAGCGCGTTGCGCCCTCGGGTGGTTTTTGGCTTTGCGCCTTGTTTTCCGTGCGAGGGAACCCACGTTTCCGGCTGAGCCGTTGGTGAAACCGGAAACCAGAAGGAAGAGAGAATGTTCGAGAGCCTCCAGGACCGTCTTGGTTCCATATTGAATGGACTGACCGGCCGCGGTGCCCTGTCGGAAGCTGATGTTTCCGCGGCGCTTCGGGAGGTTCGCCGTGCGCTGCTCGAAGCGGACGTGGCGCTCGATGTCGTGCGTACCTTCACCGAGAAGGTTCGCGAGAAGGCGGTCGGCGCCGAAATCCTGAAATCGATCAAGCCCGGCCAGATGGTCGTCAAGATCGTCCATGACGAGCTCGTCGCGATGCTCGGTTCCGAGGGTGTGCCGATCGATCTCAATGCGCCGGCCCCGGTTGTCATCATGATGGTCGGCCTCCAGGGCTCGGGCAAGACGACGACGACCGGCAAGATCGCCAAGCGGCTGACGAGCAGGGACAAGAAAAAGGTCCTGATGGCCTCGCTCGACACGCGTCGTCCGGCCGCGCAGGAGCAGTTGCGCCAGCTCGGCGTCCAGACCGGCGTCGATACGCTGCCGATTATCGCCGGCCAGTCGCCGACCGACATTGCCGCCCGCGCCGTCCAGGCGGCCAAGCTCGGCGGCCATGACATCGTCATCCTCGATACCGCCGGCCGTACCCATATCGACGAGCCGCTGATGATCGAGATGGCCGAGATCAAGCGGAAGTCCAATCCGCACGAGATCCTGCTCGTCGCCGATGCGCTGACCGGTCAGGACGCCGTAAATCTTGCCCGCAATTTCGACGACCGTGTCGGCATCACCGGTCTCGTGCTGACCCGCATGGACGGCGACGGCCGCGGCGGTGCGGCACTGTCGATGCGCGCCGTCACCGGCAAGCCGATCAAGCTGATCGGCGTCGGCGAAAAGATGGACGAACTCGAGGAGTTCCATCCACGCCGCGTTGCCGACCGCATCCTCGGCATGGGCGATATCGTTTCGCTGGTCGAAAAGGCGGCGGAAAACATCGACGCCGAGAAGGCGGCGGCGATGGCCGCCAAGATGGCCAAGGGCAAGTTCGACCTGGACGACCTCGCCGACCAGCTGCGGCAGATGCAGAAAATGGGCGGCATGGGCGGCATCATGGGGCTGATGCCGGGCATGGCCGGCATGAAGGACAAGATGGCCGCTGCCGGCCTCGACGACAGGCTCTTCAAGCGCCAGCTCGCGATCATCTCGTCGATGACCAGGGCCGAGCGCGCCAACCCGGACATCCTCAAGCATTCGCGCAAGAAGCGCATCGCTAGCGGCTCCGGCACCGATGCCGCCGACATCAACAAGCTTCTCAAGATGCACCGCCAGATGGCGGACATGATGAAGATGATGGGCGGCAAGGGCAAAGGCGGTATGATGAAGCAGATGATGGGCGGCCTTGCCAACAAGATGGGCCTCGGGGGCCTGGGCGGCGGCATGCCGGATCTGTCGAAGCTCGACCCCAAGCAGCTCGAAGCCCTGCAGAAGCAGGCCGAGGCCGCCGGACTCGGAAAACCCGGCGGCGGCCTGCCCGGTCTCGGCAGCGGCGGGCTGCCTGGTTTGGGCGGCGCCAAGCTTCCGGGTCTTGGTGGCGGCTTCCCGGGTCTTCCCGGCCTGCCGAAGAAGAAGTGAGGATCGCAGAGAATGATTGATCCCGAGATCAGACAGGAATTGGCGGGCTACCGGCAGTCGATCGACAATATCGATGCCGCGCTCGTCCACATGCTGGCCGAACGCTTCCGCTGCACCAAGGCGGTCGGCGTTCTGAAAGCCAAGCATCAATTGCCGCCGGCCGATCCGGCGCGCGAGGAATACCAGATCGAACGCCTTCGCCGCCTGGCGAAGGATGCCAATCTGGACCCGGATTTCGCCGAGAAGTTCCTGAACTTCATCATCAAGGAAGTCATCCGGCATCATGAAGCCATCGCCGCCGATCGCTCGCAACCCGCGAGCAACGCCGGCGCCACACGTTCCGCTTGAACGAAGCGGTCAAGAAAGCCTGCAAGGAGTAACTGAAATGGCACTGAAAATTCGTCTCGCCCGTGGCGGTTCCAAGAAGCGCCCCTACTACCAGATCGTCGTTGCCGATGCGCGCAGCCCCCGTGACGGCCGCTTCCTCGAAAAGCTCGGTTCCTGGAACCCGATGCTCGCCAAGGACGACGAAAAGCGCATCGAGTTTGACAAGGAGCGCGTCCAGCACTGGATCGCCCAGGGCGCACAGCCGACCGACCGCGTGCTGCGCTTCCTCGACCAGGCTGGTCTTGCAAAGCGCCCGGCCCGCAACAACCCGACCAAGGCGCAGCCCGGCAAGAAGGCACAGGAACGTGCCGCGGAAGCCAAGCAGCGTGCTGAAGAAGCAGCTGCTGCCGCTGCCGAAGCTGCCGCGGAATAATATCCGCCAAACGGACGTGACAAACGGGTGGCATTTCCATGCCGCCCGTTTTGTTTTATGTGCACACGGATCGCGCAGACGTTCTAGGTGCTACAGCATCCTTTGCGCGTCTGAGAAGACGCGCGGCGCTGTAGGTCCCGAAATGGATTGAGACTATGAGCAAGCTTGAAAACCCAGTCCTGATGGCGACCATCGGCGCGGCCCAGGGCCTGCGCGGAGAAGTGCGGGTGAAATCCTTTACCGCCGATCCGACTGCGCTCGGCGACTACGGCAATCTGCACAGTGCCGACGGGCGCGTCTTCGAGGTGCTTGAAATCCGCGAGGCGAAGAACGTAGTGGTCGTGCGCTTTCGCGGCATCAACGACCGCAATGCGGCCGAGGCCCTCAACGGGCTTGAGCTCTTTATCGAGCGCGACAACCTTCCCGACGACGATCTCGACGAGGACGAGTTTTTCTACGCCGATCTCGAAGGGCTGGAGGCGGTGGACGGCGCCGGCAAGAGCTACGGCTCGGTGACCGGCGTCTTCGATTTCGGCGCCGGCGATCTCCTGGAACTGAAGGGGCCGGGCAGGCGGCCGGTGCTGATCCCCTTCACCGAATGGTCGGTGCTCGAGATCGATCTCGAGGGTGGCAGACTGCTGGTCGACCCGATCGCCGCGGGTCTTGTCGACGACAAGGACGAAAGCGCCGGCAATCCGTTCTCGAAGAAGAACAAGTGAGCGGTCCGGCGATGTCCTTTCGCGCGACGGTCCTGACGCTCTATCCGGAGATGTTTCCCGGGCATCTCGGCGTCTCGCTCGCCGGCAAGGCGCTGGAACGCGGGCAGTGGTCGATGGAGGCGGTGCAGATCCGCGATTTCGCCGAGGACAAGCATCGCACTGTCGACGATACACCGGCCGGCGGCGGTGCCGGCATGGTGCTGAAGGCCGACGTGCTGGCCCGCGCCATCGACCGGGTCGCGGCCGACGATGACCGCCCGCGGCTGCTGATGAGCCCGCGCGGCCGGCCCCTGACGCAGGAGCGCGTGCGGGAGCTCGCCGGTGGCGCCGGCGTCGTCATCGTCTGCGGCCGCTTCGAGGGTGTCGACCAGCGGGTCATCGATACGCGCAATCTCGAGGAAGTGTCGATCGGCGACTATATTCTCTCCGGCGGAGAACCGGCGGCGCTCGTGCTGCTTGATGCCGTGGTGCGCATCCTGCCCGGAGTGATGGGCAACGAATTGTCCGGCATGCACGAAAGTTTCGAGGGCGGCCTCCTGGAGCACCCGCACTATACGCGGCCGCAGGTCTTCGAAGGCCATGAAATCCCGGCCGTGCTCACCTCGGGAAATCATGGCGCGATCGCCAAATGGCGCGAGGCCGAAGCCCGAAAATTGACGGCGGAGCGCCGGCCGGATCTGCTGAAGCGTGATCCGAAAAGTGGGAACCGGTTTTCGGAATAACCACGCGTGGATCAAGCTTGGCGGTCAGCCGGTGAAGAAATAATAGGCGGCAAGCAGCAGCCCGACCGCGACGACGAGCGCCCGAATGATCGCCTGCGGGACGCGTCGCGCCGCCCAGACCCCCGAATAGCCGCCAAGGGCCGCACCCGGAACCATGATGGCCGCGTGCAGCCAGGAGACGACCCCGCCCGCGGCAAAGACCGCGATGGCGATTGCGGCAATCACGATCGAGATGAAATTCTTCAGCGCGTTCAGCCGATGGTAGCCGCCACCGGTCGCGAGCCCCAGCACCGCCAGCATCATGATGCCCATGCCGGCGCCGAAGAAGCCGCCATAGATGGAGGTCGCCATCTGGCTGGCGACGCCAAGCGGGCCAATCCGGTGTTCGTCGCTGCGCACCTTCGGCTTGAGCAGCGGACCGACAGCGAAGATCGCGGTCGCCAGGATCAGCAGCCAGGGCACCATTGCGCGGAAGGACGGGTTGGAGAGTGAGAGCAGGAGCAGCGCACCCGCCAGTCCGCCGATCGCCGAAATGACGCCGAGCAAGATTGCGTTCTGCCGGTCCGCCCGGATTTCCTTGGCATAGGCGAGCGCCGAGGTGATGTAGCCGGGCAACTGGATGATCGACGAGGTGGCGTTGGCGACGATCGGCGGCAGGCCGCCGAGCGTCATTGCGCCGAAGGTCAGAAAGGTGCCGCCGCCTGCGATGGCATTGACAACACCGGAGAGGAATCCCGAAACAAAAAGCAGAAGAGCTTGAACAATCGTCATGGCCATCCCCGAACCGCGTGGGCACCGGGATAGCCGCTGGCGATAGCGACCGCAAGCCCGTCGTCGATCGTGTCTCCCATGTCGGTAATTTCAGCCAATTCTGATAAAATGCCCCTTGCGAGGCGGAGGCACCTACAGCGCCGCGCGTCTTCGGATGCGGAAAGCACGCTGCAGCACTCTGAATTTGCATGTTCTGCCCGTAGGTCGGTTGGGATCTTAAGGAAACACGCAGCAGAAAATCGGCTTTCGGGGATGACAAGGCGGTTCGTTTGGTGTATGTGCCGCCCCGGTTCGGGTTCTTTGCCCGTCGACCATCAACAAAGAATGGCGAATCCGCTCCTGCCATGAATACGGCAAGGCTTGAAGGGAAACCCGACAGGCCGGTCGAGAGCGCTCTGGCTGTTTCAGAAGAACGCAAAGGTTAGACCGATGAACATCATCCAGCAGCTGGAAGCCGAACAGGCAGCAAAGATCGCCGCAAAGCGCACCCTTCCCGCTTTCTCCGCCGGCGACACCGTCCGCGTCAACGTCCGCGTTGTCGAAGGCAACCGTACCCGCGTCCAGGCCTATGAAGGCGTCTGCATCGCCCGTTCCGGCGGCGGCCTCAACGAAAGCTTCACCGTTCGCAAGATTTCCTACGGCGAAGGCGTCGAGCGCGTATTCCCGGTTTACTCTCCGCTCGTCGAGAGCGTCGAAGTGGTTCGCCGCGGTAAGGTCCGTCGCGCCAAGCTCTACTATCTGCGCGATCGTCGCGGCAAGTCGGCTCGTATCGTCGAGAACACCGGCACGCGCGCCCGCAAGCTGAACGAAGCCGAGCGCCAGGCCGTTGCCGACGAGAAGGCACGCATCGAGGCTGAAAAGGTTGCAGCCGCCCAGGCTCTCGCAGCCGAGAAGGCAGCAGCCGAAGCCGCCGAGGCAAAGGCAGCGGAAGAAGCAAAGGCAGCGGAAAACGCTGCGGAATAAGATTTCATTTCCTCGGAATTGTCAGGAAGGCGGCTTTCGAGCCGCCTTTCTTTTTGGCACTAACCGCTTGTCTTCCCCGCAAATTTTATGACATTTTCGGGCGCCACAATTTTCGGGAGCTCCTGCAAATGACAATCCGCCGCCACGTGCTTGCCGGCATCGCCGCAGCCCTTGCCGTTCCATTCGCATTCTCTGCGCCTGCTGTCGCGAGCGACCTGCCGGACCTCGGCGGCAAGACGGTTGTCGTCGTCACCGAGAACGCCTATCCGCCGCTGCAGTTCGTCGACCCGAAGACCGGCCAGGCCGTCGGCTGGGAATATGACGCGATGAACGAGATCGCCAAGCGGCTGAACTTCAAGGTCGAGTACCAGAACACCAGTTGGGACGCGATGATCCAGGCCGTTTCCGACGGGCAGTACCAGATCGGCATGACCGGCATCACCATCAAGGACGACCGCAAGGAAAAGGTCGACTTCTCCGATCCCTATATGCGCTCGCAGCAGTTCATGCTGGTGCGCGGCGACGAAGCCCGATTCAAGGACGCCAAGAGCTTCGCCGCCGTTGAGGATGCGCTGATCGGTGCCCAGCCCGGCACGTCGCCCTTCTACACGGCAGTCTATGAAATCCTCGACGGCAACGAGCAGAACTCGCGCATCAAGCTGTTCGAGACCTTCGGCGCGACCGTGCAGGCGCTCAAGGCCGGCGACGTCGACCTGGTGCTGACCGACAGCGTGGCCGCCAAGGGCTATGTCGATTCGTCCGAAGGCAAACTCAAGGTTATCGGCGAGCCGCTTGGCACCGAAGATTTCGGCTTCATCTTCCCGAAGGGCTCCGATCTCGTCGCCCCGGTCAATGCCGCCATCAAGGCGTTGAAGGAGGACGGCACCTTCGATGCGCTGAACAAGAAGTGGTTCCTCGACTACAAGATGGGCGGCTGATCGCCGGAGCGGGATGAGGGAACAATCCCGCTCCAACTTATCGGAATCATGATGGCGCCAGTTAGATCCGACACTTCCGAAAAGGGCGACTATCCCTGGTGGCTGGTCGCCCTTCTCTTGATCGCCGCAGCACTCGCCGCGGTCATTGCAACCAACGACATCTTTTCGCAGGTTTTCGGCGTTGTCCTCAAGGGCATCGGCGTCACCATTTTCGTGACGTTGGTGGGTTTTGTGCTTGCGACGGTGCTCGGACTCGGGGTGGCGCTTATGGCGCTTTCCGAGCACGTTGCGCTCCGCCAGACGGCGCGCTTCTACACCGAGGTAATCCGTGGCGTGCCGATCCTCGTCCTGCTTTTCTACATCGCCTTCGTAGGGGCTCCGGCGCTGGTGGTCGTTGCGAATTTTGCAGCCGCGCCCTTCATTTCGGCAGGCTGGGTGGAGCCGCTCGTGGTTCGCGACATCTCGCTGATGTGGCGGGCGATCATTGCGCTGATGATCGGCTATTCGGCCTTCATCGCGGAGGTCTTTCGCGCCGGCATCCAGTCGGTCGACAAGGGGCAGGTGGAGGCGGCGAAGGCGCTCGGGCTTTCGCGCTACCAGCGCTTTCGCCTCGTCGTCTTCCCGCAGGCGATCCGCGTCATCCTGCCGCCGCTCGGCAACGATTTCGTGGCGATGGTCAAGGATTCCTCGCTGGTCTCGGTGCTCGGCGTTGCCGATATCACCCAGATGGGCAAGATCTACGCCTCGGGCTCGTTCCGCTTCTTCGAGACCTATTCCATCGTCGCCTATGTCTATCTCATCCTGACGATCGGCCTGTCGCTGGCTCTCCGGGCGCTCGAGCGGCGGCTGAGAAGGGCGGAAGCGCGGTAGGGTTCGCATTCGCAGAGAAGGGGTGCCGGTTCGCACCATCTCCTCGATTGCCGAACAGCCGAAAAATTGATATGAGCACGGCCATGGAATCCAAATTCGGATGTCGCGAACAGAAAATCGTCGTGCTGCAGGACCACAAGCGTCTGCCGGCACGCTTTTTCGCGCGGGTCTCCGGCGCGCTTACCAGCCGCCTATCCTGATCGTCGGTCAGTTTTCCGGCTGCCCTGCTGCCGGCCTTTTCCCCATATTCTGAAAATTCAAATGGAATATCGCCATGAGCGCACCGCGTACCCTCTATGACAAGATCTGGGACGATCATCTGGTCAACAGCCAGGACGACGGCACCTGTCTTCTCTACATCGATCGTCACCTCGTTCACGAGGTGACGAGCCCGCAGGCCTTCGAGGGCCTGCGCATGGCCGGCCGTCAGGTCCGCGCGCCGGAAAAGACGCTTGCCGTCGTCGATCATAACGTCCCGACGTCGCCCGATCGCCACCTCGGCATCAAGAACGAAGAGAGCCGCATCCAGGTCGAGGCGCTCGCCAGGAACGCCGCCGACTTCGGCGTCGAATACTACTCCGAGAACGACAAGCGCCAGGGCATCGTCCACATCGTCGGTCCCGAACAGGGCTTCACGCTGCCGGGCATGACGATCGTCTGCGGCGACAGCCACACCTCGACGCACGGGGCCTTCGGCGCGCTTGCGCACGGCATCGGCACCTCGGAAGTGGAACATGTTCTGGCGACGCAGACGCTGATCCAGAAGAAGGCAAAGAACATGCTGGTGCGCGTCGACGGCCAGTTGCCGCCGGGCGTCACCGCCAAGGACATCATCCTCGCGATCATCGGCGAGATTGGCACGGCCGGCGGTACCGGCCATGTCATCGAATTCGCCGGCGAAGCCATCCGGTCGCTCTCGATGGAAGGCCGGATGACGATCTGCAACATGACGATCGAAGGCGGCGCCCGCGCCGGCCTGATCGCCCCGGACGAGACGACCTTCGCCTACATCAAGGACCGGCCGCGCGCGCCGAAGGGCAAGGCCTGGGACATGGCGCTCGAATACTGGAAGACGCTGCACACGGACGAGGGCGCCCACTACGACCGCGTCGTCGTGCTCGATGCTGCCAATCTGCCGCCGATCGTGTCCTGGGGTTCCTCGCCGGAAGATGTGGTCTCCGTGCAGGGCATCGTTCCGAACCCGGATGAAATCCAGGATGAGACCAAGCGCGCCTCGAAATGGCGTGCGCTCGACTATATGGGCCTCAAGCCGGGCACGAAGATCACCGACATCGCCATCGATCGGGTCTTCATCGGTTCCTGCACCAATGGCCGCATCGAGGACCTGCGCGCCGTCGCCAAGGTCGTCGAGGGCCGCAAGGTCGCCTCGACCGTTTCGGCGATGATCGTGCCGGGTTCCGGCCTCGTCAAAGAGCAGGCGGAAGCCGAGGGCCTCGACAAGATCTTCAAGGAAGCGGGCTTCGACTGGCGCGAGCCGGGCTGCTCCATGTGTCTGGCGATGAACGACGACCGGCTGAAGCCGGGCGAGCGCTGCGCCTCGACGTCGAACCGCAACTTCGAGGGCCGTCAGGGTTTCAAGGGGCGCACGCATCTGGTCTCGCCGGCGATGGCGGCCGCCGCGGCGGTTTCCGGGCACTTCGTCGATATCCGCGAATGGAAATAGGCCGGTTCGAGCTTTTCCGGCATCTCAGGCCGCCCTTCGGGGCGGCTTTTTTTATGCGCGCGACGGTGCGAGAATGGAGCAACCGGCCCGACAGATGAGGAAACCCATGCCTGACGACGCCAGACCCCCGACACGCCGCCTCCTGCTGCTCCGCCACGGCAAATCCGCCTGGCCCGAGGGTGTCGCCGACCATCGCCGCCCGCTTGCCGGCCGCGGCCGGAGGGCGGCGCCGGCAATCGGCGCCTTCATGGCAAGACAGGAGCTGATCCCGGATCTCGCGCTCGTTTCGACCGCCCGGCGTGCGCAGGAGACCTGGGAGCTCGTGGCCGAGGCGTTGCCGCACAAGGTTGAAGCCCGCGACGCCGTCGCCATCTACGAGGTCGCCGCCAAGGCGATGATCGATGTGATCCGAAAGGTGGAGCCGTCGGTCGAGAAGCTCATGCTCGTCGGGCACAACCCGGGCATGGCGGAGCTTGCTCTCCTCCTCATTGGAGGCGGCGACGAGGTGGCGTTGGCGCGCCTGCGCGAGAAGTTTCCGACGGCCGGGCTCGCCGTCATGGATTTCACTATCGAGCAATGGTCTGAGATTGCGCCCGGTACGGGCCGGCTCGTTCAGTTCGTGATGCCGCGAATGCTGGACGACGGAACGTGATGCAGCCGTCGGCTTCCTACCCCACCTTCACGATCGTTCCGCGGTGCATATGCCGGATCAGCCGCTTCATTGCCGGCAGGCTGACGGCGACGCAGCCCTGCGTCGGCTCGTAGCCGGGACGGATCAGGTGGAAGAAGATCGCGGAGCCCGCGTTGCGCCGTCTGCAGAAAATGTTCCAATCCATGACCAGGCATATGTCATAGAGGCCGTCGTCGCGCATCATCGTCTCGTGGCTCACCGTGAGCGGGGCTTTGGCCGGGCGGTTATAGGAGGCGTGCGCAGGATCGTCGCACCACAGCATGTCGCGGCGGGTGGCACGCATCGGCAGCCGCGTCGGCGGCAACGAGATGCGGTCGCGGCGCATGTATCCGCCGATCAGCTTCATCGATGCCCGCGGTGTCGCGCCGTCGCCCTCGCGTTTGATCGCCGTCACACCGCTTCGGCCGATCGCCGCCTGCTCCGTCCTGCCGTCGAAACTGACAAGCGCGCGCCGGCGGTCGCGTGGCGCCATTCTGACGATGATCATGGATTTCGGCGATCTTACTCCCGACGTTTTCTTGCGCATTATTCTCACAAAATTTTTGCCTTGTCCGCGAGTAGGTGACGACCATAGGCATGGTTGCGTATATGACGGCGTTCAACGGCGGCCGGCTTGCCAAGAGCGGCATTTGAGCTAGTTTTGATTCAGGAAGCAAACAGGAATTGTCCCTATGGCGACACGCACCATTCTCCTTGTCGATGACGACAATGACCTGCGCGAGACACTGGTAGAGCAGCTTTCTCTCTATGAAGAGTTCGACCTCCTGCAAGAGGCAACCGCCGGCAAAGGCATCCAGGCCGCCCGCGCGCACCAGGTCGACCTCCTGATCATGGATGTCGGCCTGCCTGACATGGATGGGCGCGAAGCGGTCAAGCTCCTGCGCAAGGGCGGCTTCAAGGCGCCGATCGTCATGCTGACCGGGCACGATACCGATTCGGACACCATCCTCGGGCTCGAAGCGGGCGCCAACGACTACGTCACCAAACCCTTCCGCTTTGCCGTGCTGCTCGCCCGCATCCGCGCCCAGCTTCGCCAGCACGAGCAGAGCGAGGACGCCACCTTCAGCGTTGGTCCCTACACGTTCAAGCCGAGCCAGAAGCTGCTGACGATGGAGAATGGCCAGAAGATCCGCCTGACGGAGAAGGAAGCGGCGATCATCCGCTATCTCTATCGCGCTGACCAGAAGGTGGTCACGCGCGATGTCCTGCTCGAGGAGGTCTGGGGCTACAATTCCGGCGTCACCACGCACACGCTGGAGACGCATGTCTACCGGCTCCGCCAGAAAATCGAGCGCGACCCTTCCAATGCGGAGATTTTGGTGACAGAGAACGGCGGCTACAAGATCGTTCCTTAAGCGGGATCGCGGAAAGGTGTGAAGCGGCTTTCCGCTCCGCATTCCGCTATTTACCGCATGTTTCCTTAAATCGTAGCCGATTTAGGGATTAAACGTGCAGCAATTCGAAGTGCTACAGCGTCCTTTGCGCGTCTTAAAGACGCGCGGCGCTGTAGATGTGAGCTGGGAGTTTCGCCGCCTTGGCACTCAACGACGACATCGCGCTTTTGTCCAATGTGGCGCTCTTTGCCGATATCAGCGAGGACAAGCTGAGGCTGATTGCCTTCGGCGCCGAGCGTCGCCGCGTGCTGAAGGGTCATGAACTCTTTCGCGAAGGGGCGCCGGCCGACTGTGCCTTTGCCGTTGCCGCCGGCAGTTTCACGCTTTCGAAGGCTGACGGCGAGGGCCGCCTGCAGCATGTGGCGACCGTCGAGCGGGGCGCGCTTCTTTCCGAGCTGGCGCTGATCTCGATGGTCGAGCGCAAGTTCACGGCGACCGCCGACGAAGACAGCGAAGTCATCCGCATCAACCGCCCGCTTTTTCGCCGGATGCTGGAAGAGTATCCGGAGGTGACGGCGCTTGTCGAAGCCCGCATCCGCGAGAATCTGCAGGCGATGATCCGGCGCGCCGAGGCGCTTGCCGGGCGCTTTGCCTGAGGGCTCACGGAGCGGCCCTCTCGAAAGACCCCTCCCACCAGGGGAGGGCAGCCGAATCTCAAAGCTCGAAATGCGCGATCACCGGCACGTGGTCGGAAGGGCGGTCCCAGCCGCGTGCCTCGCGCAGGATGTCGACGCGGGCGAGTTTCGGCGCGAGATCAGCGGAGGACCAGATATGATCGAGCCGGCGGCCGCGGTCGGCAAGCTGCCAATCCTTCGCGCGATAACTCCACCAGGTGTAAAGCTTTTCCGGCGAGGGGACGTGCTGGCGCATCAGATCGACCCAGGCGCCGCCGGTCATTACGGCTGTCAAGCCTTCGGTCTCGATCGGAGTGTGGCTGACGATCTTCAGGAGTTGCTTGTGCGACCAGACGTCGTGCTCAAGCGGCGCGATGTTGAGGTCGCCGACGAGGATGGACGAGATACCAGCCTCGGCCTCGGCGTGCAGGAGCTTCATTTCATCAACGAAGTCGAGCTTGTGGCCGAACTTCGGATTGATGGCGCGGTCCGGCTCGTCGCCGCCGGCCGGCACATAGAAATTGTGCAGGCGTATCGTCTTGCCGTCAGCCTCGAAGACGACGGAGAGATGGCGTGCGTCGCCGACCCCGCAATAGTCGCGGCGATCGGAAAGCTCATGCAGCGGCAGGCGCGACACGGTCGCCACACCGTGATAACCCTTCTGGCCGTGCATCTCGATGTATTTGTAGCCGAGGCTTTTCAGCGGCGAAGACGGAAATTGGTCGTTCGGGCACTTGGTTTCCTGCAGGCACAGGATGTCGGGCTGCCATGTCTTCAGAAAGTGCTCGACCAGCGGCATGCGCAGGCGAATGGAGTTGATGTTCCATGTGGCGATGGAAAGGGTCATTCCGCGTTCCCTACTGCATGTCTCCTTACATTGCCGATTTAAGGAAACATGCGTTAATTCAAAGGACTACAGCGTCCCTTGCGCGTCTGATAAGACGCGCGGCGCTGTAGGAAGGATGAGGCGCCGGCGATCGAGCGGGGATGCTCCCGGCAATGCGTGCCGCGCTTTTTAAGGGGTCGCGCGTCAATCGACAAGGCATGAAAAAGCCCGCGGCGCGACTGCGCCGTGCATCTAGACGCGCAGTGGTCGCGAGAGCACCTTGATTGCTGCGATTATGCTTGATCGATAGTCTGCTGCAGACGCCGTTGGCGCCTCGCTTCAGCCGCCTCGCTTATTGCGCACTTCGTCGTAGGGGATGCGGAAAACCTTGTCGTCCAACTCCATTCCGGTGCGGACGTTGAAGATCATCACCGAGGTGTCCTTCTTCTGGGGATCGGTGATCGTCCATTGCCTGAGATCGTAGGTCTTCGGATCGAACATCATCGTGATGGTCGAATCACCGAAGATCGAGCGGTCGCCGAGCACGATGGTGATGAGGTCTGACTCCTCCCTGACGGCGCGAACCATCCGGCCGGTCAGGTCGATCCTTTCGCTCAGCAGCAGGTTGAGTGGCGTCTTCGAAAGCGGGTAGATATCCCAGGTCTTCAGCTTCATGTTGCCGATGACGACCGACTTGCCGTCGGCGATCACCCGCATCGGCGAGGGGGCTTCGTAATTGAAGCGGATGCGTCCGGGGCGGCGGATGTAGAACTTGCCGCCTGTCTGCTCGCCGCGTGGCCCGAACTGCACGAACTCGCCCGCCATCGTCTTCACCGACGAAAAATGATCGGCGATCCTCTGGGCGACGCCAGAGGCCTGTGCGGAGGCGTGCCGCGCATCGAGCGTCGTTCCGGCCATGCCCGCGAGAGCCGCCAGGCCGCAAACGAAAACGCGCCGCGAGATTGCCCGATCGCTGCCCTGGCCGGTTTTTGTCTCTGTCATCGCAGTCTCCTTCATTTCAGGATCATTTGAAGAGCAAGTGGGGCGCCTTCAAGGCGCAGCCCGGTGCCGCAAGGGGGCGTCGTTTCAAATGACCGTTACCGGCCGCGCGTCATGGCGGCTGGCGATGAGGGCCGGATTACCGGCCGGTGATTTCGGCCTCGGTCGGCACCAGGATCTCGCGCTTGCCGGCATGGTTCGCCGGTCCGATGATGCCTTCCTGTTCCATCCGTTCGATCAGGGAGGCAGCACGATTATAGCCGATACCGAGGCGTCGCTGCACGTAAGAGGTTGAGGCCTTGCCGTCGCGCAGCACAATCGCCACCGCCTGGTCGTAGGGATCGTCGGAATCGGCGAGGTTGGAGGTGCCGGCCGGTCCGCCGCCGTCCTCGTCCTCGCCGTCGTCCTCGGTGATCGCATCGAGATATTGCGGCACACCCTGGGTCTTCAGGTAAGCGACCACCTCCTCCACTTCCGTGTCGGAAACGAAGGGGCCGTGCACGCGCTGGATGCGCCCGCCGCCAGCCATGTAGAGCATGTCGCCCATGCCGAGCAATTGTTCGGCACCCTGCTCGCCGAGGATCGTACGGCTGTCGATCTTCGAGGTGACCTGGAAGGAAATGCGCGTCGGGAAGTTGGCCTTGATCGTGCCGGTGATGACGTCGACCGACGGACGCTGGGTCGCCATGATGACGTGGATGCCGGCCGCACGCGCCATCTGGGCGAGGCGCTGGACGGCGCCCTCGATGTCCTTGCCCGCGACCATCATCAGGTCCGCCATCTCGTCGATGATCACGACGATGTAGGGCAGCGGCGTGAGGTCGAATTCCTCCGTCTCGTACATCGCTTCGCCGGTCTCGCGATCGAAGCCCGTCTGAACCGTACGGGTGATCGCTTCGCCCTTGGCGAGCGCCTGCTCGACGCGGGTATTGAAGCCGTCGATGTTGCGCACACCGATCTTCGACATCTTCTTGTAGCGCTCTTCCATCTCGCGCACGGTCCATTTCAGCGCGACGACGGCCTTCTTCGGGTCGGTCACGACCGGCGAGAGCAGGTGCGGGATGCCGTCATAGACGGAGAGTTCCAGCATCTTCGGGTCGATCATGATGAGGCGGCACTGGTCGGGCCTGAGGCGATAGAGCAGCGACAGGATCATGGTGTTGATCGCCACCGACTTGCCCGAACCGGTGGTGCCGGCGACGAGCAGATGCGGCATCTTGGCGAGATCGGCGATGACCGGCTCGCCGCCGATCGTCTTGCCGAGCGCCATGGCGAGCCTCGTCTTGGTCGTCTCGAAGTCGCGCGAGCCGATCAGTTCGCGCAGGTAGACCGTTTCGCGCCGCTGGTTCGGCAGTTCGATGCCGATGGCGTTGCGCCCCGGCACGACCGCGACACGGGCGGCGATCGCGCTCATCGAACGGGCGATGTCGTCGGCAAGGCCGATGACGCGGGAGGACTTGATGCCCGGCGCCGGCTCCAGTTCGTAAAGCGTGACCACGGGGCCGGGGCGGACATGGATGATCTCGCCCTTGACGCCGAAGTCCTCGAGCACGCCTTCGAGCATGCGGGCGTTCTGTTCGAGCGCATCGGACGAGAGCGAGGGATCGCGGGCAATGTTCTTGGGCTCGGCCAGGAAATGCATCGGCGGCAGCGTGAAGTCGCCGTCGTCCTCGACAAATGAGCGCTGCGCCTCGCGTTCGACGCGCTGGCCCGATTTGGGGCGGGGCGCCGGGGACGCGACGCGCGATCCGGGCTTGGCGAGCCCCGCCTTCGGCGGCGCGGCTCTTGGCGCCCAATCGCCGGCAACATCATCGTCGTCATCGTCCGGCAGGATGCCCGCCGGGCGCCGCGGTTCGTCGAGATCGAAGGGCGGATCGTCATCGCCGTCGGCCATGATCGGCGGCGGCGCGACGACGCGGCGTTCGGTGCGGTCGAGGGAAGGCTCTACACGGTCGGCCAGCGGCTTCGGCCGCACGGGTTCGTTCAGCGTGCCGAACTCATCATTATTGAAGTCATAGGGCTCGTCATACTGGCGTTTGGTGCTTCGCGTGCCGCTCATCCCGAAGGCGCGGCGCAGGCGGGCCTCCAGCGTGAAGCGCATATGGGCAAGCGAGCCCATGAACAGTGTAAAGGGGCCTTCGGCGTCCTCGTCCTCAAGTTCCTCACCGATGGTGCGGGCCTTGCTCGGCGCGACTTCCGCCGCCGGCTCTTCTTCCTGCTCCTCGCTGACGCCGATGAGGCCGGCGCTATAGATCAGGCACCAGGCAGCCGGGACAGCGAAAAGGCAGGCGAGAACGGTCGCGAAGGTGCCGGTCGGGAAGGCACCAGTGAAAAGGGCAGGGAAGCGCAGGATCATGTCACCGAAAACACCGCCGAGACCGTTCGGAAGGGGCCAGGTAATCGGCGCCGGAACACAGCTCAGCGCCGCGCCCGCGAGTGCCGAGCCGACGAACCAGACGCCGAGGCGTTTGAACACCTTGTCGAACGGCTTGCCGCCGATGAGGACAAGCGCCCAGGCGACGGCGGGAAGCAGTGCTACGACGCTCGCCAGCCCGAAGAACTGCATGAAGATGTCGGCGAACGCGGCGCCCGCATGGCCGAGCACGTTGGTCGGCTCGTTCGAGGTTGCGTAGGAGAAGCTCGGATCGGACACGTTCCAAGTCGAAAGCGCGGCGACAGCAAGCGCCAACGCGCCGAACAGGGCAAAGCCTGCCAGCGAGGTGATCTGGCGCCAAACGAAGGTGGCCAGCACGAACCGGTTGGAACGGCTGTCAAGCGTTGCGGGATTGCTTCTGCTCATGTTGCCTGTTGCCCGTGTCGATCCTTCGGAGCGTCGCGCGTTCATGGGTAGACCATGGGGACGTTCCAGTAGCTTGATTCCGGAGCATCTCGCCCACGTTCGAAGAGTGTGCGTGCGAGCGGGACGCTTCGGGCACATTGCGTGCCATGGAATCAACCTACGCGGAGTAGGGTTAATGCGACATTAACCATGAGCGTGTGCCGACGAAATAGAGCAGTTCCAGGAGGGGTGGGTAACGGCTTTCCGCCGGAATTGTCCAAGTTCAAAGAGCTGGGACGACCGGTGTCCTTCCACAAAAAAGGCCCGGATCTTTAAGGATCCGGGCCAGAGGCGGTCCGCAATAACCAGACGGACCGCGACGGGACTTTAGGCGGCGCCGCGTTCCCGGCGCCGCGATTGCCTAGCTCGCGTGGTAGGCGGCTTCGCCGTGCGAGGAGAGGTCGAGACCCTCACGCTCCGCTTCGACCGAGACGCGCAGGCCGACGATCGCGTCGACCACCTTGTAGAGGATGGCCGAACCGATGCCGGACCAGAGGACGGTGACGAGCACGCCCTTGAGCTGCGCCCAGACCTGCGTTGCCGTGCCGGCATAGCCAGCGGCGAAGTCGGCGGTCGAATAGTCGACGATGCCTGCGCCGCCGAGCGCCGGGTTGACGAGGATGCCGGTTCCGATCGCGCCGAGGATGCCGCCGACGCCGTGGATGCCGAACACGTCGAGGCTGTCGTCATAGTTGAACTTGTTCTTCACCACGTCGACGAAGAAGTAGCAGACCGGCGAGACGACGAGGCCGAGCACGATCGCGCCCATCGGGCCGGCGAAACCGGCAGCCGGCGTGACGGCGACGAGGCCGGCGACGGCACCCGATGCGCCACCGAGCATGGAGGCCTTGCCGCGCACGAGCGTTTCAACAACGGCCCAGGAGATGATTGCGGCGGCCGTTGCGAGGAAGGTGTTGATCATGGCGAGGGCCGCATAGGCGTTGGCTTCCAGGTTGGAGCCGGCGTTGAAGCCGAACCAGCCGACCCACAGCAGCGAGGCGCCGACCATGGTGAGCGTCATCGAATGCGGCGCCATGATCTCCTTCCTGTAGCCCGTGCGCTTGCCGAGAAGGATCGCGCCGACGAGGCCCGCGATACCGGCATTGATGTGGACGACGGTGCCGCCGGCAAAGTCGATGGCGCCGAAGGAGAAGATCAGGCCGGTCGGGGCTGTGTAGGCGCTCGGACCACCCCAGAACCAGACCATGTGGGCGATCGGGAAGTAGACGAAGGTAACCCAGAGGACGACGAACAGAACGACGGCCGAGAAGCGGATGCGCTCGGCGAAAGCGCCGACGATCAGCGCCGGTGTGATGCAGGCGAAGGTCATCTGGAACACGACGAAGACGTATTCGGGAATGAACACACCCTTCGAGAAGCTTTCCGCGAGCGTCGTCGTGTCGACGCCGGCAAGGAAGATCTTCGAGAAGCCGCCGACGAAGGAGTTGAGCGAGCCGCCATCGGTGAAGGCCAGCGAATAACCGTAGGTCACCCAGATGATCATGACGACGGCGGTGATCATCAGAACCTGCATCAGCACCGAGAGCATGTTCTTGGCGCGCACGAGACCGCCGTAGAAGAGCGCCAGGCCCGGAACGGTCATCAGCAGCACGAGAATCGTCGACAGCAGCATCCAGGTGGTGTCGCCCTTGTCCGGAACAGGGGTTGCCGCAGCGGCCTCAGCGATGGCAGGGGCCGCCTCCTGGGCGAAGGCGACGACCGGCGCAAGCAGGGCGGCAGCGGTTGCGCCCAGGCGTCCGAGAGAGGTGGAAAGTTTGAACGATGACATGTGAGAAATGCTCCCTGAACGGCGTGGTTTACAACGCTTCTGAATCGGTTTCGCCGGTGCGGATGCGCATGGCGTGGTCGATCGCATAGACAAAGATCTTGCCGTCGCCGATCTGGCCAGTCTTGGCGGCAGAGGCGATCGCGTCGACGGCCTTGTCGACGATCTCCGACGGCACGGCGATTTCCACCTTGAGCTTCGGCAGGAAGCTCACGGCGTATTCGGTGCCGCGGTAAATTTCGGTGTGCCCCTTCTGGCGGCCGTAGCCCTTCACTTCGGTTACGGTCAGCCCCTGGATGCCAACTTGGGTGAGGGCTTCGCGAACCTCATCGAGCTTGAACGGCTTGATAATGGCCATCACAATTTTCATCTGGTCCCATCCTTTTTCGCCTCCCGCCGGAGGCCGTCTCTCCTTGCTGCTTAAGCGCGTGAAGCGCCGGGCAACCGAAAAGACACATTCAAGGGGCGTGCCAGATTCGATGAAATTGCTTAAGTCATTGAAAAAATGTGCGAAAATCACATGCGGTGGAGCTCGCTCCGCAGCAGGCCAAAAAACGATCAGCTATTTAGATTAAAAAAAGGGCAGAAAATAAAGATTGCCTAATTGTTATTCAGTTGCCTTTTTGCGGATCAATCCTTCCTGCGCCACGGAGGCAATCAGCACCCCTGAGCGGTCGAACAGGCTGCCGCGGGTCATGCCGCGGGCACCATGTGCGCTCGGGCTGTCCTGGGTATAGAGCAGCCAATCGTCCATCTTCGAGGGGCGGTGGAACCACATGGCATGGTCAAGGCTGGCGACCTGCAGGTGGCGGTCGAAAACCGAGGTACCATGGGCGTAGAGGGAGGTATCGAGCAGGGTCATGTCCGAGAGATAAGCGAGCACGGCCGCCTGCAGATGGCGCTCGTCCGGCACGGTGCCGACGACCTTCACCCACACGTCCTGCGTCGGCTGCAGCTTGTCGCGCGAGAAATAGTGCTCAAGCGCGACCGGACGGATCTCGATCGGGCGCGGCCGTTCCCAGTACCTGCGGATTGCCTCGGGCGCGTGCACGAGGAACTTTTCCTTGAGCTCCTGCTCGCCCGGCAATGCTTCGGGCATCGCCACCTTCGGCATGTCGAACTGATGCTCGAAACCGTCCTCGTCATATTGGAAGGAGGCCGACATGGAGAAGATGGCCTTGCCGTGCTGGATTGCCACGACCCGCCGGGTGGCAAAGCTCGAACCGTCGCGGATACGATCGACCTCATAGATGATCGGGACCGACGGATCGCCCGGACGCATGAAATAGGCGTGCAGCGAGTGCACATAGCGGCCCTCGTCGACGGTGCGCTGCGCCGCCACCAGCGCCTGGCCGATCACCTGTCCGCCGAAGACCCGTTGCCAGCCGACCTGGGGGCTCAAGCCCCGAAACAGGTTTTCCTCCAGCTTTTCGAGATCGAGTATCGCAAGGAGCGCATCCATGGGCGTGGCGGTTTCGGCGGGGCGCGACATTTCGGCGGTCTCCGGTGTAGGAACGGCGATGGCATTGATCTATATAGCCATGGGACAATGCTCAAGAGCGATGGGGCTCAAGAGCGATGGGGCTGAAGTGGAATGGGGCTCAAGTGGAATGGGGCTCAAGTAGAATGGCTCGAGTGCGACGGGAGAAGCGGATGATCGATGTGTTGATTGCCGGAGGCGGCTATGTCGGCCTGTCGCTTGCCGTGTCGCTGAAAAAGGCGGCGCCCCATCTCGACATCACCGTCGTCGACGGCGCGCCGGAGGGCGCCTGGAAGAAGGACGAGCGGGCGTCCGCCGTCGCCTCGGCCGCCGAGCGGATGCTGGATGTTCTCGGCGTCTGGGATACGATTGCGCCCGAAGCCGAGCCGATCCTCAGGATGGTGATTACCGATTCGAAGGCGGCGGATCCCGTCCGCCCGGTCTTTCTTACGTTCGAGGGTGACGGCGGCGAGGGGCGTCCTTTCGCCCATATGGTGCCGAACACGGCGATGGTCAGTGCGCTGCGCGCCGCCTGCAAGGACCTTGGTGTATCCATCCGGCAATCGGCGATGGTCGAGAGCTTCAAGAGCGGCGAGCATGCGGTGGCGATCACGCTTGCCGATGGCGAAACGATCGAGGCGCGGCTTCTGGTCGCCTGTGATGGCGTTCGCTCCAGGCTGCGCGAGGCGGCCGGCATCAAGGTGGTTGAGTTCGATTACGGGCAGTCGGGGATTGTTACGACGGTCGAGCACGAGCGCCCGCACGAGGGCACGGCCGAGGAGCATTTCCTGCCCGCTGGCCCGTTTGCAACGCTGCCGCTCAAGAACAACCGTTCCTCACTCGTCTGGACCGAGAGCACCTTCGATGCCGAACGCCTCGTCAAGGGCGATGATTTCCTCTTCGAGGAAGAGCTCGAGCGCCGTTTCGGCCACAAGCTCGGCCACCTCAAGGTCGTCGGCGGTCGCAGGGCGTTTCCGCTCGGGCTGACGCTTGCCCGCGACTTCGTAGCACCCCGCTTCGCGCTTGCGGGCGATGCCGCTCACGGCATTCACCCGATCTCAGGCCAGGGGCTCAATCTCGGCTTCAAAGACGTGGCGGCGCTTGCCGAAACGATCGTCGAGGCGGACCGCCTCGGCCTCGACATAGGCTCGCTCGCGGTCCTCGAGCGTTACCAAACCTGGCGGCGTTTCGACACCTTCCGGATGGGGGTGACGACGGATGTCCTGAACCGGCTGTTTTCGAACGACATCGCGCCGATCAGGATCGCCCGCGACGTCGGCCTCGGCATCGTCGATCGCATTCCGTCACTCAAGAACTTCTTCATCCGCCAGGCGGCCGGGGTGGCCGGGGAAGGCGACCCGCGCCTGCTTGCGGGCCAGCCGATCTGAACGATCTTGGACTACACGAAGTTCTTTCGCGTGTAAGGCCCCTCATTCGGCCTGCCTGCCACCTTCTCCCCGCAGGCGGGGCGAAGGGACATGCCGCGCCCGCTCGTCCGCCTGCGGAACTGAGAGGAGGATGCGGGCTACCGGCAAGCTCCCGTCCCCTCGCCGCGCTCGCGGGGAGAGGGTTAGGGTGAGGGGCAACTACTCAGTGGCCAATGATTGCTTACTGCTCCGATAGCTTCATGTCCGGGTGATAGTCCTTGCCTGCCACCTCTTTCACCACCGCCTGACCGCACTGCATGTGCTGGGTATCGGCATTGAAGGCATAGGTCGGCGGGCCATGCAGCATCCATCCCTTGTTCAATGCCGCCGTCACCTTGTGACAGAAGGAGGCGTCGTCGGGACCGGTGAGGAAGCGGTAGAGTTTCAAGGTCTTGCCTTTCGTCTTTCGATCATGTCCGCCTTGGCGGCCAGTTTCAGAGCCTGGTCGAGATGCAGCCGCTCGACCATGCGGCCATGGAGATTGATCACGCCCTTGCCCGCGTTTTCCGGAAGGTCGAAGGCCGCGATGATCGCCCGCGCCTCCTCTACCGCCGCCTGCTCGACACCGAAATACTCGTTTGCCGGACCGATCTGCGCCGGGTGAATGAGCATCTTGCCGTCATAGCCCATGTCGCGCCCCTGACGGCATTCGGCCTCAAAACCTTCGGCGTCGCGGAAATCGTTGAAGACCGCGTCAATGACATCGAGGCCGCTGCCGCGCGCGGCGAGCAGGATCTGCATCAGCCAGGGCACCAGATAGGCGCGGCCGGGAGTGCCAGGAACGCCCGTCTCCTTCCTGAGATCGTTCAGCCCGACGACGAAGCAATCGAGCCTGCCGCCGAAGGTACGGCCGGTCTCGGCGGTTGCAGCGACATTGATGAGGCCGCGCGGCGTCTCGATCATCGCCCAGAGCCTGATGTTTTCAGGCGCATCGTTTTCAGCCAGCCAATCGACAGCCGCCTGGATGTCTGCCGGGCTCTCGACCTTCGGCAAAAGGATGGCGTCGGGACTGGCGGCGAGCGCGGCGGTGAGATCCATCTGACCGAAGCCGGATCCCAGCGCATTGACGCGTATGATCACTTCACAGTCGGGCCTGTTCTTTGAAAGATGCCGGACAAGCGCTTCGCGCGCTTCGCCCTTGTGTTCGGAAGCGACGGCGTCCTCCAGGTCGAAGATCACGGCGTCGGCGGCAAGCTGCCGCACCTTCGCCAAGGCACGGGCATTATCGGCCGGAACGCTGAGCACGGAGCGGCGCAGGCGCGCGGGATGATGGTCGATCACGGTTGTCATGGAACCGTTGTGCCCGCCTTTCGGTTCTTAGGCAAGACGAGCGATTGAGGGTCTCCCCCTTGCAAGAGGCGTATTGAGCTCCCACATCGCTTCTTAGAAAGGTTGACGATCATGCAAAGCATTCGCTCTGTTCTCCTGACGGCCGCCGCCATCGCCATCACGCTGGCAGCTCTCGTCTTCACCGCCTCGCTTGCCGTGGCTCTGGCCGGCATCGCCGCCGTCGTTGCGGTCGGCAGCGCCATCGCCGCAAGACTCAATGGCAAGCCCGCACATGCGCACGCCCGAGTAAATCCGACCGGAGAAAGACGCGAAATGCGGATCTGGAACGACGGGCGCGGCACGATCATCGATCTGTGACATGCAGAAATTCAAGTGCTGCAGCGACCTTGGGGCGTCTGACAGGACGCGCGGCGCTGCAGAGGCGCAGATTTTCCTTCATTTCGGCGCGAAACTGATCTAAACGCTCTTCCAACGTTTCCGCTGAAATCGAAGGCCAAAGTCATGGAAAAGTTCGTCAAGCTCACCGGCGTCGCCGCACCCTTGCCCGTCGTCAATATCGACACGGACATGATCATTCCGAAGGACTACCTGAAGACGATCAAGCGCACCGGTCTTGGCACGGGACTTTTCGCCGAAGCCCGCTATAACGAAGACGGCACGCCGAACCCTGACTTCGTGCTCAACAAGCCGGCCTACCAGAACGCCAAGATCCTCGTTGCCGGCGACAATTTCGGCTGCGGGTCGTCGCGCGAGCATGCGCCCTGGGCGCTCCTCGATTTCGGCATCCGCTGCGTCATTTCGACCTCGTTCGCCGACATCTTCTACAACAACTGTTTCAAGAACGGCATCCTGCCGATCGTCGTCAGCCAGGCCGACCTCGACAAGCTGATGGACGACGCCAACCGCGGCTCGAACGCCGTGCTTTCGATCGATCTGGAAGCACAGGAAATCACCGGCCCCGACGGCGGTTCGGTCAAGTTCGAGGTCGACGCCTTCAAGCGTCATTGCCTCCTGAACGGCCTCGACGACATCGGCCTGACGCTGGAGAAGGCGAGCGCCATCGACAGCTTCGAGCAGAAAAACGCCGCATCGCGCCCCTGGGCCTGAGTGCGGGCGCCCATGACGCGCAAGCTCATCTCTTCCGGTTCCCCTTTCGAAAAGACGGCAGGCTATTCGCGTGCCGTCGTCAAGGGCGACTGGTGCTTCGTATCCGGCACCACCGGCTATGACTATGCCACCATGATCATGCCGGAGACGGTGGAGGAACAGGCGCGCAATTGCCTTAAGACGATCGAGGGCGCCTTGCAGCAGGCCGGGTTCTCGCTTTCGGATGTCGTGCGCAACCATTACTACGTCACCGACGCCAGCTTTGCCGACCGGGTCTTTCCGATCTTCGGCGAAATGTTCGGCGAGATCCGCCCGGCGGCGACGATGATCGTCTGCGATCTCATCCGCCCGGAAATGCTGATCGAGATCGAGGTTACGGCATTTCGCGGGTGAAGCCCGTCGTCTCCAGCTCAGCGTAGAGAGATCGAAGAGACGCCCATGCAGTTCGAAGGCACGGCCGACTATATCGCCGACAAGGACCTGATGATCGCCGTCAACGCGGCGATTCGGCTGGAGCGTCCGCTTCTGGTCAAGGGCGAGCCCGGCACCGGCAAGACCGAGCTGGCACGCCAGATCGCTGCGGCCCTCGGTCTCGAGCTCATCGAGTGGAATGTCAAGTCGACGACCAAGGCACAGCAGGGTCTTTACGAATACGATGCCGTCTCGCGGCTGCGCGACAGCCAGCTTGGCGATCTTCGCGTCAATGACGTGAAGAACTATATTCGCAAGGGCAAGCTCTGGCAGGCTTTCGAGGCGTCGCGGAAAGCCGTTCTGCTGATCGACGAGATCGACAAGGCGGACATCGAGTTCCCGAACGACCTCCTGCAGGAACTCGACCGGATGGAGTTCCACGTCTACGAGACCGGCGAAACGATCCACGCGCGGCAGCGGCCGATCGTCATCATCACCTCCAACAACGAGAAGGAACTGCCGGACGCCTTTCTGCGCCGCTGCTTCTTCCATTATATCCGCTTCCCCGATGCCGAAACGCTCGCCCGCATCGTCGAAGTGCACTATCCGGGCATCCGCAAGACGCTGCTTTCGGCGGCGCTCACCACCTTCTACGGCATCCGCGAGGTGCCGGGCTTGAAGAAGAAACCCTCGACCTCCGAGGCGCTCGACTGGATCCGGCTGCTGGTTGCCGACGAGATCGATCCGGCGGACCTGCGCGCCGACCCGAAATCGATGCTGCCGAAGCTGCACGGGGCGCTGTTGAAGAACGAGCAGGATGTGCATCTCTTCGAGCGCCTGGCCTTCATGGCGCGCCGCGACGGGTGAGGCCGCATTGCTCCTCTCCTCGGGTTTAACCCGAGGACTAGCCCCCTCCCCGCAAGCGTGGCGAGGGGCCTTAAGCGGGCGCCGCGTGTCTCCTTCGCCCCGCTGGCGGGGAGAACGTGGCCGGCAGGCTGGATGAGAGGGCCGCCGGCGAATCGTTTTTCGTTGACCGCGCGGCCCGCGGCGCGCTATCAAATGGACCGTGGTGATTTGGCCGGCCGGCTTGCAGCCACGTTAAAGAAATCGCTAAAGGGCCGAGGAAAAATGGATTTCCAAGGACCGGTCGCGATCATCTCGCCGCCGGTTTTTTTGTATTGATCGAGTGGACCCATGCCCATCAAGATTCCCGATACGCTGCCCGCCTTCGAAACCCTCGTGCATGAGGGCGTGCGGGTGATGACCGAGACCGTGGCGATCCGTCAGGATATCCGCCCGCTTCAGATCGGGCTCCTGAACCTCATGCCGAACAAGATCAAGACCGAGATCCAAATGGCGCGGCTCATCGGCGCCTCTCCGCTGCAGGTCGAACTGTCGCTCGTGAGGGTTGGCGGTCACCGGGCGAAGAACACCTCCGAGGATCACCTGCTCGCCTTCTATGAAACCTGGGAAGAAGTGAAGGGCCGCAAGTTCGACGGTTTCATCATCACCGGCGCGCCGGTCGAGACGCTCGAATACGAGGACGTCACCTACTGGAAGGAGCTGCAGCGCATCTTCGACTGGACGGCGACGAACGTGCATTCGACGCTGAACGTCTGCTGGGGCGCGATGGCGGCGATCTACCATTTCCACGGCGTTCCGAAATATCCGCTCAAGGAAAAGGCCTTCGGCGTCTACCGCCATCAGAACCTGAAACCGTCCTCGGTCTATCTGAACGGCTTTTCCGACGACTTTGCCGTCCCCGTTTCACGCTGGACCGAGGTGCGCCGCGCCGACATCGACCGCGTGCCGGAGCTCGAAGTCCTGATGGAATCGAAGGAAATGGGCATCTGCCTCGTGCACGAAAAGAAAGGCAACCGGCTCTACATGTTCAACCACGTGGAGTATGATTCGACCTCCTTGTCGGACGAATATTTCCGCGATGTGGACGCCGGCGTGCCGATCAAGCTGCCGCACGACTATTTCCCGCACAATGACGCGGACCTGCCGCCGCAGAACCGCTGGCGCAGCCACGCGCATCTCTTCTTCGGCAACTGGATCAACGAAATATACCAGACGACACCCTACGAGCTCGAAAAGATTGGCGCCGGAGACCATTGAGCCCCAATGTTCATCCCCTTCTTCCTCGAATTGAAGGCCGCGAAAGTCCCGGTGACGCTCCGGGAATTCCTGTCGCTGATCGAGGGAATGGAGACGGGGATCGCGACCTTCGACGTCGAGGCCTTCTATTTCCTCGCCCGTGCGGCGCTGGTGAAGGACGAGCGCCACATCGACCGGTTCGACAGGGTGTTCCGGCAATGTTTCGCCGGCCTGGAAGCGGTCTCCCCATCGGAGGCCTTTGGTGAAGCAGCCATTCCCGAGGAATGGCTGAAAAAGCTTGCCGAGAAATACCTGACCGAGGAGGAGAAGAAGCTCGTCGAGGCGCTCGGCGGCTTCGACAAGCTGATGGAAACGCTGCGCCAGCGGCTTGCCGAGCAGACCGGCCGCCACCAAGGCGGCTCGAAATGGATCGGCACCGCCGGCACCTCGCCGTTCGGCGCCTATGGCTACAATCCGGAAGGGGTGAGGATCGGCCAGGAGGGCTCGCGTCACCGGCGCGCGGCAAAGGTCTGGGATCGACGCGAATTCAGGGACTATGACGACACCGTCGAGCTCGGCACGCGCAACATCAAGGCGGCGCTGAAGCGGCTCAGGCGCTGGGTGCGTGAGGGCGCTGCCGAGGAGCTCGACCTTTCCGGCACGATCCGCTCGACCGCCGAGCATGGCTATCTCGACGTGGTGACGCGGCCGGAGCGGCGCAACGCGGTCAAGCTCCTGATGTTCTTCGACGTCGGCGGATCGATGGACGATCATATCCGCGTCGTGGAAGAACTCTTCTCGGCCGTGCGCAGCGAATTCCGGCACATGGATTATTTCTACTTCCACAATTGCGTCTATGAGGGCCTGTGGAAGGACAATCGCCGCCGGCGCGCCGATGTCACCCGCACGGCGGAACTCTTGCGCACCTTCGGCGGCGACTACCGCGCGATCTTCGTCGGCGACGCCTCGATGAGCCCCTATGAGATCAGCCATCCGGGCGGTTCGGTCGAATACTGGAACGACGAGGCGGGTGCGCTTTGGCTGCAGCGGATCACGGCGCATTTCCCGCGTTCTATCTGGCTCAATCCGGTTCCCGCGGAGCATTGGCGGCATACCCAGTCGATCGCCATGATCCGCGCACTCTTCGGCGGCCGGATGTTCCCGCTGACGCTCGCCGGCCTGCAGGCGGCGACGAGGGAATTGTCGCGCTAAATTGACGGCCACGCCTCGTTTTTCCGCGGCGGTACTGCCCTCACTGTGACCCCCCGCCTGCGAGCAAAAGGCACTTGGACGGCGGAGCATATCTCCTCTCCCGGGCAAGCGGGGAGAAGCCCGCGACAGCGGATGACGGGGCAGCCGGGACGTACGCAGAGGAAAAGTATGACTTTCCGGTTGCCGCGCCGCCGGAAATGCCGCAGGTTGACGCCGACTTAGAGCGGGACGGGGCACGCGTGCGGTATTCCGGTTCCACGTCTGATCCGGTGAGAGGGAGACTAGATGAGCACGGAAATGGAAATCTTCGGTCGCCTGCCTTCCGGTGAACCGGTCCATCGCGTCACGCTCAAGGGCGGCGGCCTGACGGCGAAGGTGATCACCTGGGGGGCGGTCATCCAGGACCTGCGGCTCGAAGGGCACCAGCCGCCTCTGGTTTTGGGTTTCGAGGATTTCGACAGCTATCCTGCGCATTCGTCCTATTTCGGCGCCACCCCCGGCCGTAACGCCAACCGCATCGGCGGCGGGCGGTTCACGCTCGACGGCAAGAGCCATCAGCTCGAGCTCAACGAAAGGGGCGTGACCCATCTTCATGGCGGCAGCAGCAACATCGCCAAGCGCAACTGGACGGTCGTCGACCTTGCAGAGGATCGCGTGACGCTCAGGATCGCCGATCCCGACGGACGGGCCGGCTATCCCGGCAACTGCACGGTCACCTGCACCTACACGGTGAAGCCCGGCGGCGTGCTGAACGTCGTTTACGAATCGGAAACCGACGCGCCGACACTCGCCAATGTCTGCCAGCACAGCTATTTCAATCTCGACGGCAGCGATGACGTATTCGGCCATGACATCATGATCGCCGCCGACCACTATCTGCCGACGGACGAGCGGCAGGTCCCGACCGGTGAAATCCGCGCCGTTGCCGGCACGGCCTTCGATCTCAGGGAAATGACCTCGCTGCGGCGGCAAATCGAAGGCGAGAAGATCGCCTACGACCACAATTTCTGCCTCTCGCCGGAGCGGATGGACAAACATTCCGTGGCGCTGGCGCGCAGCATCAATTCCGGGATTTCGCTGGAAGTGCTGACGACCGAGCCCGGGATCCAGCTCTATACCGGCTTCAAGCTCGATGTGCCGGTGCCGGGACTGGAAGGCCGCCATTACGGCCCCTTCGCCGGCTTCTGCCTCGAAACGCAGATTTGGCCCGACGCCATCAACCACGAAGGTTTCCCGAAGGCGGTGCTCAGGCCAGGCGCCACGCTGCGCCAGGAGACGGACTATGTGTTTATGAAGAGCTGAGGGGGAGTGACCAAAACGGTGAGAACGGAACGGCCCGCCGTCTGCCAGATCAGATGGTTCCGGCGACAAAAGCCAAGAATAACAACAAAATGAAGTGGTTGGGAAACTGGAGCGGGTGAGGCGATTCGAACGCCCGACCCCAACCTTGGCAAGGTTGTGCTCTACCCCTGAGCTACACCCGCTCATCATCCTCAGTCCGGGGGTAGTCGGTGGACCGTGGTGCCGCCCCGTCTTGCGGCGACGGGCGCTATATGGCCTAAGCCTTTTTTAAATGCAACAGGGAAATGACGCAAATGCGAAGAATTTTTTCGGGGCAATCCAAAAAGCCCGGAAATGCCGGTGTTTTCGACTGATGCATGTCGGCAGGAGTGTGCAGTGGGATATGGGTGCGAGCGGTTTTCGATCGCATACCGCTCCAGCCGATCAGAATCGCCGCGCCCGAGATTGCGGAGCGCGTCTGTTCTCCGTAAAGCAAGGCGGAAATCGACACGGCAGGAAGGATTTTGAGCATGAGCGAGGCTGAGCCGAAGACCGCGGAGGACCTGTTCCGTTTTCTCGACGACCTTGGGATCGAACACACGACGAAACGCCATGCGCCTGTCTTCACGGTCGCCGAATCGGTGGCGTTGCGTGATGAAATTCCCGGCGGACATACAAAGAACCTGTTCGTGAAGGATAAGAAGGACAATTATTTCCTGCTGACGGTCGAGGAGCACGCGACGGTGGACCTGAAGACGGTCCATCAAATCATCGGTGCGGCGAGCAAGGTTTCCTTCGGCAAGCCGGAAAAGCTGATGGAATATCTGGGCGTCATCCCCGGCGCGGTGACCGCCTTCGGCGCGATCAACGATACGGGCGGCAATGTGAAGTTCATTCTCGACGAAGCGTTGATGGAATTTGACACGATCAACTGCCATCCGCTTTCGAACGACCAGACGACTTCGATCGCGTCGAGGGACATGCTGCGTTTCATGGAAGCGACAGGGCACGAGCCGCTTGTCTTGAAAGTGACGACCTGACATACGATCTTTGGCGCGGATGCATGAAGTCGGACGGCAAGTCCGCGAGGAGAGAAGAATGAGCGGTAGCGACAATCCCTATGCAGGTTCTTTCGGCAACCAGATGACGGCTTCGGCTTCGTTCGGCGGCCAGCCGGCGCCGAAGGCCGCGGCCGCAGGCGATCTGATCAAGGAGACGACCACCGCCACCTTCTCCCGCGACGTGCTGGAGGCCTCACGCGAGCAGCCGGTTCTCGTCGATTTCTGGGCGCCCTGGTGCGGACCCTGCAAGCAATTGACCCCGGTGATCGAAAAGGTCGTGACGGAAGCCGCCGGCCGGGTGAAGCTCGTCAAGATGAACATCGACGACCATCCCTCGATCGCCGGCCAGCTCGGCATCCAGTCGATCCCTGCCGTCATCGCCTTCGTCGGCGGGCGTCCGGTCGACGGCTTCATGGGCGCCGTTCCCGAAAGCCAGATCAAACAGTTCATCGACCGGATCGCGGGGCCTGCCGTGAGCGATGGCAAGGCCGAGATCGAGGCCGCCCTGACCGATGCGAAGGCATTGCTCGATGCCGGCGAGGCGGAAAACGCCGCCGGCCTCTACGGCGCCGTCCTGCAGGCTGAGCCGGACAATGCGACCGCTGTTGCCGGTATGGTCGACTGCATGATTGCGCTCGGACAGATTGCCGAGGCGCGCCAGGCGCTTTCAGAATTGCCGGAGGAGCTTGCAAAGGACGCGGCCATCGGCGCCGTCTCGAAGAAACTCGACCAGATCGAAGAGGCGCGCAAACTCGGTGATCCGACGGCGCTCGAGCATCAGCTGGCGCTCAATCCGGATGACCACGCGGCGCGGCTGAAGCTTGCCAAGATCCGCAATGTCGAAGGCGACCGGAACGCGGCCGCCGAACACCTGCTGTTGATCATGAAGCGCGACCGCAGCTTCGAGGACGACGGCGCCCGGCGCGAACTACTAGGCTTCTTTGAGGTCTGGGGGCCGAAGGATCCGGCGACGGTCGCCGCGCGGCGCAAGCTTTCGTCGATTCTTTTCTCTTAAAGCGCGTCGGAGCTACTGCATGCGTCCTTAAATCGACTTCGATTTAAGGACAAAGACATGCAGCAATTCAAAGTGCTGCAGCGATCTTTGCGCGTCGGATAAGACGCGCGTGCTGTAGGCGACGCGCTTTAAGTCGTTGCCGTTTGCATGTCGTTGTCCCGAAACCGCTGCACACTTTCGGGCGACATGCATTAAGCGGCAAGACTGCAGCAGGATCCGCGTCTTTTTCCCTTGAGATTTTCGAGGGACGCACCATTTCTTGATCGGAGGGTCGTGCCTGGCGATGAGGCGCGGCAAGCCGGTATCTGCAAGGTCTACCAGAATGCATGTCGGAAATGCGCGTTACCTCGGTCCTCAGGACGTGCCGGAGATTCTTCCGGTATTTCCGCTGACGGGCGCGCTCCTGCTTCCAGGTGCGCAACTCCCGCTCAATATCTTCGAACCGCGCTACCTTGCGATGTTCGATGACGCGCTCGCCGGAAACCGGCTGATCGGCATCGTCCAGCCCTCCTTCTCCGAGGGACGCAACGATATCGACTCGGCGCCCGTGCCGGCGCTTTGCCAGGTCGGCTGCATCGGCCGCATCACCTCCTTTGCGGAAACCGGCGACGGGCGCTACATCACCTCGCTCACGGGCGTCTGCCGCTATAGACTCTTCGCCGAGGTGGCCGGCTGTCGCGGCTACCGTCGCTTCCGCATCGGCCCCTTCGCAACCGATCTCGACAGTCCGGACGACGAGAGCCTCGTCGACCGGGAAGCGCTCCTGGCGGCTTTCCGGGCCTATCTAGACGCCAACAAGCTGGAGGCGGATTGGGAAAGCGTGGAGCGGGCGAGCAACCGCACGCTCGTCAATTCGATGGCGATGATGTCGCCCTATGGCCCGGCGGAAAAGCAGGCGCTTTTGGAGGCGCCCGACCTGAAAACCCGCGCCGAAACGCTGATCGCGATCACCGAGATCGTGCTTGCCCGCAATTTCGGCGACCTCGACAACATCCTGCAATAAGCGCGAAGCGATGGATATCAACGCCAGCAAGGTCGACCCGAAGCTCCTCGAACTGCTCGTGTGCCCGCTGACGAAGGGGCGGTTGAGCTACGATGCCGAAGCGCAGGAGCTGGTTTCCGAAAAGGCCCGTCTCGCCTATCCGATCCGCGACGGCGTTCCGATCATGCTCGTGTCGGAGGCGCGCAAGATCGAAGACTGAGGCTCGCGTTGAAGGTCGGTGAGGGACTAGCCGCCTACGTGTTCGACGCTTGCCTCGATCCGCTCCATGTCGTCGTCGGAAAGGCCGAAATGGTGGCCGATCTCATGGATCAGCACATGGGTGATGATATCGCCCAGCGTTTCCTCGTTTTCCGCCCAGTAGTCGAGGATCGGGCGGCGATAGAGCGTGATCCGGTTCGGGAACTGGCCGGTCTCCATGGTGAAGCGTTCGCCGATGCCGCGGCCCTCGAACAAGCCAAGCAGGTCGAAAGGTGTTTCAAGCGCCATGTCTTCGAAGACGTCGTCGCTCGGAAAATCGGCGACTTCGATCATGAGGTCGGTCGTCAGCTTGCGGAATTCCTCCGGCAGATGGCTATAGGCTTCAAGCGCAAGCAGTTCGAATGTACTGAGCGTCGGTGCGTGGCGTTCCCGCCAATCATCGGTCTGGTCAATGCGGGCCATGGGCACTCCTTGTTGCCCTCATATAACGATTTCTCCTTTGTTTTTCGAGTGTTGAATTCTGCACAGGCCGAGTGAGGAATAAATTCTCAAACTTGGTTGTTGACTCTTGCGGCAGGCTCTGGAATCCATAAGAACATAACATGAACATCTGGTGGAGCCGACCGTCATGGCCGAGAAAGCCGTGCAGCGGGAAACCGTTCTTTCCCTCCGCGAAACCATAGCACAGATTGAAAATCGACGGCTGCCCGGGATCATGCGCGCAGCCAAGGCGGCCGATCCTGCCGGTTTCCGGCGCAAAAGGGAGGAGGCGTCCTGCAACAAGATCCTGCCCCTTGGCGTCCCGCCGCTCGATGACGTGCTCGACGGCGGGCTGCCGCTCGAGGGCATGACGGAAATCCGCAATGTCGAAACGCGCGATGCGGGTGCCGCCGCCGGTTTCGTGACGGCGCTTGCGGTACTCTGTCAGCGGAGAAAGAAGGAGAAAGGTCATCTGGCGCCGGTCCTTTGGATCAGCCAGGCGCTTGCCTCTCGCGAGGCCGGGTTTCCCTATGCGCCTGGCCTCAAATCCTATGGGCTCGACATCGAGCGCTTCCTGTTCGTTTCGATACGCACGGTCAAGGATGCGCTCTGGGTTGCCGAAACGGCTCTTTCGGTACCGGTCTTCGCGGCCGTCGTTCTGGAAATCCGCGGCAATCCCGACTGTCTCGCCTTGAGCGAGAGCAGGCGCCTGCATGTAAGGGCCAGGGCGGACGGAGTGCCTCTTCTTCTCTTCCGGCAGGCGGGCGAGGAAGAGGCAAGCAGCGCCTTTTTCCGACTTCAGATCAAACCGGCATTTGCCGGCGAGCGACCTCTCCCCGATGGCTCGATGCTTTGCGGCAGCATTGGCCATCCAGCCTTTCACGTCCTTGTCGAAAAAAGCAGGGCTTACGCCTCTGCCGATATCTTTCTGGAATGGAATGCCCATGACCGCCGCTTCTATCCCATCGAGCAGTCCGTCGCTCCTCAGGCAGACGGGCAATCAGCGAATTCTGTCGATCCATTTTCCGCATCTGTCGGCCGATCGAGTGGCGCGGATTCGCTGGGGCGCCTCCTGGCTTACGCAAGGGCGTCCTGATCATCCGCCCGTCGTGTTCGCTGCCAAGATCGACAATGCCATGCGGCTCGTCGCGCTCGACACGCTTGCCGAACGGGCAGGCCTGAAGCGAGGCCAAGGGGCGGCGGAGGCCCGCGCCATGTGTCCGTCGCTCGACGTGATCATCGAGGATCCGGCGGCGGACCGGGCCTTCCTGGAGGGGCTTGCCGACTGGTGCGATCGCTATACGCCGCTGGTTGCGCTCGACGGAAAGGATGGCCTGTTCCTCGACATCACCGGCTGCGCCCATCTTCACGGCGGCGAGAAGGCGCTGGTCGACGACGTGCTTTCGCGTCTCTTCCTGCTCGGCGTCGAGGCGCGGGCAGTGATCTCCTCCTCTGCGGGCCTCTCCTGGGCGGTTGCCCGCTATGGCGGTGCGGCCGTCATCGCGCCAGAGAATGCCGAACGGGTTCTCGCACCCCTGCCGGTCGCCGCCCTGCGCCTGCCGGCGGAAACCGCCGCCCTGCTCGAGCGGGTCGGGCTGAAGCAGATCGGTGATCTTCTTCAAGCACCGCGCGCGCCCCTGGCCCGGCGCTTCGGTCCTTCTCTTCTCCTGCGGCTCGATCAGGCGAGAGGCCACACGGACGAGTCGCTCTCGCCCCGTCTCCCCGTTCCGAGCTTTTCCGCCGAACGCCGACTTGCCGAACCGCTTCAGGAAGAAGAGCACATTCTTGAACTGGCGCGGCATCTTTCCGGTGATGTTCGCCTCTCGCTGGAGCGGCATGGCGAAGGCGGGCGTCTGTTCGAGCTTCTCCTCATTCGCGTCGATGGCCGGGTGTTTCGCATTCAGGCACATGCGGCCGTTCCCTTGAACGACGCCGATCGGATCGCGGCTCTCTTTCGCGAGCGGTTGCAGGCGGTTCATGATGACCTCGATGCCGGATATGGTTTCGAGATCCTCCGGCTATCCGTCCTCAGAAGCGAAAGGCTAGATCCTGCCCAGGAGGATTTTTCCGGCGTTCCCGATGAAAGCCAGCCGCTGGCCGCCTTCGCCGACAAGCTATATGCCCGCTTCGGGCCGGATTGCCTGACGGTTGCGACCCTTGCCGAAAGCCATCTGCCGGAACGTGCCGGCGGATTTGCTCCTTTGGAGGATGTCGCGGCGGTCATCGGATCCCGTCCGGTCGATGAAAAAGTCTTCCCCGAGAATCGCCCGCTTCGGATTTTCACGCATCCTGAACTTGTCGAAGCGACGGCCGAGGTGCCTGATGGCGCGCCGCGCAGCTTCAACTGGCGCAAGACCCAGTATCGCGTCGCCCGTGCCGAAGGGCCGGAGCGGATCGCCGCCGAATGGTGGATCGATGGGGAGGGGCATCCGACCCGCGACTATTTCCGGATCGAGGATCAGGAAGGTCGCCGTTTCTGGTTGTTCCGCGAGGGTCTCTACGGAAGGGAAACATCCTCGCCCCGCTGGTTCATGCATGGAGTTTTCGCATGAGCGCGGATCCTGCCTTCTACGAGCTTGGCGCGCGCACGAATTTTTCCTTCCTGGAAGGAGCGGCACCCGCCGAGGAAATGATCGTCTTTGCCAAGAAGGTCGGGCTTGCCGGCCTCGGCATCGCCGATCGCAACAGCGTCGCGGGCGTCGTCCGGGCCCATGCCAAGGCAAAAGTGGAGGGATATCCTTTCCGGCCGGGCGCGCGCCTGGTTTTTGCCGACGGCACGCCGGATATCCTCGCCTATCCAAGAAACAGGAGGGGGTGGGGGCATCTGTGCCGCCTGCTCAGCGCCGGAAACCTGCGCTCGAAGAAAGGAGACTGCACGCTTTATCTCGCGGATCTTTTCGCGTGGCAGGAGGATCTTCTCCTCATCGTCATGCAGGGCGAGGGGCGACCGGACGCAGGCCTTCTTGGAAATATCCTGGAAAAGCTGCAACAGCATGCGGGCAACAGGCTCTATCTCGGAATGACGCCGCGTTACGACGGCTTCGACCGGCATGATTTCGCCGTTCTTGCCGCTCTCGCCCGGAAGGCCGGCGTGCGGCTTCTGGCCACCAATGACGCGCTCTACCATGATCCGCAATACAGGCCGCTCGCGGATGTCGTCACCGCCATTCGGGAACATGTGACGGTCGCCAGCGCCGGCTTCCTTCTGCAGAAGAATGCAGAAAGGCACCTGAAAGGCCCGAAGGAAATGGCGCGGCTTTTCAGCGATTATCCCGAGGCGATCGTCAATGCGCGCAAGGTCTTCAAGCGTCTCGCATTCAACCTTGACGAACTCAGCCACCAGTATCCGGATGAAAACGCCGAAGGCGAAACGCCGGCCGAAACCTTGAAGCGGCTTGTCGCCGAAGGCGCGGCCGAACGCTATCCTGCCGGTGTGCCGGAAAAGGTGGAGCGGCAGATCGAATATGAGCTCGAACTCATCAACGACAAGAAATACGAGCCCTATTTCCTGACCGTGCATAAGCTGGTGAAGTTTGCCCGCAGTGAGAAAATCCTTTGCCAGGGGCGGGGGTCTGCGGCCAATTCCTCGGTCTGCTTCTGCCTCGGCATCACCGATGTCGATCCGCAGAAGTTCACCCTGCTTTTCGACCGGTTCCTGTCGCGCGACCGTGACGAGCCGCCCGATATCGATGTCGATTTCGAGCACGAGCGGCGCGAGGAGGTCATCCAGCACATCTACAGAACCTATGGCAAGGAGCATGCCGGGCTGACGGCCGCGGTGATCAGCTACCGCTCGCGCTCGGCCGGGCGCGAGGTCGCCAAGGCCTTCGGCCTTTCGGAGGATGTCCAGTCGGCGCTCGTGAGCCCGATCTGGGGCTGGAGCTCTTCGGCCTTCACCGAGGACCAGGCAAAGGCTGCGGGTCTCGATGCTTCGGATCCGCTCACCCGCCGCGTTCTTGGCTATGCCAGCCTGCTCTTGAACTTTCCGCGACACCTGTCGCAGCATGTCGGCGGCTTCGTGATCACCCGCGACCGGCTCGACGAGGTGGTGCCGATCATGAACACGGCCATGCCCGACCGTTACATGATCGAATGGGACAAGGACGACCTGGACCATCTGAAGATCCTGAAGGTCGACGTGCTGGCGCTCGGCATGCTGACCTGCCTCGCCAAGGCCTTCAAGCTTCTGGAGGCGCATTACGGCGAGCCGAAGAAGCTCGCGGAAATCTATCAGGATCATCAGCCGGCCGTTTACGACATGATCTGCCGCGCCGACACGATCGGCGTTTTCCAGATCGAAAGCCGCGCGCAGATGAGCATGCTGCCGCGCCTGCAGCCGCGCGAAATGTACGATCTGGTGATCGAAGTGGCGATCGTCCGCCCGGGGCCGATCCAGGGCAACATGGTGCATCCCTACCTGAAGCGACGCGAGGCGCAGCGAAGAGGTGAAAACGTTTTTGATTTTCCGAAACCGGAGTTGAGGCCGGTCCTTGCCCGGACGCTTGGCGTGCCGCTGTTCCAGGAACAGGCGATGCAGATCGCGATCACCGCTGCCGGCTTTTCGCCCAGCGAAGCGGACCATCTCCGCCGCGCCATGGCGACCTTCAAGCGGACCGGCACGATTCATACCTTCAAACAGAAAATGATCGATGGCATGGTCAGGAATGGTTACGAGAGGGATTTTGCCGAGCGCTGCTTCAAACAGATCGAAGGCTTCGGGGAATACGGCTTTCCCGAAAGCCATGCCGCCTCCTTCGCCTCCCTCGTCTATGCCTCGTCCTGGTTCAAGGCCTATTATCCGGACATCTTCTGCGCGGCACTCCTGAATTCGCAGCCGATGGGCTTTTATGCACCTGCACAACTCGTGCGCGATGCCCGCGAACACGGGGTCAAGGTGTTGCCGGTCGATATCAATCACTCGAGCTGGGACGCTCTGCTCGAAGGTGGCGGCCCGTTCGACAAGAAGGCGATCCATCCGCGTCATGCCGAAATGGAGAATGTGATCAAGACGCAAAAGGCGGTTCGACTCGGTTTCAGGCTGGTCAAAGGGCTAAGACAAAAGGATATGGATGCGCTTGTTGCGCGTCGGGGCGGGGGATATCGCTCCGTCCATGATCTCTGGATGCGTTCGGGGCTTACCCGGTCCGTTCTGGAACGTCTTGCGGATGCCGATGCCTTCCGATCCATCGGCCTCGATCGGCGGGCGGCCCTCTGGGCGGTGAAGGCGCTGGACGAGGCGTCTGCGGTCGAGCGCCTGCCGCTTTTCGATGGCGCGGGTTCCACGGATCTGAGAGCCGAGCCGGCGGTCACGTTGCCTCACATGCTCCCTGGAGAACATGTCATCAACGACTATCGCTATCTGACGCTTTCGCTGAAGGCCCACCCTGTTTCCTTCATGCGGGAGGATTTCTCGCGAATAGGCATTTTGACCAGTCGCGATCTGGCGGCGACCGCCGCAGGAAGAAGGGTCACCGTCGCTGGCCTTGTGCTCGTTCGCCAGCGCCCAGGGTCAGCCAAGGGCGTTATCTTCATGACGATCGAGGACGAGACCGGCGTTGCCAACATCATCGTCTGGGAAAAAATGTTCAAGAAATACCGGGCGCAAGTGATGGGCGGGCGGCTTGTGAAGGTCCGTGGCCGTTTGCAGAGCGAAAGCGGCGTCATCCATGTGGTCGCCGAGCATATCGAAGACATAACGCCCATGCTTGGCCTCTTGCGCAATGAAGCACGGCGCTTCGCCGCCAACGACCGTGCGGACGAGGCCTTGCGGCCGACGGCCGACGCCCCTGAAAAGAAGGCGCTCAAGCAAATGCGGCTGGCCCTGCCGGCCCGTGCAGACCAGCACCGGGATGGGGTAACCGAGGTGGCCGATGTCATGCCGAAAGGGCGCAACTTCCACTGAGGTCCAGTGAGATCACTCCATTGGCTTGGTGAATTCACGAGGTTTGCGACACCTCGGCCGCGCCTGTGTAAAAATGTCGCAGGTGATCCGGTCGAAATTGCAAGTTCTGGAAGAAAAAACGACTCCTTAGAATCGGCTAATGTAATGAAAATGCGATGGTTTTCCTCAAGTTTAGAATGCCTCTAATATACCCCTCAACTTTACGGGGAGGAGTTTTTTCTTGACGGCAAATATCCTCTTTTGCTTTATGCGAGAAATCAGGGCGTTGCGTTTGATAGGCGAGACGAGATGCTGGTTTGCAGCTGCAATTTCATCACCGAAAAAGAGATCGAAGACACGATCATCAGCCTGCTTGACCAAGATTGTTGGCAGTTGATCGTGCCGGCGAAGGTCTATCACGCGATGGAAAAACGCGGCCGTTGCTGCGGCTGCTTCCCGAATGTCGTCGACATCATCATCCGTACCACCGAAGAATATCACGCCCGTCGCGACTCGACGGAAGCCGAGATATTTGATTTCATGATCCGCCTAAAACAATTCCATGAGGAAAACCGGAGGGCGGATCTTGAAAGGCGACAAAAAGGTCATCGAGCAGCTTAACGAAGCGCTCTATCTCGAACTCGGCGCCGTCAACCAGTACTGGCTGCATTACCGCCTCCTCGAAGACTGGGGGTACACGCTTCTGGCAAAGAAGGAGCGTGCCGAATCCATCGAGGAAATGCACCACGCCGACAAGCTCATCGCACGCATCATCTTCCTCGAAGGCCATCCCAACCTGCAGACGGTCGCGCCGCTGCGGATCGGGCAGAACGTCAAGGAAGTGCTCAAGGCCGACCTTGCCGGTGAATACGACGCCCGCACGGCCTACAAGAAATCCCGCGACATCTGTCATGACGCCGGAGACTATGTCTCCATGAAGCTCTTCGAGGAACTGCTCGCCGACGAAGAGGGCCATATCGACTTCCTCGAGACGCAGATCGATCTTCTCGAGAAGATCGGCGAGCAGAAGTACGGTCAGCTCAACGCTGCCTCGGCCGACGAAGCCGAATAGCGCAGCCCACTGCATGTTTCCCTGAACCGTAACCGGTTTAAGGACAAAACATGCAGCAATTCAAAAGCTACAGCGTCCTTGTGCGTCTGAAAAGACGCACGGCGCTGTAGCGAATTGCCCGCGCCGCGCAACCAAACGCGGCGCTTTCTCTTCGCTCGTCAATCAAATATCGGGGGCAACCTGGCTCCTCACCTAACCCCCGCGGGCGAGGGGGACGCCGGCGGTGCGGCAATTCGAGGTGCGACGGCTTTTTGTGCGCGCCCGATGAGGCGCGCGCGATGCTGCGGGTGACGTGAGCAGGGGGGTGGCATCGCCCTTCCCCGCTTGCGGGAGAACGTGGCGGCAGGGGCAGATGCGGGCGGAGAACCTTTTAAAGCGCGTCGCGTTCAAACGGCCTCATGCGACGCGCTTTACTTTACAGCGCCGTGCGTCCATCAGGACGCACAAAGGACGCTGTAAGTCTTTGAATCTACGCATCGTGCTTTCCGAAAATCGATTCCGATTTTCGGGCCGATGCGCTACTGCATGTCGCCTTTAATCGTAGCCGATTAAAGGACAAAGACATGCAGCAATTCAAAGTGCTACAGCGTCCTTTGCGCGTCTGAAAAGACGCGCGGCGCTGTAGGTCATTGCTTTCATGCATGTCGTTGTCCCAAAACCGCTGCACATTTTTGGGCGACATGCATTAGCGCACCAGACGGGAAAAGGTCGCAACGACCTCTTCATAGACCTTGCGCTTGAAGGGCACGATCAGATGCGGCAATTCGTGCATCGGCTTCCACTCCCACGCATCGAATTCCGGATCGTGGCCGCCGGGCGGTGGGTTGATGGCGATTTCGCTTTCCTCGCCTTCGAAGCGGAAGGCGTACCAGCGCTGTGTCTGCCCGCGGTATTTGCCTTTGAGGCCGATTCCTATCAACTGCGGTGGCAGATCGTAGTTGATCCAGTTCGGCGCTTCGGCGAGCAGTGAAACCGAGCGAATGCCGGTCTCCTCGTAGAGTTCCCGGTAAGCGGCCTTGAGCGGATCCTCACCCTTGTCGATCCCGCCCTGGGGCATCTGCCACTGTTGCGGCGAGCCATCATATTCCGAATTGCCGACGGCGATCCGATGCCCGGCCCAGACAAGGCCTTCTCGGTTCAGGACCATGACGCCGACGCAGGGCCGGTAGGGCAGGTCTTCCGCCTTCACGACCTTGCTTTTGTCCTTGCTCATACTGATTTCCCTTCTGTCGTCCCCGCTGCATGTTTCCTTAAATCGTAGTCGACTTAAGGACAAAACATGCAGCGATTCAAAGTGCTACAGCGTCCTTGGCGCGTCTGATAAGACGCGCGGCGCTGTAGGCGTTGCCAACCCGCATGACCCGATGCAATGTCGTAGCGATACGGCGGCCCGTTTGGAGATCGCGCCCTGTTTCGCCCCGCTTATCTCACTTTTGTTGCGGATCCTTGACGAGCGCCGAAACGCCGACGAATTCGATGCCGCGCCCGCCGGCCTCCTGCATCCATTCGGAGATTGCCGCCACGCTTTCCTCGAAGGCGGAGGCGACACCGATCGCCGTGCCGTTGCGCCTTGCGACGCGCTCCAGTTCGTCGAGCTTGCGCAGGATCGCGCCGCGGCTGAGCTCGCTGTCGACGATGACATCGGCAAAGCCATGCGGAACGTCGAAGGCGCCGGCCAAAGTGCCCGAGAGAGATTGCGCCGATGTGCCGTCGTCGAGAAAGAGCAATCCGCGCTTGCCGAGGTCGCGCATCACCGGCTCCAGCGCATCGGCGTCGGAGAGGAAGCGTCCGCCGAGATAGTTCATGATGCCGGTATAGTTGGTGATCTGACCCATGCTCCGGTGCAGTTCGGCGAGGTTCTTCGTGGCGCTCAATGAAACGCGGAGCGCGTGCGGGCCAGGATCATTGTCCGGATAGTCGAACGGCTCCATCGGAATCTGCAGCAGGATCTCATGGCCGTCGCGTCGCGCGTCCTGCATCCAGCGCTGCAGGCTGTTGCCGGCGGCGGCAAAGGCAAGCGTCACCTCCGGTGGGAGGTCGCGGATCGCCCGCTGCGTTCCGGTCTGGCTGAGGCCGAGCCCGCCCAAGACCAGCGCAATGCGGGTGCCTCGCGCGCCCGACCACGGCCGCGCATACTGATCCATCGGCCTAAGCCCATCCGGACCGGCGATCGGCAGTCGGCCCAGCGGGCTGTCCTCCAAAAGGTCGTCGTTCGGCAGCGCCGCCATGCGCGGATCCTGGCCGCGGACGGCTCCGACTTTGATGAATGCCGGGCCGTCGCTTTCGCGTGATCGCGGCGTGTATTTCGTCACCGCCGCCCCGTCGTTGGTCAGCATCTCTTCGACATGGGCGCCGGAAAGTGCGCCGTCCGGGCGAAGAGGACTTTTCCGCCTTCCGGCGGCATCAGCCTTTCCGGCAGTTGCCGATGTCTCTCCAGCCGATGCGGCCTCTTTTGAGGCAAGTTCCGGAGGCTCGGGCGCATGGGTAAGTCCATCGGGCGATAAGGCGCTCCAGGCGGAAAGGCTGACGACGGTGGCTGCACAGAGGCTGATCAGCGCATAGCCGAGGGATCTGCGGAAGTCGCGCCGACGCGCGGGCCTCACCTTCCGGTTCTGGCCAAGTGGGGCATGGAGATCGGTTCCCAAACGGAGCCTCGGTCGACCTGAAGGAAATTACCGGTGATGGACTGCCGCTCACGAAGAATCATCAGATTCTCGCGGGCCATTACCGTTGCATAATATAAAGGCGCCGGGTTGAACAGCCCGGCGCCCATGTTGACGAATTTCTCGATTCTGCTGGCTTACTTCTTGAGCTCGGCCTGCTCCGGATTGGCCGGGAAGGTTGGATCCGTCTTCTTGCCACGCAGGAGATCGAGCGCATAGTTGAGCTGGATATCATCCTTGGCTTCCGGCGGCACGTAAGCCACGGAGCCGGAACCCTCATCGTCCTCGCTCTGGCCCTTGATGTGGCCGCGCAAGTCGGATTCGCCCTGCGCTTCCACCTTGCCCAGAAGCTCCGGCGGCAGCGGCTGCTCGACCTTGATGTCCGGCGAGATGCCTGTGCCCTGGATCGATTTGCCGGAGGGCGTGTAGTAGAGCGCCGTCGTCAGGCGCAGCGCGCCGGCGTCGCCCAGCGGAATGATCGTCTGGACCGAGCCCTTGCCGAAGGACCGCGTACCAAGCACCGTGGCGCGCTTCAGATCCTGCAGCGCCCCGGCGACGATTTCCGATGCCGACGCCGAGCCGCCGTTGACGAGCACGATGACCGGCTTACCGTCGGTGAGATCGCCCGGCGTCGCATTGAAGCGGCGGGTCTCGTCCGGGTTGCGGCCGCGGGTCGAAACGACCTCGCCGCGCTCGAGGAAGGCGTCCGAAACATTGATCGCCTGGTCGAGCAGACCGCCCGGATTGAGGCGCAGGTCAAGCACGTAGCCTTTCAGCTTGTCCGCCGGAACGTCCGCCTTGACCTTCTCGATACCCTTCTTCAGGTCGTCGAAGGTCTTCTCGGTGAAGGAGATGACGCGCAGATAGCCGACGTCGCCTTCGGTGCGGTATTTCACGGCACGCACGGCGATCACGTCGCGCACGATCGTCAGCTCGATCGGCTTTTCCGCGCCCTTGCGCAGAATGGTGAGCTTGATCGGCGTGCCGACGGCGCCGCGCATCTTGTCGACAGCTTCCTCGAGCTTCAGGCCGCGAACGTCCTGGCCGTCAATCTTGGAGATGAAGTCGCCGGCAAGCACGCCGGCGCGCGCAGCGGGCGTGTCGTCGATCGGGCTCGTCACCTTGACGAGATCGTCTTCCATCGTCACTTCGATGCCGAGGCCGCCGAATTCGCCGCGCGTCTGTGTGCGCATATCCTCGGCGTCCGTCGAGTTCATGTAGCTCGAATGCGGGTCGAGAGAGGAGAGCATGCCGTTGATGGCATTCTCGATCAGTTTGTCATCCTGCGGGGGCGTCACATACTGCGCCCGCACGCGCTCGAAAACGTCGCCGAAAATCGCCAGTTCGCGGTACGTCGACGAATTGGCTGCCACGGCCGGAATGGTAGCCGAATAGACGACGCCCATCGCCGTCGCACCCATCAGCGCCCCGACCAGAACAAGTGAAGCTCTACGTATCATTTCGCGCCTTTCCAACCTCTGCTGCGGACCACCACGGTCGGGAATCGACCGGTTTTCCGTCTTTTCGGAATTCAATGTAAAGCGTCGGCCTGTCAGTTTCCAGCGCCAAGGCCGCCGCACTCGCCACTCTTTTTGCACCCATCGTCGCCAAGGGCTCCCCAGCCACGACGAACTGTCCCGGCCGGACACTGACATTTTCCATTCCCGACAGAACGATATGGTACCCATCGCCGGGATTGAGAATGATCATCTGCCCGTAGCTGCGGAAATTTCCCGCGTAGACGATCCACCCATCCGCCGGCGTTGTCACCAGCGCGCCTGCATTGGTTTCCAGCATGATGCCCTGCAGCGAGTGCCCGGTGCCGTCTGCATCGCCAAACTGCCGCAGGATTGACCCCGCGACGGGATAGGCAAGCCTCTCCCGCAACTCCGAAAATACGTATGCGGGCGCAATGCGGTTTTTGTCGGGCACCGCGTTGCGGGCGATCTCGCGGGCCTCTTCGCGCTCGGCCTCGCTCATCCGCCGGCGCTCCTCTTCTTGCGCGCGAGCGGCCGCAGCGGCGTCCCGCACCGAGGAGATCTCGGTCTCGAGCGACGAAATCAATCCTTCGAGGTTGGTTGCCTGCGAGGCCAGTTCACGGGCCTTGCGCTGCTCGACCGCAAGTTCGTTCGCATTCTGCTGCCGCAGCTTTTCCTTCTCGGTGACCAGCATCGACATGCGACGCTCTTCCTCGAGGTTGGCCGTCATCGCCGCCGTCAATTCCTCGCGCTGTTTTCCGATGCCGCTGCGAATGTTCGCGAGCGCTTTCAGATCGGCGACGAGACTGTCGGTCTGCTCGCGCATCTCCGGCACGACGGCGCCAAGGAGGATTGCACTGCGAACGGAGGCTAGTGCGTCCTCCGGCGTAACGAGGATGGCCGGCGGCGGATTTCGGCCCATGCGCTGCAGCGCGGCAAGCACTTCGGCAAGTATGCCACGTCGGGCACGGAGCGACCGCCGCACCACGTCCTCTTTGACGCGCAGGTCGTTGAGCTTCTTCTCGCCGTCGGCAATCTGCTGCTCGAGCCCACGCCGTTTGCTTGCCGAGTCGACGATCGCAGCGCGGAGCCCCTCATTGCTCTTGTCGATCTCGGCGATCGTCTGCTCAAGCGCTTCGGAGCGCTCGCGCGACAGGGTAATGGTCTTGGAAAGCGCGTCGAGCTCGCTGCGCGTGCTGTCGCGCCGCAGCGCCAGATCGGCGGCGGGGTCTGGCGGTCCCTGTTCGCTCGACGGCGCGCCGGCGGGAGCCGCGACGGTTCCATCCTGGGCAGCAGCCGACGCGATTACGCCGAGGAGAACGGCCAATGCCGCGGCACCGCGTCCGATCCGACGCGCCGCCCATCTCAAATCGGCACTTTTTTCTCGGCGCGTCATCCGGCCCGATGTGTCTCTCAAAAAAATAGGTAAGAAACCCTAATCTGATTTGGCCAAGCCAACCAACACATAATCGTGTTATCGCGCCCGTGAATAGGCCCGCGTTTCATCAAGCGCGGTGATAGGGATGGCCTGAAAGGATCGTCACGGCACGGTAAAGCTGTTCGGCTATCAGGATGCGCACGAGTTGGTGCGGCCAGGTCATCTTGCCAAGACAGAGAATCGCGTCAGCGCGCGCGTGCAGCGCCGGGTCCAGGCCATCGGCGCCGCCGATCGCGATCATCAGGTCGCGCTTTCCGCTGTCCCGGAATGAGCCGATGAGCGAAGCGAAGGCCTCCGAATCGATCGCCTTTCCCCGTTCGTCGAGCAGCACGAGCAGGCTGCCGTCCGCGAGCGCTTTTTCAAGCTGGGCGGCCTCTTCGCGCTTGCGCGTCTCCGCGTTGCCGGCGCGGCTCTCATTCACTTCCACGACCCGGGCGAAATCCAGCCCCAGCGCGGGTCCCGCCTTGGCGAAGCGGTCGAGATAACGGCTCGCAAGGTCCTTTTCCGGCCCCGCCTTCAGGCGGCCGACTGCGAAAAGTCCGATACGCACGACTCGATCATCCCCACCGGTGCCAGACCGATCCTGCGAAACGACTGGCAAAATCACTCTTGCTGCCATCAGCCCGGCCGGGCGATGACAGCCGCATTTCCATTCGACACCGGCGCTACGGCGCGTCTCAGTGCAGGGTACCGTCCTCGATTTCCGGAGCCGCCCACATCTTTTCGATGTTGTAGAACTCCCGGATCTCCGGCCGGAAGATGTGAACGATCACATCGCCGGTGTCGATCAGCACCCAGTCGCCACCTTCAAGGCCTTCGACGCGGGAATTGCCAAACCCTTCGTCCTTCAGGTCCGTGATCAGGTGGTCGGCAATCGCCATCACATGCCTGTTCGACCGCCCGGAGACGACGACCATGAAGTCTCCCAGCGCCGATTTTCCGGCAATGTTGATGGTGACGATATTTTCTGCTTTCGAGTCCTCTAGGCTTTCGAGGACCAGGTTAAGCGCACGGACAGCGGCTTCGTCGCTTGATTCCGTGCTGCGCGGGTACGCGGTTGCCGCATAACCCTTGGCGTGTACTGTTGTCAGGGTCTTTCCTTTCCAAAAGAACAGAACAGGCACTTCCGATTCGATGATCAGGATCGAACCGTTTATAAATGTAGGCATCAAACCATGAGGGTTTCAAGACGCGAGAAATGAATCATGGGAATTCACGCAGATTTCACTACGGTTTGTTCCCTTAAACTGAAGCCGGTTTAAGCATCAGAACAACAGCAACCCGAAGAGCTACAGTGATTTCTGCACGGCTGGCGAGACACGCGGCGTTGTAGAGCGAAGCGCCGTGGAACTGAGCGGCGAGCGTGGTCCGTGAATGAATGTCCAGGCGGGCGCGCGGTGGAAGGCGAGCGCCAGAGCATCGTCCTCGTCGATACGGGCATAGTCGAAGGTCCGCGCCATGCGCGAGGAAAGATAGGCAAGCGTCGAGCCGGGCCTGTCGATGACCGCGATCGGGAAGGTCGAGACTATTTTGCGCCAGTTCTGCCAGCGGTGGAAATTCTTGAGGTTGTCCGCCCCCATGACCCAGACGAAGCGGACGTCGTGGTTGCGGGCGCGCACGATTTCGAGCGTACGCGCCGTGTAGCTCTGGCCGAGCGCCTTCTCAAAGGCCGTGACCTTGATGCGGGGATTGGAGGCGACCTTCTCGCTGAGCGCGATGCGGTCCGCCAGCGGCGCGAGATCGTCGTGATTCTTCAGCGGGTTGCCAGGCGTCACCATCCACCAGAGCTGGTCGAGGCCGAGCCTGCGCAACGCCGTTTCGGCAACAAGGAGATGGCCGCCATGGGGCGGGTTGAACGATCCGCCGAAGAGGCCGACGGTCATCCCGCTTTCGACATGCGGCATGCGCAGATAGCGCGCGTTCACTCGAGGCGGGATCACGTCAGGACCGCACCTGTCCCGTGCCGCGCACGCGGTACTTGAACGAGGTCAGCTGCTCGACGCCGACAGGCCCGCGTGCATGCATCTTGCCGGTAGCGATGCCGATCTCGCCGCCCATGCCGAACTCGCCGCCGTCGGCAAACTGCGTCGAGGCGTTGTGCAGGAGGATGGCGGAGTCGATCTCCGAGAAGAAACGTTCCACGACGGCCGGATCTTCCGCGATGACCGCTTCGGTATGAGCCGACGACCAGGTGTTGATGTGGTCGATGGCGCCGGAAATGCCGTCGACCAGCTTCGCCGAAATGATCGCGTCGAGATATTCGGTCGCCCAATCCTCATCGGTCGCGGGCTTCAGACCCGGCAGCAGCGCTTCCAGCTCGTTCGCAACCCTGACCTCGCAGCCCGCGTCAACGAGCGCCTGAAGCAGCGGCTTTGCCAGCCGGTCCGCCGCAGTGCGGTCGATGAGCAGCGTTTCGGCGGCTCCGCAAATACCGGTGCGGCGCATCTTGGCGTTAACGACGATCTTCCTCGCCATGTCGAGATCGGCGGAGGCATCGACATAGATGTGGCAGAGACCTTCGAGATGCGCGAAGACCGGTACGCGCGCTTCGTTCTGGACGCGGGCGACAAGGCTTTTCCCTCCGCGCGGCACGATCACGTCGATCGCGCCGTTGAGGCCGGACAGCATGGCGCCGACGGCGGCGCGGTCGGCCACCGGCACCATCTGGATCGCATGCTCCGGAAGGCGGGCGGCCCTCAGCCCCTCGACCAGGCAGGCATGGATCGCCCGCGACGAATGAAAGCTGTCGGAGCCGCCGCGCAGGATTACCGCATTGCCGGCCTTGAGGCATAGGGCGCCGGCATCGGCCGTGACGTTGGGCCGGCTTTCGTAGATCACGCCGATCACGCCGAGCGGCGTGCGGACGCGCTCGATGTGAAGCCCGTTCGGGCGGTCCCATTCGGCAATCACGTCGCCGATCGGGTCCCTGAAGGCCGCGATGGCGCGGATGCCGTCGGCGATGTCGCGGATGCGGTCCCGGTTGAGCGTGAGACGATCGATGAAGGCCTTTGCAACACCGGTTTTCTCGGCGTTTTCGAGGTCGACCGCATTGGCGCCAAGGATTTCCTCGGTCCTGGCGACAATCGCATCTGCCATGGCAATCAGGGCCGCGTGCTTGCGCTCGGCGCTTGCAACAGCGAGCGGCCGGCTTGCCGCCTTGGCGCGACGGCCAATTTCCAGCATGACGCTGTTGACGTCCTCGCCGTTATTGACCGCGTCAGGCATGAACCTCGCCTTTCCTTTCGTCGCTTCCGTCATCCAGGCGCGCGCCGGCAGGGCCTGTCATCACCAGATCGTCGCGGTGCACCATTGCGGCGCGGCCGGCATAGCCAAGGATCGCGGCGATCTCGGCCGATTTCTTGCCGGCGATCTGGCGCGCCTCGTCGGCGTCGTAGCCGGCAAGGCCGCGGGCGATTTCGCGGCCCGACGAGCCGAGGATCGCGATCGTGTCACCACGGCTGAAGCTGCCCGTCACCTGCCGGACACCGGCCGGCAGCAGGCTCTTGCCGGAGCGGAGCGCCGTTTCGGCGCCGGCGTCGATTGTGAGCGTGCCGGCCGGCAGAAGCTGCCCGGCGATCCAGGTCTTGCGCGCGGTCACCGGCGAGCCGGCCGGCGCGAACCAGGAGGAGCGCGCGCCGGACTCGATCGCGGCAAGCGGGTGCTCCGGCTTGCCCGAGGCGATGATCATCGCGCAGCCCGCAGTGGTCGCGATCTTGCCGGCATCGATCTTGGTGCGCATGCCGCCGCGCGAAAGCTCGGAGGCGGCACCGCCGGCCATCGCCTCGATCTCCGGCGTGATTTCGGCGATCGTATCGAGGAAGCGCGCGTCGGGGTCGAGATGCGGCGGGGCGGTGTACAGGCCGTCGATATCGGAGAGCAGCACAAGCAGGTCGGCGCCGACCATCGTCGCCACCCGCGCGGCCAGCCGATCGTTGTCGCCGTAGCGGATCTCGGTGGTGGCGACCGTATCGTTCTCGTTGATGATCGGCACGGCGCCAAGCTTCAGCAACTGGCTGATCGTTGCCCGGGCGTTGAGATAACGGCGGCGCTCTTCCGTATCGCCGAGGGTCAAGAGGACTTGGCCTGCAATGATCTGATCGGTCGAGAGGCTTTCCGACCAGGCGCGCGCCAGGGCGATCTGGCCGACGGCCGCTGCCGCCTGGCTTTCCTCGAGCTTCAGCGCTCCGGCCGGAAGGTCCAGCACCGTCCGTCCAAGCGCAATCGCGCCCGAAGAGACGACGAGCACCTCCACGCCCGTTGCCTTCAATCCGGCGATGTCGGCGCACATGGCGTCGAGCCAGGCCTTCTTCAGCCCGGATTTGCGATCGACCAACAGCGCCGACCCGATCTTGATGACGACCCGGCGATACTTTTGCAGCGGCTTGCGGGTCCTGGTCATCCTATGCGCTCTCCTCGCCGGCCTTGGCGGCGGAAATGATGCTGCGAAGCGCCCGCAGCGCCTCGGTCATGCCCTTGTTGGTGACCGCCGAAATCGTGAGCGGTGGCGAGCCGCAGGCCTTGGCGAGCGCCTTGGCCTTGATCTTCAGCTCTTCCTCGTCAAGCACGTCGATCTGCGACAGCGCGACGATCTCGGGCTTGTCCTCCAGCCCGCCGCCATAGGCCTCGAGCTCGTGCTTCACGGTCTTGTATGCCTTGGCGACGTCTTCCTCCTGCGCCGAGACGAGATGCAAGAGCACGCGTGTACGCTCGACGTGGCCGAGGAAACGGTCGCCGATGCCGACGCCCTCGTGAGCGCCCTCGATCAGGCCCGGAATGTCGGCGAGGATGAACTCCTGTCCATCGATGGTCGCGACGCCGAGGTTCGGGTGCAGCGTCGTGAAGGGATAGTTGGCGATCTTCGGCCGGGCCCGGGTGCAGGCGGCAAGAAAGGTCGACTTGCCGGCATTCGGCAGGCCGACGAGGCCGGCATCCGCGATCAGCTTCAGCCGGAGCCAGATCGTCTTTTCCTCGCCTTCGAGGCCCGGATTGGCCCAGTTCGGCGCCTGGTTGGTGGAGGATTTGAAATGGGCGTTGCCGAAGCCGCCATTGCCGCCGGCGGCGAGCCGATAACGCTGGCCTTCGGCCACCATGTCGACAATCAGCGTCTCGTTATCTTCCTCGAAGATCTGCGTGCCGACCGGCACCTTCAGCGTCACGTCGGCGCCGCCGGCGCCGGTGCGGTTGCGGCCCATGCCGTGCGTGCCGGTCTTCGCCTTGAAGTGCTGCTGGTAGCGGAAGTCGATCAGCGTGTTGAGACCGTTGACGGCCTCGACCCAGACGTCGCCGCCGCGGCCGCCGTCGCCACCATCCGGGCCGCCGAACTCGATGAATTTCTCGCGACGGAAGGAGACCGCGCCTGCGCCGCCGTCCCCGGACCGGATATAGACCTTTGCTTCGTCGAGAAATTTCATCTGGCTGCCATCTGTTTTCTGTATCGGCTAAAGCCTGTCGCGTGAACACGCGCCAGGCTTTAGCCGATTGGTTTCACGCATGTCGTTATCGCAAAACCGCTGCACACTTTTGCGCGACATGCATTAGTTTTGCCGCCATCGATATAGGCGGTTACCCTGGAGGTCAAAGACTATCGTGCGGTTCACAAGCTACAATATTCAATACGGCATCGGTCTCGACGGCCGTTTCGACCCCGAGCGCATCGCCGCTTCGCTGCGCGAAGCCGACATCATCGCCCTGCAGGAAGTGACGCGCAACTTCCATCGAAACGGCAATGCCGACCTCGTTTCGATTTTCGAAGATCTGCTGCCCGGTTATTTTTCTGTCTATCATGCGCCCTGCGAGATCGATATCGGCTCGGCAATCGAGAACGGCCGCGCGGTCAACCGCCGTTTTCAGTTCGGCAACATGATCCTGTCGCGCTGGCCGATCCTTTCGACGCGGCCGATCGTCTTGCCACGGACGCGGACCGTCCGCCCGATGAACCTGCAGCGCGGCGCGACGGAAGCGTTGATTGCGACGCCGACCGGTCCGTTGCGCGTCTATTCCGTCCACCTCGACCATGTGCTTCCGGGCGAACGCATCAGCCAGATCGAGTTTCTGAAACAAAGGCTCGTCAACTATCCGCTCGAAGGCGGCGCGATTTCGGGCGCCTCCGATTTCGGCTTCGCCGAGCCGCCGCATCCGGAGGATTTCGTCGTGATGGGCGATTTCAACATGGTGCCGGAATCGCCCGAATACAATGCGATGGTCGGGACGCGCGACGCCTTCTACGGCCGCTCGCTGCGCATCGGTAATCCGGTCGACGCACTTGCCCAACTCGGCCGACTGACGCCGGAAAGCTATAGCTGGATTCATCCGGACGATCGTCAGCGGCGCATGCATCTCGACTATTGCTTCCTCAGTGCCGGCCTCATCCCTCGCCTGAAGGACGCCTGGACCGATTATGATGCGACGGGCTCCGATCACCTGCCGGTCGGAATCGAGCTCCAATAGTTTTAAGACCCGCGAAGCGCATGCTTCGCGGGTCTTTTCATCAGTTCGGCCGACGCAACTCGGCCGACGTGAGCCGCGTCTCGATATGCGCGACCATGGCGTTGCGGGCGAGCGCGTAGATCTGGCTGCAGCCGGTGACCTTGAAGCCGAGCTTCTCCTGGATTCTCAGCGAGCCCGGATTGTCGGCAAAGACGCCCGAATGAAGCACTGTGTCCGGCATGCGCCGGAAGAAGCGCTCGACTGCGGCATGAACTGCCTCGCTCGCCAGGCCCTTGCCCCAGTAGAACCGGTTCAGCCAGTAGCCGACATGCCACTGACCGTTTCTCAACTCGATGCCGACGCAGCCGATATGGACGTCATCGCCGGTGGTGACCGCGAGCGTCCAGTCGGGCAGAACGTTGGCTGCCTGGCGGTTTAGCCAGTCGAACGCATCCTGTTGGTCATAGGGCGCCGGGACGCGCGCCAGCATGCGCGCGACCTGGAAGTCGCCGAGCGACTGGGCGATCGCCTCCGCATCGGCAAGGCGGTGCGGGCGGAGCCTGAGCCGCTTGGTTTCGATGACCGGCGAGGGGCCGGGATCGGGGCGGACGATGACCCGCGACCGTTCGGGAACGAGCGCGTTCATCGCATGCCTCCCCAGCTTCTCAGCGAAACCCAGGTCTTGCGGTCGAGCCGGTACCATTCGACGGACATCATGCCGCCGAGCGCCAGGCTGTCGACCATGCCGGAGCCCTGGAACTGGAAGCCGCACTTCTGGATGACGCGCCGCGAGGCAATGTTCATGACCCGGCAGCGCGCGTCGATCTGGTCGATGTCGCGGGTGCGGAAGGCCATGTCTGTCAGCGCTTGCGCGGCTTCGGTGGCGTAACCCTGGTTCCAGTAGGGCTCGCCGAGCCAGTAGCCGAGCTCGGCCGTCTTGCCGTCAGGATGCGGCTCGATGCCGCAGCAACCCAAGAATGCGCCATTGTCCGCCTTGGTGATCGCGTAGACGCACTTGCCAATCGTGCCGGCTTTTGCGCGTCGCACGAAATCGGCCGCATCCGCCGCGGTGTAGGGGTGCGGCATGCGCGAGACCATGGTGGCGATATTGGCGTTGTTGGCAAGATGGGCAAGGGCGTCGATATCGTCTTCATGGGGCGCGCGCAAAACGAGCCGGGGCGATAACAATATCGGGCAATCGGTCCTTGACCGCTGAGGCCTCGGCCTTTGTTCGGGAGACCGGGATTGGTCTTCCCTCAAGAGCTCGGTTTGCATGGTTCTTCCTCCAGACATGCGAAAAGGGGAGTTGGGTATCGCCCCATCTCCCCTTTGAAGTCTGGCTTTGAACCTTGCAGGTGCGTCAGCCGGGTCGATGAGACGCCGGCTGTTTTAGAGCGCTACCGGCTTATTCCGCTGCTTCCGCTTTCGGCATTACAGACACGTACACGCGGCCATTGGCCTTCGTACGGAAGTCCACGTTGCCTGCCGTAAGCGCAAAAATCGTATGGTCCTTGCCGAGGCCGACATTGGCGCCTGCATGCCACTTCGTGCCGCGCTGACGCACGATGATGTTGCCCGCGATGACGGCTTCGCCGCCGAACTTCTTCACGCCAAGGCGCTTGGACTCAGAATCGCGACCGTTGCGCGACGAACCGCCAGCTTTTTTGTGTGCCATTGGTGTTCTCCTTTAAACCTTCGATCCCGGAACTCAGTTTGCAGCTTCAGCGGCGGCTTCGGTCTTCTTCGAAGCCTTCTTCGCTTTGCCGGCAGCAGCGATGTCCAGGATGCGGACGGTCGTCTGATGCTGGCGATGGCCGCGCGAACGCTTGGAGTTCTGGCGGCGGCGCTTCTTGAAGGCTATGACCTTCCTGGCGCGGCCCTGTTCCACAACTTCGGCGCTGACAACGGCACCTTCGACAAACGGAGCACCGATGGTGGCATCGGCGCCGGCGCCGACCATCAGGATCTCGGTGAATTCAATCTTGTCGCCTGCAACGCCTTCCAGCTTTTCGATGGTGATGACGTCGTTGGCTGCCACGCGGTACTGCTTACCGCCGGTCTTGATGACTGCGAACATTCTTTATCCTTTCATGTTCGGTCCGGCTCTTTACCTCAAAAGGCAAGGCCGTCTTTTTGTCAGTCGTTGCATTGAGCGGAGCGTCTCGGAAAACCCTTGACCTCCACCAGTGGGCGGGCACAAACTCTTACCCTACGCGGTGCGGACAGGCCACACCACTTCATTGCGCGGATTACGGGAATCGCTCCTAACTGTCAAGGCGAAAGACGTCGGCCAGCAAGATATTCTTTTCATCGCCCCTTGCCAGCACCCGAATCTGCCGCTATGAACCCGACCGCGCCGACAAAGCGCCAACCAGACCTGCGGAGAGGTGGCAGAGTGGTTGAATGCACCGCACTCGAAATGCGGCATGGGTGCAAGCCCATCGGGGGTTCGAATCCCCCCCTCTCCGCCAGTTGCTTTCGCAACCGCTTGTAATTGCTTCATTTTTTGTTTGACGAGCAGCTACGCCCCACGATTCGCCCCACATTTGTCGCCGGATCTTACCGGCATCATTCGCACGTGGTCGGACAACTTTTATCGGCGTTGCTGTAAACCGATCGGGTTCACCAGACATAGTGCTCTACTCCTCACTGAAGAAGTCCTCATCCAATCGTTTGAATTCGACTGTCCGGTGGCTTCGGACACCGACGTTGTGCTCGATCATCAGTTCGCCCAATGTAGTACCGTCGAGGAGGATGATCCGCTGCGTGAGAGGTTTCACGAAATCCTTTGCCTGCTGGCTAAAGGTTGAGGTGGTAACAAACACGCCTTTTGAGGCGCCGAGACCCACGAGGCTACCAACGAACGCGTTCACTTCTGGACGGCCGACCTGATTACCGGGCGCGTACCGTTTTGCCTGAACATAGATGCGGTCGAGGCCGAGGCGATCCTCGTTGATCACGCCGTCGACGCCGCCGTCTCCTGATCTTCCCAATTGTGCCGCCGCATTCTTGTGCGAGCCACCGTACCCCATGGCGACCAGTAGATCGACTATTAGTCGCTCGAAGAATGCGGGGCTGTTTTGAACGATTCGTTCCAGCAAGTCGGTCCGAAGAGCCGCGTTTAGCGATTGATAAGCTGCGTCGATGCGCTCTTCGGGAGTGGTCGTACTTCCAGCCGGCTCGGTCGCCGGAACGCTTGGCTCCCTCGAAGCTTCCTGCCCCTCATTGCGATAGAATTCTCGGAAAGCCGGTTCCCGCATCAGGAGGGGAATGTCAATACGAGGTGGATTGCTGGCCAGGAGCGCCCGGCCCGCATCGGTCGCGACGAAACGGCCTCGTGCCGGCGAAGCGATAAGACCAGCCCTGGACATGTAGAATTTTGCCCAGTGTATGCGGTTTTGCAAAATTCGCTGCCTACCGCTTGGCAGCAATTTCTCTCGCTCTTCCGTTGTCAAACCGAACTCATCAGCGATCCGATCTGCCACGTCGGCCACCCGCTTCTCGCCCTCAGCAGCAAGCTGCAGTACTGGCAACATGAGAGTCTGATAGTCGGGTACCATTGGCAAACCACCTTTAGCCGCGGAAATCGCAGCCCTCTTCCGCGGCAAGTCCGCTGCCAGTCACCTTTAGTTGCTGCGCATAATGTCTGCAATCGTACTGGCGACCATAAGAGGATCAACACCCACGATGATTTCCCCATTGCTGGCTAACCGGTGCTTTGCATACCTAGCTAAGACCGCCTGCTCGATCTGACGTGCTGCGTCTTCCGACGACGTCGCCTGTTTCAGAAACACTTGCCACCTGAGGCCGGTGACCTCCGACGCCATTGGCGCATTGTGGGCGGCAGCACGTTGCTCGGGTTCAAACGAATATCCCACCTTGGTCGCGAGGACCTTTTTCCGCCCGTCCTGGAGGACCAAAGCGTAAACGAACCATATGTCATGATCAGCAAAGGTTCCGCTGAATTCGCCTTGATGCTTTGGCGCGAGCTTGCTGTTCTTCAGTGCCACCAAGCCTCGCCCAAACTCTGTGCGGGGGAGAGTTGGAGGCACTTGTTGGCGCTCAAGGGTTAATAGAGGAGCGGCAGTGGTCGCGTCCAATTCTACGATTTTCGACTGTGCCTGCAGGTGATGGTTGGGCGTGAGGGGGCCGACCAACGAAGAAAACAGGGTGCCGGGCGATGTAATCTGCCAAACCGCGAGTGGATGCAGCGCATAAGGAAATCGCGTCACGCCGTCAAACTCAGGACGAGCATGATTGCGCGGTAGGTCGTAGTCCTGCGTGTTAACTTCGAGGTCGGAGACCTGGAACACGCCGACCACTTTGCCCCTATGTTCGGACGCTGTTGGATCTCCGCGTGTGCCTATCGTAAAGACGAAGTCTCCTTCAGAAAGTACTTTTTTTGCGTGCGAGCGTGCGGCCTTTGTAGCAAACGTCAGAGGCCATGCGGGATTTCCGGGTGGCCCCCAAACATAGGTGAAGAAGACCTTGGTCACCGCTTTACCTCCTTTGGTGATTTTCCAACGCACATCGGGTGAGCCACGTTCTATTTGAGGGTGCCGCTATCCTCTACCGGAAACAAGTTTTGAAGTTCGACCATGGCGTTTTGGATGGACGCTTCGGTGAGGCGAAGCTTTCCAATTTTCGGACGCCATTCGTCATCGCCTTCAATGTATGTGAGTATGGACGCCGGGCTTGGGCGCGTGCCTCGATGATCGAGCGCCAACATGGCGTAATCGATAGTTGCCAACGTTTCCCAGATGTCGTTGGACTTGAACTTGAACCGATCGCGGACCCATGCGGCGGCGGCGGCGAACTGATATCTTTCAATCCATTCATCCATCTCCGCGGCGACGCTGCTCAGCGCGTGGCCTTCACCAAATCTCCCGGTCGCACGCTTGATCCATTCCTTGTCGGTGGCGATCTTAATGCCGCCAGAATACCGCATGGACGGATTGTAGGGGCCTGCCGCTTTGCGCAGATAGTCCTTGTCCAGCGCGCTTTCGCCCATGTGTCGGCGGGCGAAATAGACGGCCTTTTGAAGACGAAAATTGCCTATTGGTTGACCGCCGTCTTGATAGAAAGCCTTGACAATTGCACTGACGAGGACCGCCTCCTTGAAGGGCGCGTCGATTGCTGTCGTTTGCAGTTGAGGAAAATCGACGACGCTTGGCTTCGAAACCGTGTGCACCGTCTTGGGTTCGACCCCTTGCCGCTCAAAAATCTGGTGCAGCATGGCTGGAAAGAGCACTTCTAGATCTGAATCATAGTGCGGTTTCGGTGAGAGACCGTGTTCAGTCAGAAGCTTGGCAACTGCGTTTTGAACTTCGTACGGCGGTAGTGGGATTTGGTGTTGAAGTATTGCGCTTGGATGCAATCGCCTTCTACGGAGGTTTGTGCCCTTACTTGAGGCGTCAAGATTTGGCCATGTAGCAGGGTGCCTAAAGTAAGCGTCCACGACCTGCGGTAAAATCCTTTCCTCATTCAAGGAGAACACCGGAAACTCTGGCGAAACAAACAAGCCATCGCAGCTGGTAGGCACCACACCCAACGCGCCTTCCCAAGCCATGAGTTTCGGATAGAGAAAATCTCCCGACCGAATTTGCGTCAATCGGTCATAACTAAATTCCGATCCCACCTTCTTGTCGCCGACAAACACTCCTTTGCCGAAGCTATAAACACCCGCAAAGCAGTACTCAACGTCAGGGCGCACTACTGTGTCAGGTGATCTATGTGTAGCAACTTCTCCGAAAGCAATGCGGCGATAAGGCGAACTTTTTGGACCATTCAAAAGAGCAAAAACAAGTGATGACAGCTCTTTTTCCTGCTGGATCTTTAGTGCACGAACCTCGTTTAGCTTCGCGCGCGTGCTGTCGAGTCTCTGGACGATCTTGGCTTGTTCATCAAGCGATGGGAGGGGAGCTTGCAGTTCATAGAAGAATTCTTCCTTGAACCTATTGCGGGTGCCCGGGGTCGATCCATAGCAATCGCGTTCAACCCTGCTTTGGGTTGATGGCAGTCCAAACCAGTAAGTCAGAAACTTTGGATCGACTCTTGATCGATCAACGCAAAATATCGGGAATTCATTCGAGACAAAGCAGCCTGACAGGTTATCGGGAATTTCCCCAAATGAACCTTGCCAAGCAAAAAGACGGCTATAGATGAAATCGCCTTTTTGCACTTTATTCAGACTATTTGCGGATATCTCGGAACCAAATTTGCTCTCTCTGAGGAAGGGTCCGCCGATGTTCGATCGCATACCCAGCAAATCGTATTTCTTCGTCGGCAACACCGTTTCCCAACGGTTCAGGGGAGTTACGAAATCACCGACCCTCACACGCCCCCAAGCCACTATGCCATCTCCGACAATGTGCGCTTGATTTCGCCCATTATAGCGAGAATGCGCTGTTCCTTGGTCTCAATACTGTCGACGATTTCCAGCGGAGTGCGATGGTCGATCACTCCGCTACCATTGGGGTTTTTAAGATCAAGATTGCACCCGACGACGCGCCCGGCTTTATCGGTCTCGATGAGATCGGGGCCGTGGACCTTCCATGCCTGTTCGTTCTCTTCGCGCGCGCTCCACCAATCACGACAGGGCTTTAGTTCGTCGAAGTTCAAAGGCGCAGTCTTGGAATACTTCTTGCGCCCGTTCGGCTTGGGCTGTTCATAGAACCAAATGTCGCCCGTCGTTTTAGTCGTGTCGAAGAAAATGATGTTCGTAGGAATGTCTGTGTAGGGCGCGAAGACGCCTTCGGGCAGGCGTACGACTGTGTGCAGATTAAACTCCGTCAGCAGGTCTGCCTTGATCCGCGCGGCGATGCCATCGCCAAACAAGACGCCATGCGGGACAACGACGGCGGCGCGGCCTTTGCCGCCGCGCTTCAATCGCCGCATGATGAGTTGCAGGAACAACAAGGCCGTCTCTGCCGTACGTCGGTCCTCAGGGAAATTGTTGAGAATACCGGCTTCTTCCTCGCCTCCGAACGGTGGGTTCGTCAGGATTACGTCGACTCGGTCGGCTTCGCCAATTTCGGATAGCCGAACTTTTAATGAATTGTCAGGCGCGATCTTCGGCGCTTCGAGACCATGCAACAACAGATTCATTTGCGCGAGCAGGAAGGGAAGCGGCTTGGCTTCGCCACCAAAGATACTAGTCGACTGAAGAACGTCGCGCTTCTCAACTGTATCGGCCTGTTCCGCCATATGGACGAAGGCTTCGGTCAGAAAACCTCCGGTGCCACATGCTGGGTCGAGCACCGCCTCGCCAAGTTTAGGATCCACCACCTGAACCATAAAGCGCACAATCGGGCGCGGGGTGTAGAACTCCCCGGAATCGCCGGCGGCGTCCCGCATTTCTCGCAGCAGCGTTTCGTAAAGACGGCCAAGCGTGTGCATCTCCTCCGAAGAATCGAAGTGAATGCCGTCAATGAGGTCGATAACGTCGCGAAGCAGGTAACCGCTTTCCATACGATTGGCGAGGCCCCGGAAAACTGTCGCGATCACGTCCTTGCGCCCGCGCGTACCATTATTGCCGCGGAGGCTACGAAGGTAGGCAAACAGGCCCGGTCCTCTTGTTCCGTCTGGGCGCCCGGCCACATCCAATGTCAGGAAATCGATTAAATCGGGGCCGGTTATGCCGCCCTCATCGGCAGCCCAATCGCGCCAACGGTAGGGCGCCTCAATAGCTCCGCGATAAGCTTTTCCCGCGATTTCCGCGCGTTCCTCCTCGATATGCTCCATGTCGTCTAAGAACTTCAGGAACATAATCCATGTCAGCATCGGAAGGCGGTCGAGGTCACCACTCAGCCCCTTGTCTTTGCGCATGATCTTGCGCGCCGATTTGATGATACTGTCAAGGCGCTGTGCGGTCGTTTGCTGCTGTTTTTTCTTGAGTTGACGGGACAAAACTGACTCTCTTTAGTTATGCGCTGTAGAGACGCCGCTGGAGTTCGCTGACAGCTTCGCGCATGGCTTTGCCGCCACCGAATCGCGCCGCGATTTCTACAACGTTTCCCCAGTTATTGAACGGTGGAATTTCGAGCACGTCTGGAAGCTTGAACTGTGCTGTGCCGTGCTCGGCATATTTTTCAACGAGGGCATCAAGCACTTGCCGCGCACCTTCTCCGTGCGTTTCGAAGAATTCAGCCTCTTCCCGCTTCAAACGTTCGGCCCGTTCCCGGCGTGTACGAAGCGGAGCGTTGTAAGCTAAATGACAAAGCAGATCGAAAGGGTCAGCATCGGGTTTGCTCACCGTCTCTCCCAATATCGCCGTGTCGATCCCCCTTTCCTCAAGTTGCTCGATAATATCGGCGCGTCGTTCGGGGTCCAGCCAGTCTTTGCGGAGTTCGGATGCATTCGGGTACAGCGTTCGGACCTTTTCACCGGTGTAATCGGTCAATTGACGACAAGTGAGCTGCTTGCCCTCGGAATCAAGTTCGTAGACAAGCTGACGGATAATCTCGACGCTACCGCCATCATAGTAGAATTTGCGGGGAAGGCCCGGCTCAGTGTCATCCGGCAAGCCGCCCTCGAATTGGTCGATTTCGGCCGTGTCTGTTTCGCAGGGGCTTCCGGTCTCTTCCGTGACGTCGGTTTCATCGACGACATCCCCAACGTCGTCGATGACTTGTTCGCGCTCCCTAACTGGGTCGCCATCGAACCCGTGGTCAGCAAATTTCTCCGTCGCAGTCCCGGTATAATCGATGATGTTGAAGGCCAGCTTGCCGTAGTCGGGACGAAGGCGAGTTCCCCGTCCGATGATCTGCTTGAATTCCGGCATTGATCCGACCACCCGCGCCAATACGACATTCTTGCAAGTCGGCGCATCGACGCCCGTGGTCAGCAAATGAGATGTCGTGAGGATGACGGGCGATGCCGTTTCAATGTCCTGAAACTTGGCCCGATGGGCAGATCCAATATCGCCCTCGTCTGCTGTAACGCGGCACGCATAATCCGGATACTGCTTGACGAGATCTGCGTTCAGACGCGCAAGTGCATTGCGCATTTCAAGTGCGTGTTCTTGATTAACGCAGAAGACAATGGTTTTGGCGAAGCGGTCAGTTTGCTTCAGAAAATTCGTTAGATGCGCGGCAAACGCTTCGGTTCGTGCACGAAGGGCGACGATGCGTTCGAAGTCTCGCGTGCCATATTGCGTATCCGGAATTTCGCGCCCGTAGCGGTCAAGTTCTCCCTGCGATGGACGCCATCCGGCAGCGTCGAAATCTGAAATAATCCTATGCACCCGGTAGGGTGCCAAAAAGCCGTCTGCTATCCCTTGAGCAAGGCTGTATTCGTAAATGGGATCGCCGAAGTAATCGTACGTATCGGCGTTGTCTTCGCGCCGCGGCGTCGCAGTCATGCCGATTTGGTAGGCGGGTTCGAACCACTCCAGGATGGCGCGCCAATTGCTGTCGTCACGTGCGCTCCCCCTATGGCACTCGTCGACAATGATCAAATCGAAGAAATCTCTTGCATATTCCCGGAACAGACCATCGCGGGAGTCGTCGCCTGCGATGGCCTGATAGATCGCAAAATAGATGTCGCGCCCTTTGCTGATTTCCCCCCCGGTGATCTTAAAACGAGCGTCGCCGAACGCGCTGAAGTCCTTGTCCTTGGGATCGTCAACTAGAACATTGCGGTCGGCCAAGAAGAGAATTTTGGGTTTTCTGTTCTTGCCTTTCGGATTCCAGCCGCCGTTCCAAAGCTTCCAACAGATTTGAAACGCAACCGCCGTCTTGCCGGCACCGGTGCAAAGCGTGAGTAAGACGCGCTTACGCTTCTGCAGTATGCCCTGCACCGTTCTGTTGACTGCGATTTCCTGATAATAGCGTAATGGCTTGTCCTTATCAGGGAAGATTGGGGAAAGAAGATGCTGTTTAGCAGCTTCGTCTAGCTGCTCCGCTTGGGACAGGCGCTGCCACAGCTCCTCGGGCGAAGGGAACGAGGTCAAATCGCGCTCCACGCCGGTCGTATAATCTACCTCCACTATCTCCCGCCCGTTAGTCGCGTATGCGAATTTCAAGCCCAGAATTTCTGCATACTCTTTGGCCTGCTGAAGACCGTCTGCAGCATGCCTGTATTTGGATTTTGCTTCTACGACGGCAAGCGGGAAATCTGGCCGGTACCGCAAAATGAAGTCAGCACGCTTTTGCCGGCCGCGGCGTGCTCTGCCACCGACAAATACAATGCGTCCGTCGGTGAAAGACCTCTGCTCGTTTATGGCGCACGGGGGCTTGTCCCAACCCGCCTCAATCAGTCGAGGTACAACCTGCTTACGACACGTGTCTGCTTCGGTATCCACGGACTGATTTCCTTTACGTTTTCTACGTAGGTATTCTTAACCAGCAGCGGTTGTAGAATTCAACAGGATTCGAGACCAGTCTGCGTGGATGTGAAGGACCAAGATTCGTAGGAATGAAGAGAATAATGGCGGGCCTTAGGCAGTTTATATCTAGACTTACAAGACTCTGGTATTCATTACACTTATATTGGCGCTCGTCGAGCGTAGTAACATCTCGGATAAGGCACGAGGCCGCAACTAGAGCCGTTGTACGGCTAAAGCGCTTATTGGATCGACACCGGTGGAGCCGGTTTCGCAATGAACTGGAGGGTTATTGGTACAAACCTATGCCCGAGCATTTTGTACGAGCATTGTTCCCTCATTTATCTCAGACAGGGAATGATCCTACGACGCAGCTCCTAGTTGACGTCGACCCCGGGCTGGTGGTCGGTTTCGACGAGGTCCATATTGTCGGAAATGGCATTCCTACAAATCCTGGCCGCGAACGTGATCCGATAGGCTTCTGTGACGAACTTGACGATCAAACATATCGCAATACAACTCGTAGCGCCGAAGGTTACAGGGCAAATCCACTGGAACTCCATTGGTTGTATGAGGGACTTACCCGACCAAGCCTATCGGCGACATTGAATAGACTATTGCCAATCAGAATAAATCTCGAAACCTTTCCGGATTTTGATAAAGCTTACATCGAGGAGGTGTCCGGCCTACTTCGAAGTGCCTATCGTCTTCACGCTGGGGGCAAGTGGGCGGTAGTCATTATGCCGAGATTCGTTGTGCCGATGCTGACGAGCAGTGGCGTCCCTGTCGCTGTGACCAGAGGTTCAATTGCACTTCAGGCAAAGCTTCATTTGAAGGGACTGCTGAGGCTCCACCGTCTCTATGTTCGACCGTTCCTTCGTTGATTCGTGCCATGGCGTGTTTATTTCAGGGCGGCGTGCAATCGGGCGTGCCGCTGACTTAGTGCTGACCGTATCGGAATCACCGCTGCCCACGTCGAGTTCCATCTCCCAGTGGAGCGACTTGCCTTGTCAGTGAGCCGGACGCTACCTATAAGGAATCTTGGGACTCGGGGTATTAGGGCGCAGGTGTGTAACTGGTTCTCACGCAGTCTATTCAAGTTCTGTTTTCGTATTGTCGGATGACTTTTTGAATGCTGCCCTTCGAGTTCACCATCCAAGGCCCACCTGTTTCAAATCAGACGCGGAACAGGGCAAGGTTGCAGCAGTGGAAACAAGAAGTGGGCCTTGCGGCGCAAGCGCGAATCCCTGCCGGGATTGGTCCGGTACCGGATCCAGTCCAGATTACGATAACTTACTACTACGAGGGTGACTCTCCGGATGTCGACAATATCATCAAGCCGATTCAAGACGCGTTGAACGGCTTGGTGTTCGTAGATGACGCACAAGTCGCGGAAACGAAATCGCGAAAACGACCGCTTGATGGCTCGTACCAAATCAAAGGGGCTTCCGGGGTGCTTCTCCAAGGGTTTGCTGCAGGAGTGGGATTTTTGCACGTGCGCATAGAGAGCAATACGCATAACGGAGTTCTCGATTCATGAAGCCAGAATCCTCAAGTCGTGAAGCGCAACGGGCCAGCGAACTCGCGATTGACTACCGTAACAAGGGCTTCCAGGTGAGTATTCCAAGCTCTCCGGCCGAATCTCCGGAGTTTCTCCGTCGGTTACACTATATTCCCGACATCATCGCTCGATCGGCTGAGGAGAATCTTGTTATCGCAGTGAAATCGCGGGAGACGATGCGCGATCTAGCCAACTTGTCTGAAGTTGCGGAGTTAATCAACTCGCAGCCGGGCTGGAAGTTTGTTGTTGTATTTACGAATCCTCGTGAACCCTCGAACGTGAACAGTCGTTCCAGTGCGGAAAAGGTATCTCAGTTACTTGAAAAGTCTGAAGTCATCGCTGGGCCGGATGCTGCGCACTTAGAAGCTTCCTTCCTGTTTGCATGGGCAGCTCTGGAGGCGTCTCTTCGTCTGCTTCCTGAGACTCGCAAGTCTGAAAAGAACCCTAGCACCCCATGGACGCTCATTCGTGACGCGGCTATGGCGGGGCACATTGGCCGCGATGAGGCGCAATCCTTGGGTCGCCTTTTGAAGATTCGAAACTCTATTCTTCATGCGGGGAACGAGAGTCCGCCTCAAGCGAGTGACGTTCATGTCTTGCGTCGAGTTGCAGAAGAGGTCGTCCAAGTAGCGACCCGGCAGCGTTAATCCGGGGGCTCTTCGACTGCCCACCCGACCACGTATAGTCACGGACAGCACTGCGACCACTCGCTGCGCATTTGCAGACGTTCTCTATGCCTCGCGAAATTCCCCCGCATGCGGCTCGGGCGAATTGAGAATGCGGTAAACCTGCATTCGGGAGCACCTCGCTGTCCGCGCGATGGCTGACGGGGTTAATCCCTGCGCGTGAAGTCGTCGTATCAGCGAATGGTCCAGCCGTACCTTACCACCTTTGTACACGCCCTCGGCTTTTGCTCGTGCGATGCCTTCCCGCTGACGTTCCTTGATGAAGCGACGCTCCATTTGAGCCACCATGCCAAGCACCGTTAGTATGACATGCCCCATTTCGCCACGGGTTGATACGTGGGGGTCAAGGATCGTGACAAAAGCCCCACGCTGCTCGCACTCATAGACGATATTGAGGACGTCGCGCGTATCGCGGCCGAGGCGGTCCAATCGCGTGATGACCAACTCATCGCCTTCACGAAGGAATTCAATGATCGTGTGTAGTTCCGTTCGGCCCTCGCGGGAGGCGCCTGAAATTTTTTCCGAGCGGATGATCTCGCATCCTTCAGACTTGAGTTTCACAACTTGAATTTCGAGATCTTGTTCAATCGTACTGACGCGGGCGTAGCCAATTCGAGCCATTTTGTCACCTCAGGGTTTAAGCTTGAAGCCTACCCTGTCACATTGACTCGCCGTCAAGTAGAAGTTTCGTTGCGGCTGTAACAATCTTCGATTGCACCTTAACGTATACCCGTACGTGACCATTGGGCAGTTCGACCATACGCCTCATCGTCTGTTGCGCGGCGAAAGGGGCACACACATTAGCATACCCGGAACGGGAGCGAACCCTAACGCTTTGACCTCGCCCGCCGGGCACGCCCTATAACGGGCGAGATCTGAGCTTTTCCAGCACAGGTGGGATATCGAACACAGCCGAGGAAACGACCGTAAGGCCCCGTTCGTTCAACCAGCCATCCATCTTTGCAGTCGGGACATGGTGGGTAGCTGGCACCGCAGCTACACCGGACCTCGGCCGATCCGTCTGCGCGGCGGGGGAGAGCCGTACAACAGGTCGGGCAGGCGGGCAGCGAGTTTCCGCAATGCTCAACATGCTCGCAGCGATACCAGACGCGACCATCTTGGCCCCGCACATCCAGCACCCGCCCGCCGCATTCTCCGCACTCGTGAGTATCCTGTTGCGCAGCGGGTGCAGCAGCAATGCCATAGGCGGGATCTTTCCTGAGTTCGACAACAAAGGACGATGGTCTCGAGTTTGAGGCGAGGATCGTTAGGGTGTGACGGGCCCGCGTCATCGCCACATACATCACCCGCCGCTCTTCCGCGTTCTGGAATGCCTCTTCCTCGGGCGAGACCAAGGTAAGCAAGGGGTCATCGACAATTTCCGATGGGAAGCCCATCCGACCGCTGTCTGCGTTCATGAGGACCACATGATCGGCTTCGAGGCCCTTCGATGCGTGGATGGTCTTGAAACTGATGCGCAGTCGGGGGAACCGACGCTGCAGATCCCGCCCGTCCGGTTCGAGAAATCTATAACGCCCCAGCAGCAGCACACTTGCGTTGTGCGCGGCGTCCAGTTTGGCGGACATCGCCGCGAGCACTTCGCTGAGCGTTTTCTCCTCCTCCCCCTTTGACGTCATCACGACCTTGATGGCCGGTTCGGTTGCCAACCCGGCTGGGATAATCTGCTTCTGGATCTGCGCCGGGTTCTTCAGGACGAAGGTTCTGGCCGCGAATGCGATCTGGTCGACTGAACGGAAGGTGCGCCCGAGATCGACTGTCCTGTGCACACCGGCCTCCCCGTCGAAGCTCCCGCCGAACTCATCGCCGAAGTTGCGCATCAGATGGATGTCGGACCCAGCGAACCGGAAGATTGATTGCCAGTCATCGCCCACGGCAAAAACGCGTACGTCCGGATGCTGGGCTTTCAATGCCTTCACCAGCCGGGCACGGCTCTGCGAGATATCTTGGAACTCGTCGACAAGGATGTGGCGGAACGGGCTGACATATCGGCCAGTTTCAACGTAGCGCGCAGCCCTCAGGATCATGTCCTCGAAGTCGATCCGCCCCCCGAGCCGCATTTGATACTCTTGGAAGACAGGCGCAAACACCGCAAGGAACGCCTTGGCCCGATTGCCGAGCTTCATCCGCTCGGACTTGGCGTCGCAGTCGGCGATGCTGTAGCCACCGCTCTTAAACTTGCGCAGGAATGTCCCGAGTAACTGCGAGAATGCATCGACCTGCTTCAACTCGATAACGCGATCATAGATCGTGTCGGCGGGACGGGGATTCATGATCACATGGGGTGCAAGCTTCTCTGCCAAGCTGGTCAGTAGACGCCCCTCCTGCCGCTCGTAGCTATAGGTCTCGATCAGGGTGGTTTCATGCGCAGCGTGGATCTCGCGCTTCCAGTCCATGCCAGACAGATACTCTTCGCGATTGACGAAGGGCGCGGTGATTAGCCGCTCGCTGCCATCGGGCATTTTCTGGCGCCGCACCCCGAAATGCTCGATATAGATGCCGCTTTCGGTCAGGCGAAAGTCCGGGCAATAGTCTCGACGGCCGGTGCGATGGATTTCGTGCTCGTAGACTGGTTCGTATTCGTACCCGACGCCGCTTTCGTAAAGCCAGTTGGCGATCTGCAACTCTTCGTAGCTCTTGACCTTTTCCCCTTGCAGCGTACGCAGATCCTGCTGTTCCATATGGGTGTAAAAGTCGTGCTTGGTTTTGAAGTCCCATTCGGTCTTCGGCTCGACTAGAAAATGCGCGAACCATTGAATGATCGCCTTGGACACTTCCGACCGCGTCAGAACGAAGTCCTTGAGTATCTTTTTAATCAAGTTGGTGAATGCCACATCATCAGTGGCGTGGTCGGCCAGCGCGGGCTTTGTCCCCTCGACCATTCCGATGATGTCATACGCAATCGCGTGAAATGTCCGCGCCACAATCGGCACACCGGATCGCGCTTCCACCCGTTCCGACATTTCCTCCGCGGCATTCTTCGCAAAAGCCAGCAGCAGGATTTGCTCCGGCTGGCGGATTCCTGCCTTAACGAGATAAGCTGCCTTGGCGGTGATCACACTGGTCTTGCCGGACCCCGCACCAGCGAGGACTAGCGTTGCGTCCTCGTCAACGACGACGGAAAGGCGCTGTTCGTGTGTCAGCGGCTTGCTCTCGATCGTATCGAAGAAATCCTTCCAGCGGTCCAGTTCGGCCGTCACAAAGGTCGCAATAGCGTTGGATCTCGCTGGCCGAGGATCGGCGACGAATGTCCTCACAAGTGTGACGCGCTCAGTTGTCTCGGGTCCGATAGCTTCCGGCTGCAGTTTCGACAGAAGCGCGACGTCGAGGGCCCTCGCGTCGCTCAAGAGGGGTGCAATTCGGCAGGCGGAGGGATAGCGGGTTGGCCGAGAGAAGCTGGCAACGGCAGCGTGAAGTCGGGAGAAGCGATCCGCCTCGCGGTCGAGGGCGGACACATTGAGCTCAATCCAGGCCTTACTGACTTCGTCGGCGAATGCACGCGCATCGACATATCCGACGCCGCGCAAGACAATGTCGCCGCATTCTGCCGATGAGACGGTTAGGATCGTACCAAGCGCGGACTTTCGCACTGACGGTGGAGAGGTCATGCCGTCTAAGGACATCAACGACGTCTGGCCACGCCGGACAACCCGCAGGTGATGCGCTTCGAGCTCCATGACCCGGATAGCCCTGCCGAAGGGGTTCACGAGCAATCCAAGCAATGTGCGTTGTTGCAATCGAATCAATGGTCTAAGCCTTGTCATCACTTCATGCAACGGTGGTATCCAGTCCGGCAAGCCGCAGTAGGACGCCTATATCCAGCGCCGCAATCACACTGTCCGGCATGAATGGCGCAATCAATACATTGCCAAGAGTAAAGAGGACGTAGTCGCGGGGGTATACCTCGACGTTGCGCGGGACCTCGGCGGCTGCGTTGAGATGGCGACGGATGCGCCAAGTCTACGCAGGGGGTGCGTGCCTACAGCGGAAATTCGCACCGCCTTAGCCATGCCCGCTTTCGACCATCGGGGCCACGACGCCAACTACAATACCCATTGGCTCTACTGCCGAGCGCTGGCACGCCATCCCGAGGAGTCGGGATAATTTTGATCCCGGGAAGATTTTAAGTATCCCGGGCATTGACTAGTCCGGATGACAAAGCTATCTTCAACAATCACAGGGCCATGGTTGAGAGGAGCTTCCTATGACAAGCGAGGGTTGGAGCACCATTTCCAAGCATGCAGCGATTCGCGCCCGACAGCGCGGCTACAGCCAAGACGACATTAGATTCGTGATCGAGCACGGCACGGAGGTGCCGGACGGCTACCTTCTCCGTTTGAAAGACGTCCGGTTGATGCTCAAGCACAACAAGCTGTCGAGCAGGCTACTTATGGAGCGGGCGATGAAGCTGGCAGGCACTTTCGTGCCTATTACCCCAGACGGTCACGCCGCCTCCGTCTACCGACCCTGTTCTCGCAAGTGTAAGCACCTTCTGCATGGTCGGCGTAGCGCCGGTCGTCCGCATGGAAGGAGGAAACACCGATGAACGACAATCTGGACGGCGCCAGAACCGAAGTCGAAAAATGCTGGCGGGAGTTCTGGGATGATCACAAGGACTTCGATCCGCCTTGGGTCCGCGGTGTGTTGCACGACGTAGTGGAGCTCTTGCCATTCCTGTTTCCATTTGAAGCCGTGCGAGAAGGCGTCACGACTATGTATAGAGAAAGTGAGGGCGAGCTTCCGCCTGATTTCGATTGGACAAGCGCGGATGAGGATCTGCCCATCAGCTCGGTGGAGAAGCTGCCGATTTACCGCAACTACCTAGCTGTGCGGGCCTATGCATTTTATGGGTTGAAACTAGAAGATGCCGACCTCGGGGTTCACGATTGGGATGCATTCCACGAAAACGAAGATTTAGGCATGCTCCCTCCATCTTGGCTGCAGGATAAGGAGGCAAAGCGGGCTTTTGCGGCGGCGCGGGCCCGCCAAAAGCTGGACCACCCGGAATGGCACAGAATAGGACTCAGCGTAGAGGAGCTAGCTGCTTTGGCAGCCGTCAGCCGCAAGAGCATCATGAACCTACTTGCGCCCAAGAGCGGCGGAATCCTCAAAACCAGAGCCGACGGAAGCATAAGCGTGGAGAGCGCCCGGCAATGGCTGGAAGCACGGCCCGACTTTCGCCCGTCAATCTGGCACCTCCAAGAAGACCTGCCCCTCCGACGTCCCGATCAGACGGATTTCATTGACGGCGATCCCGTGTGGGTCCCGGTTACCAAGGAAGGAGACTGGTTTTCGCCGGAACATATGCTGCCTGACGGCTACTTCCACGTCGCCTGCACCAAATACAAACAAGAGAAAATGATTGACGACTATTGGGACGCTCTCAAATTCCTCAGCCGTGCGGCCTCACCGCGGTGGCGCTGTCCCGACGAGGCCGGCCGATGGTACCCGAGGCCCGCAAGCGGGTGGGACAGGAAAACTCGGCAGGAGATCGAAAGCCTGCTTGAGCAGACAGATGAATAACTTGCCGAAGCGGGAGGGGAAGGCATGAGCACGATCAACGGCATTCCAGACCAATTCGTTTTCACCAAGATGCAGACCGACGCGGGTGAGGATATCCGTGCAATCCGTAACCGCAAAGAACTGGAGCGGATGGCGGGCGGCACCTTCTGGTGGGGCATCGGCGAGTCCAAGGGACGAGCGATCGAGACGCTGCGTCGCTCTGACTCTCGTCCTGAAGTGCTCTTCAGCCAAATGCATTCCCGCCCGAGTGCCCAATCACGCGAGCCGAGTGTAGTGTTCCTCTGGCAGTCGTACCGAACACCGCAAGGCGAGCTTCCCTTGCCGGGCCATGTTATCGTCATCTCCGGTGGCACGAGAAGGGGGATGCCCAAGACGCGCTACCATGCGCTCGTCTGCACGAGTTCGTCGTCGATCCTGGAGAATGGTGGCGGCACAATCGACGTTTCGAAGCTGATCAATATCGGCGACGGCGGGAGACCCATAGGCTCGTCGCAAGTTACGGCGGTTGTGAGCTGTTCTTCCGAGATCGGCGGTTTAGGCTCCTGCCCTTACGAAATCTCGGCGCGCGCCACGCTGGAGTCGCCGTTCTTCGCCGACCTTGCGAAACCCCGAACGCTGTCGGCTTCGGAGCTTCGATTGCTCCATGATGTGGGGAGTGACGGCAAAAACGTCGAGGACTGGCTTGCGGTCACAAGGCAGTTGCGACAACTCTAAAACAGCTCCAACCGGAATATCGCTCCAACACCCACATCTTGCCCGAGAACCAAACAGTCAGCTAGTGGTGAAGGCCTGACGGTTGGTAACCCGAAGCGGAGGCCTACTCCGGGTGGTGAGCAGAAGCACAGCGCGATCTTATCCACCCCGCCCACTCCTTACGCAAGTCGACCTATCCGCGCCCTGAGTTCGTCTATGGATAAGGGTTCGCGGCGACGGTGTAACATGGCATGGCAGTTAGGACAAACGGGGCGAAGGTCTGCGACTGGATCGACCTTGTAGCCCTCGCCGACTTCAGACAAAGGGATAATATGGTGAACATGAATAAATTCGCGAGCTATCTCTCCGTACACCTCGACTAAGTTCACCTCGCATACCCGACAAGTGTAGCCGTAATGATCTGTGCAGGCTTTCCTCGCTTGTTGGCTGCGTTCAAACCGGTTTACCTGAATCGCGATTTTTGCACCCTCCCAAAATTCTGGGTCCAAAATTTCCTCGGGCAACACTGATTCAGTGCCGATGGTCAGCAGCCAATATCGGCGTTTCATATGATGCTTTGACGGTTCAATTTTTCTTTCTGCGCAATAGCTTAGAAAGGCGCGGTCTATCTGCTCGTGCTCTGGTTTCTCAGGTAGGATCGGCTTTCCCGCAAGCTTTTCAATCGTCCTGTCCGTTACTCGACCGTCTCGATCGGATAGCTGGCTCTCTCGGGTGAGATCGTTGTTTCGGTATCCAGCAAAATTGCGCGGCGCAAAGCGGAAGTCGTCACCACGTTTCACTGCGATGAATATCTTCCCGTTCTTGATCCGCCGATCGTGGAACCGGCGTTCAGGTCCATTGCCTTGGCCGTAGTTGTGGATCGTGTCGACGTACTTTACTACATCTTCAATCGATTGGACGAGTTCAGACATTTTAGTACCTCCGCAACCGGAAGGTAGCGTCTTTTCGAACCGCACGAACGTCAAGAGATTCCATCCCCCTTCGGCGTGCGATCCGCAAAAGTGTGCTGGGAGCAATGTCCAATTGCTCGAATGTTGCCATAGGGGTCGGATTTTGCTGTTCATTGGGGGGTAACAAGCGTCAGGCTTTCACTACTAGGAAGCACGAGCTGACGCTCATGCTGTTTCCAGCAGGCTCGAAGGGTAACCGAAGAATTCCTATTTTCTGGCTTTCCTTGCCTCGACGAATATTTGCAGAAGACCCATCATTGACGCTTCGTCGTCTGTTTCCACGCTCCAAGATTCCTTGGCTTTCCCAAGGACCGCCTCCTTGTGGCTGCGACCATTGAAAACGTTATCACGAGAAAAAAATTCATCGACATCAGCAGGCCACCTCGCACCGGTAAAATGGTTGTGAAGTTCGCCAGACGTTGCACAGACGGCCTGATCTGAGGGAAACTCAATGCGGTAGTTGGGAGCAATTCCGTCGCCCGTCCTGCCCAATCGGACAACATACTCGCCCTTGCCCTTGCCCAACTGGCGACAATTCAACCGAATGCACCGAATGTAGTCTTCGGCATTCGGCAACAGCCTGTTCTCCACGAGATACTTAAGCGTAACATTCTCCGGCAACATATCCTTCTCCCTTACTCCACACGCGTCTCATCGATTCCAAGAGTCTTATTAGGCGAACAACTTAGTTGCTATACACTTCCTTCTTCGGAGCGTCTCATGGTTGAGTGCTCTGCTCGGGCGACGCGGCCAACACCCGCATCTCGGGCCCCCGAATTGACACCTAGAAAGCAGCTGCCGAGCCACGGTATGCTGACGCAATGGATTCGCGGCGCGTGAATGATGTGAAGAGGTTTTATTCGGCAGTTGACCGTCTCCAGCATTGCCTGCGAGGCGCTAGGATGCTTGGCAGTTGCAACGGTAGACTCGGCTGGCCACGGCGCGGCGTTTACTTCTTCATGGAGGATGGCGAAGACCGTTCTGATTCAGGCTCCGGTCCACGCATCGTCAGAGTGGGCACGCACGCGCTCAAACCAAGTTCGGGCACTAAACTATGGACGCGCCTGTCGCAACATCGCGGCCAGATGCAAAGTGGCGGCGGCAATCACCGCGGATCGATATTCCGGCTGATAGTCGGAACGGCACTCATGGCCCGTGACGGGTATGCGTGCTCAACGTGGGATGTAGGAAATTCGGCGAGTGCCGAGGTAAGGATGGGCGAGATTGCGCTCGAGCGTGAGGTGAGCCGTCTAATCGGCTCGATGCCGCTCGTGTGGCTTGGTGTTGACGATGAGCCCGGCGCGAAGAGCCTGCGCGGTTACATCGAGCGCAACGCGATTGCGCTTCTCAGCAACTACGGCAAGCAGCCAATCGACGCTCCGTCGGCGGGCTGGCTTGGACGACATTGCGACCGGGCAAAGGTGAGAATGTCTGGCCTCTGGAACTCCAATCACGTCGATGAAGTATACGATCCGAAGTTCCTCGATTGTCTAGATGAGCACGTACTCGCCATGGAGGAGGCAACGTGATTGTTGTTATTCAATGCGCGGCCCGCAAAAGAGCAGATGCAGGGCACCTCCGGACCCGCGACGGTCGACGGGTTTGCTTTGTCGCTGAACCCAAAGCCGCGCCCGCCGTTGACGGCGTGCTGTTTGCCCGGCCCGACGATATCGCTGATGGCGGCAAGACGTGGCGCGATGAACTGCTCGCCTATAACCGCAGCTCAGGCGGAAATCCACTTGGCCTGCTGGCTGCGTTCGAACTTTATCAGAACGAAGTCTACCGCAAGCTCGCCGCGAAGGTCGGGCCAGAGAAGCTCTTGATCTTGTCGGCCGGATGGGGGCTCATCGGAGCGTCGTTCCTCACTCCGTACTACGACATCACCTTCACTTCTCAAGCCGAGAACTACAAACGGAGGCGAAGGACCGACCGTTACCACGATCTCTCGATGCTACCGTCGGATACGGAGGAGCCGATCGTCTTCTTTGGAGGTAAGGACTACCTGCCCCTCTTCGAGAGGCTGACCAACGACGTGCGCGCTCCCCGCACAGTGTTCTTCAATTCCGCAAACGCGCCACAGATCAGGGGTGGGAGGGCAATCAGGTTTCCGACGACGAAGCGCACAAACTGGCACTATGAATGCGTCGATGCATTCCTTGCGAGCGCACTCGATCGCGAAATTGGATCCGCCGCGTGACCGCGCCGATCCGCTTCGGGTCAAGGTGATCACCTTCGAGGGCACATTCGAACGTTCTCGTTAGTCCAGCAATCACCGCTCCTGGTGAGCCTTCCGAGTTCGGCGTGGGCATGAACGGAATTTGCAGTCTCGTTCCAATAGCCGATGGCGTTATCGGCATCCTCCATCATCAGGAGCGCAAAGAAGCCGTTCGCCGTCATTTGCAAAGTGGGTCCGCTCGAGCCGTAGGGCTCCCACGAACAAGGCCCGTCGATGACTTTCTTACCCTTGACCTGCAGCAGGCACGATCGGTCGCGTTTGTTGCCCAGTTGCGGGTCGTTTTGCGGGCCTGCAGCGTTGGAAGCGGGCTTTGGCTTGCCAACACACTCGGCAAACGACGAGAGCGCCTGATTCGCCCCCTGCAGCGGGACGACAAAGCGCTTTTCACCAAGCTTGGCGATCCTTAGTTCGCTGCCGCCAGCGACGTCGGCAAGAAGCGCATCCGATACCTCGTCGAAGCTGTGCCAGCCAAAATAGGCGTCCTCAACTCCATCGGAAATATGGGGGGCTTTGTTGTCCACCTTCCACGTTGTGGTTATTTGACCACTGAATAGCCCTGCCACAAAGCCGTCGACGTCCCCTCCCGGAGCGGCCATGAAGCCGACCTTGACACCGCCAACCTCCGTTTCGGCGAAGCAGGTTTTGCCCCAGTCTTCCGCCGCAGTGTCGAAATGCCATTCTGTCGATGCTTGTGCCGCGGGAGAGGCTGGCGCTGATGCTTCATCGGAGGTGGTCGGTGGCAAGACCGAAGCCGAGCCATCTGGTTGACCGAATGGCGATGTCTTGCCTTCGGGTCTCCCGCCATCGCGCGAGTAATCTGCAGCCTTGCTTTGAAGACTGCTCATGCATTTGTCGAAAGCCGACCTCACTTGATACGTCTCCACTTGGTCCATCGGCGGGATAAACCATTCGGGTTCGTTGCCGGCAAATCGAACGCGCATGCTGATTCCCTGACGCCGTGCATCCAGCATGTAGCTCAACGCGACAACGAGGGCATAACTGTTCTGCTCACCGATGACTTTCGAACTGATCGAGCCGGTCAGGTAATTGACACTGCTTGCCGTCAATTCAATCCCGAAAGTACCTCCAACGGTTACGAGATCGACCTTGGTTTTATTGCCGACTGGAAGTTCCCACCCCTCCGAATACACCTGCAGCCAAGGCTCGATGTAATCATTGCTGGTCAGCACATAGACGAAGTTCAAGCCCTTCTGCGGCCAAGTGCGTGTGCCGAATTGGCACCGAGGTTTCTCTTCTAAATCGGCACCTACGCTCTCGGGCAGATGTTGCGTCACGCTCCAGACCTCGCCCTCGAAATACGATATTTCCTCGGCCTTCGGCGAGACCGGACTGGCGAGCAAGGCACCCCCGATCAACAAGCCTGTGATCGCCTTAGACATTGTTTTGCGCCGCCTTCGCCTTGCGACCGCTGCGCCAGCTAAAGAACGCCCCTACGGCCAAGACAAGCGCGACGACCGCCCACATTGTCAGGTCGGAGAAGCTGCCGCTGCTCGCCGCAGCAAATCCCAGCAAACCGGCGAGTGTCAGCGCGACCATCGTCACGACCGGCAGGCCGAATGCGAACGCGCCTCCGACGAAATAAAGCAGGCCGACCAGCATTCCGACAGCGCCAGCTTCGCTGGTCGCCTGATCGCCGAGCATCTCCGACGCAGTGCCGACCGTGCAGGACTGCAGCAGCACCAGCATGCCTAAAAAGATTGAAATGATTCCGATCGCGATTTTCATGTGCCCCCGTCTCCCTCGCTCGGTTTCAGTTCGACTGACGAGGACTCCCGAGCAGAGCACGGCGTCCCCCGATACGTTCGGTCAGCGCGTGCCGCCTGCCAGGACTTCTGATTTCATCTGTTGGAATTCGTCGTCGCTGATCGTCCCCGCAGCGCGAAGAGAGGCGAGCTTCTCGATGCGTTCGATGTTCGCTGCCGCCGTTGGCCCAGAAGCCGCTGTCGGGGCTGCCACGGTCGAAAGCGGGGCTGATCGATCGGCCGGGCCGAACCGATTGGAGCCGGCCGTCGAGGCAATGCAGCCATAGGCAATGAACGCGATGATGCCGATACCCGGCACCAAGCAGAGCAGCACCAGCCAGCCGCTCATGTCCGCGTCGTGCAAGCGCCGAACGGTGATGGCGAGCGACGGGACGTAGTGCGCGATGATGATCAGGGCGGAGACCAGCGGCTGGCCCCCGTTGATCGCGGCGTCGATGATGATGCCGACGGCCGCGAGACCCAGCAGCGCAAGGTGGTAGTACCAAAACTGCGCTCTCGTCGAGCGGCCGGAGAAGTCGAAATATCGACCCATGGCATTGATGTAGGCGGTCATTCTGTTTCCTCAGCAAACGGTATTGGTGGATGAGGCGGCGCCTGCATGGATTGAGGCCATGAAAGCACTCGCCCCTGACGCGAATATGGGACTGACAGTCCGTCGATTGTCAAGGGTGCGATGTGGCCTCTTGCGCGACTATGGATGCTCGCGAACTCATCGGCTGGAATCTCCGCAAGTTGCGCGTTGAGCGGGGCCTGTCGCAGGAACGACTTGCGCTCGAGGCAGCGATCGACCGCTCCTACGTCGGCCGCATCGAACGGGGCGAGGAGAACGTGACTATCTCCGTGTTGGAGGCGTTGTCGCGGGCCTTGAACGTGAAAGTGGGCGCGTTCTTTCAAGAAGCTGGGCCTGACGAATCCCGCCCCGCGCCCATGAGGGCAGGTAGAAAGCCGGGAAAACCTTGACAAAAAAGAAGCCGCGAACGAAGCGCGGCTTTCTATCGAAGGCATGTCGTTGAACAGCAGGTTCAATATTCATCCTCCCGCATGATAGTCAGCACGCGCGTCGTGACGGCCGCATCGGCAGGGTCGGGCGATTGGTATTGAAGATCGCTGTCAAAGTAGTCGATCTTCCAGAAGTAGCCCTTGCCACCAACGACCACACGCCCGAAGTCATGCTCCCCATAGGGGTCATTGGCTGCCGTGAAATCATTGAACTGCTGGACCGCATTCAGCAGCTCGGCACGTTCGCTTTCATCCAGAACCTGCACGCCGCTGGTGAGCATGACGCGGCCGGTGCCGAAGGTTGTCCGCAGCGCGTCGTTGAGTTCGCGAATGCGGCATTCCCTCGGTGACGATGCGGTGGCCATGATCGACCCGCCTCCTTGGCCAGCGCTGCTCGCATGGACTGTTGCCAGTATGGTGATGGTCATCATGATCGCCCTACGCCGCGACATGCTTGGGGTGCAGAAGGGCAATATCCGTTAGAGCGCGGGTGAAGTTCGGTAGCTCCGGCCAGTCGCGCCAGCGAAGGCGGAAACGGCCGTCGGCCGCTAGTTCGACGACAATCGCCTCGAACCAACCTTCCTCGGCGGTCTCACGGGCCAGCACGAGGTCTCCAACCAGAAGCTTCGACCAGTCCTCCGGTTGCCGGGCCGGCACCTCACCCTTGCTCGCTTTCGCATAATCCTCGGCTGCAGCGCTGGCTGCCCCTGCGGCGGCCTCCACGCGGGCTGCTGCTGCCGCGAGGTAGTCGTCGTCGAGGTACTTCGCGAGCTGATCATAGGTGGTGCGCTTCACGAACGGCACGAACGCCTTGCCGCTCTCGAACAGCTTTCCACGCGGCAGGTTGTTGGCGATCGCAGCCAACTCCTCATTGCTCACGTCGATGAGTGCCATGTTCATCAGGTCAGAGGCGACAGCGGCGGCATCGCACTCGTCTTCTGCAAACCACGACGCATGCGGTCTTCCCTGATCGTCCAGGCCGATCACGATGACTTTGGCGTCGGGGCCTTGAGCCGCGGCGGCGTTGGCTTTGGGATTGTTGCGAAGCGTCGCTGAAGGGGCGGCGCCCAGAATCGAAACGGGTGCCAGCGTGATCGTCGCGTGCGGCGTTAAGGGCGAGGTTGAAAGTATGTGCATCGGGTAGCTCCTGAAACGAAAAAGAGCGCCGAATTGGCGCTCATGCTGAGGTGTTTTCACGTCTGCGAACAGGTTCGTTTGGCTGCATCAGCGACTGAAAACGAAGGCATTGTAGCAGAAAACCTAATCTTGTCAAGTACTTAGACTAAGCGATGTCTACTTAGCTGCGCGATGTCCTTCCGAATCCGCTGGTGGTGGTGACGAAAGTGACGAGTTGGCAAACTAAAAGCTTTCAACATACCCCCCTGTAGTGGGGGGGTGATTTGTTTCCAGCACTTTCGTCACCACCACCACCACCACAATGGCTACGGGTAGCGGATGCTGAGGTTGAGAAACGTCATTCCCTTGTTCCGTTTCACGGCCTTATAGCCAAGGGAGGTGACGTTTCGCTCGAAGCTTGAACGTTGCTGCGCCATGGTAATACCCTGCTGCTGACACCACGTTCCGTAGCGGGCATAGAGCTCTGCCACGAGGCAGCTGCCACTCCCTTTGATGCACCCTTCATCTATGAAAGCCGGAACGGGGTTCGCCTCCTGCAAAAACCCCTCAGAGGCTGCCTTCACCGCATCAGGAATTTTGAACTTCCATCCACGCCGTACCACCCGCTGATAGCCTCGTAATGCGTGATTTAGAATGCCGGAAAGTTCCTGGGCTCTGATACGGTCAAACAACGTGCTGTCGATGTCCTTCTTTTTGAATTGACGAGTGAAGGGCACGACATGAAGCCGTCGTTGTAGACCCTGACTAAGGTCTGTAATCGAGGGAGGATTGTTACAGAGCATCAACGGCACCGCGCGATTCTCGAACGAGTAGTGGCCGCTAAATTTACGCTCGGCAGTCAGGATCTTTTTCTCGCTGATACGCTTTAGGTCGCCGTCTGGAAGACGAGTGCCGGTCTGGACGTCGTCATCGAGAAACAGCAGGCGCCCAAACAAGCTGTTAACTGAAAACTGGTTTCTTGTCAGATCACGTACACGCATCGCCGCAACTGCATGATGTCCCAGCAGGTCGGCCAGCAAACCAGCCAATGCGGACTTGCCGTTGCTACCAACACCTTTCCAGATCAAAATCAGGGCAATAGGCCGTTCAGGCTGTAGTATGTAGCCAATCAGCTCGTGCATGTAGGGTAAGCGCTCATTTCCCCGCACGTTGACGGCCCTTGCAACTGATCGCTTTCAGACGGACGCGTCGGTCAGGCTGCGGCGGCCTTGAGGAAGTTGAAGGGCAGGAGATCGTCGATAGCTACGTTCTGAGGGCGCTGAGGCAGTTCAGTAAGGACGTGGCGTAACCAGGCTAATGGCTCGACGCCACAGGCGCGGCAAGTCAGCATCAGGCTATAGATGACTGCGCTAGCTCTGGCTCCGTCAACGGTATCGCTGAACAGCCAACTCTTTCTGCCGGTTGCAAAAATTCTGATATCGCGCTCCAGAAGATTGTTGTCGATCGGCATCCTGCCGTCCTCGGTGTGGCGCGTCAGATAGTCCCACTGGTTCAGAGTGTAGGACACAGCGTCGCCGAGCTTGCTGTCCGGCAAGACCTTCGGCGCGATGTCGTCGAGCCAAGCCTTGAGTGCGTTCAGGACGGGCACGCTGTGCTGTTGGCGAGAGCGCCGAATGCAGTCGGCCTGCGTTTCACCATCCTCGGGTTTTCTGTCCCTGGCCTGCCTTTCAATCCGGTAGAGCTGTTCGAAGAAGCGGAGTGCCTGCTCCGGTGGTCCGCCACCCTTCTTTCTCGCCTTGAGGGCGTCGACAAAGCGTCGTCTGGAATGGGCCATACACCCAAGATGGGTTGCCCCATCCAGCGTGCGCCAGGCGGAATAGCCATCACTCATCACTATCCCGCGATAATCGCCGAGGAAGGTTTGCGGGTATATCTGGCCGCGGCCCGGCTGATAATCGAGCAGCACGATCGGCTCGTCACTGTCCTCGCCGCTTCGGTAAGCCCACATATATGACGTGCTGGCGGCCTCTCGATCCTTTTCCTTTAGGACCTGAACAGTCGTCTCGTCGCCATGGATGAGGGGCTGCGATCTGAGCCGCAGCTTCAGGGCGTTATAGATGCGGGAGAGATGCTTTTCGCTCGAGCCGATCACCCAGTGGCCCAGAGCGCCACGGCTGACAGGAACACCTGCGCGCTCGAATGCCTGCGCCAAGCGGTAGAGCGGTGTGCCGTCGACATACTTATGAACGAGCGCGAAGGCCAGCGTCGAAGCCGTGGCGATGCTGCCCGGCAAGGGCTGCGCGGGCATCGGCGCGATCACGACCGGGGTGTTGATCCCGGTGCGGTCGCAATGACGGCAAGCATATTTGAACCGCACATTCTGCAGGACCTTCGCCTTCACCTCGATATGAAGTTGCTCGGTAACGGTCTCGCCCATGCGATGCATCTGGTGACGGCAGCATGGACAGGCCTTCTTATCGTCGGGAAGGTCATACTCGACACGCTCGCGCGGCAGGTTTTCCGGCAAGGCCTTGCGGCCGCGCTTCTTTCCCGTCGTGCCGTCGGTCGCCGGCAAGCCCGTGTCCGGCAGAGCAACGACATCGCCATCTTCGTTGTCGGCATCGTCCTCATCCGCGGCCTGTTCGGCTTCATTGAAGAGGCGGTCAATGTGCTTTTCGCTCTTCGGCGCAAAACGATGCAGCCGTGCAAGCGCCAACTCTTCCTCGAGTTTGACGACGCGTTCTGTGAGCTGGCGGTTCTCCGCCTGCAGCGCAGCAATACGCGCCATCAGCTCTTCAACAGTCGGTTCGCCGGATCGATTCATCAGATTCTTGAATCGAAAGCATGCCGCCGCGTCAACCGCGGAGTTCGAGAGCCCTCAACCAGCAACCTGATATTGCCGCACCGGATGGCGGACCATTGCATCGATATCGATGCCGTCGAGGAGCCAGTGCAATTGCTCGGTCGTAAGCTGAACGACCGCCGCCTCCCGGCGAGGCCACCGGAACTTGTCCTCGGTCAGCCGCTTCAGAACCAGCACAAAGCCGGATCGGTCGAAGAACAAGAGCTTCATCCGATCGCGACGGCGATTGCAGAACGCAAAAACCGCCGGCGCAAACGGATCGAGCGCCATCGTCTCCTGAACCAGCACCGCAAGGCTGTTGATGCCGGCCCTGAAGTCGATCGGCTCGCGGTGAAGGTAGACTTGAAGGTCAGCGCCCAGTGTGAACATGACCCAACGCTCCGATGACCGCTGCCAACGCATCCACATCACCGCATTCCAGCGTCAGCTTCACCCCGTTCGGCAGTGACGCGCTCACCTTGGCTGGAGAGGAAAAAGGCGCAGCCCTTTTCGATGCCGACCCACGCACTCCATCGCAAGTCCCCGGCAAATCCACCGCAGCCATGCTGCTCTGTCGCAGCAAGGCCCGATCGGAAGTGCTTTCAATCTGAACCGGGATAAACGACGGTGATGAGGACGGCGGGAGGGACTGGGTCTCCGTGCGCTTCTTTATCCACTTCCGAAGAAGGTTCGCATTGACCCCATGTTCGAGCGCAAGCCTCGATACCGACACGCCAGGCTCAAGGCAGGCCGAGACAAGACGGTTCTTCGATGCGGGGTCGTATCGGCGTCTCCCGTTCCGACCAACAAGCCTTACCTGCAGTTTCTGATCATCTTCTTCCATCACAAGGTGTCCACCTATTTTGGTGGACACCTCATGCATCAGAGCACTCAACAGCAAAAGGTGCGGGGAAATTCGCGCTTACCATGTAGGGAATGATCTCGGCGTGCTCTGCCGGGAAAATCTCCTCCATAGCCCGATCGAATAGCGGACAGGCCGCATTGGAATCGTATTCGATGTCCAGAAAATGACGGAGATAAGATTCGGCATTGTGAGCGCCCAGTTTCGTCGCTCCATCTGACGCAAGCCATAGTTCGCCATTACGAAGATTCAATGCGGCTGCCGGAGGGTCAGTAAATCGCAAAGGATCTCCATCTCGCATAACCTTTGCTTTAAGGATATCAACTACCTGATTGATCACAGTAGTTGTCGCCATCCCCGGACGCTGAGGGTTTTGCTGGATCACCTTCAACGTCTTCTGCTTAAGGCTGTCGACGTTTTCAATGGTCCATTTTTTCGCGTCATAGGCCCAAAACAGGCCGTCATCCAAACGCATGAGGTGTTTGCCACCGCCGAAATATGTTTGCAGGACCGCATCAGCGTATGCTTCACCTGGATCAGCATCTCGGTCCACGGGCGAATAGGTCAGCGCACTCTTGACGGTTTTCACGACCTCATCGTCATCTAATGGGCTTGGGAAAGACCCATTAAAGATGCGAGCCAACGCCAGAAGTTCATCTCCGACAATCCCCTTGCGCACCAATCCGCCCAGATAGGCGATCAAGGCGTTGTTGCGGCCACCCTCTTTGACGAGCGTGGGGGTGGAAACTGAGTCTGCCTTGAGCTGGACCAGTGATGCGACACGTTCACGAAGCCATGAGGAGTTTGCTACGGATACCTCGTCAGGACTGCTACCAGCACGATACTTATACCGCACCCCGCTTTCATGCACGCTGCCGGGGCCGACTACGTAGCCGCCATCTCCGCGGACATCGAGACCTGCGCCGAGTTTACCCGCGGAGTTGCGGAACCAGTCGTCTCCCTTGAAATAGTAATGTCTGCCACGTCCCGTTTCCACGATAACCGTCGAAGAAAATCCTTCATTCGCTTTCTTTAGCGCCTTCAACGAGTCGCGGCCTTCCTTTCCGTCGACGTCGAGGACGATGATCCCTGAAGCGGATCCTGTTACGATGCCGTAGTTCGCGTCAGGATATTTGCGGAAGAACTTCTTCAGCTCCTTCTTCTTCTTGATGTATTTCCGCGAGCTATAGCCATTGAAGGGCTTCTTTGAACGCGGTTCCAGCGGTACGATGGCCGCACCGTTCGAAAGCCAGTATTCAGCCCCCCTATATGCTTCGTTTTGTGTGATGTTGGGTATTTTGGGCGTTGAAGTACGAGCGTTTTTCTTATCCATCGGGGTCCTGCCTGTCACTCGCGCATGGGGAGGCGACCGAAGGCGAAGCTCCGCATAAAACGAGTGAGTTTGTTGGGGGGGGTAGGCCGCGGGCATCCAGCCCGCGGCGATTATTTACATTCTTATTTTACGGTGTGTTTTTCGATCAAATCTCGGATGGATTCGACAGGCCACACGCTCGTTCTAGGGCCTAGTTTCTGAGGAGGCGGAAATCGCCCCTCTCGAATGCCTTTCCACCAGCTGGATTTGCTGATGGGTATCGGTCCAGTCGGCCCAATGATGGACTTCAGGCGAACGAAGCCTGTTTCCGGTAGTTTGTTGCTCAACTTGCACCTCACTTTCGGAGCGAACGGGAGCATGCTGCACGCCTTTGACCTGCAACGCACGCTGTTCCTTGTCCGAAATAGCGGCTTAATTAGCTGGCTAATTACTTTTTTGGCAGAGATTGGATAACGCTCGCGAGCTTACGCAGAGGCAGTTTCGGGTCCATGGCTTGAAAAAATATCTGCAGAAGGCGCGGACCTGTGGCTATAAATTCGCTATCTTTTCCGGTGCCTACGGATTTGGACCGCTCAAATCCAAGACCCAAGACGCTCTCGTAGCTAGCTATAAAATCAAGTACTGCGCCTCGAATGTAATGTGCAGACATGGCGCCCGGTTGCACGCGCCTGCCTGCTACGGCGGCGCACTCACATCGTAGTCCCTTCAACAGCTCTAGCAAGGTCTCGCGCCGATCGATTGCGATTGGAACACTTCTCGTTGGAAGATTTACGCGCCAGAGTTCCTCAATCTGTGGAACGAGTGCATCCACGTGGTTGATGATCTGTTTCGCGGCTTTCTTTTGGCCAGATGCAACAAAAGTTTCCGCTCTAAATTTGCCGGCAAGATACTCATTGCTCACCGCGCGGAGCTCATTTCTGAGTGCGTCGACCGTGGCATCAGAAAGAACGTGGGCGAAAGCTTGCGTGCCAAAGAGGTGTTTTTCTACGGTCGGCCATGCACTGTCGAAAACTGCATTCGTCGCCTCGTCGCCAATGCCGAGACCTCCGTAAGGCGGAATTGGAAATGGATCGAGGTAGTCAGTCTTCTTGAAATCCGCCATCTCTTTCCCTGCCAAGGCAAAACTTCTCCCAGCTCACCATCATTTCTCTTCGCTTATCGAGGAGATCGCCTCGACGATAAGCTGCTTCGACCTTGTTTTCTATCGTATGGGCTAGTGCCATTTCAGCAATTTCGCGGGGATAATTCGTCGATTCAGCTGCCCAATCGCGAAATGCAGAGCGGAAGCCATGTGCCGTAACCGGGATCTCCATCCGCCTCAGGATCTCTAAGAACACCATGTTGGACAGAGGCTTATCTTCGGACCGTCCCGGGAAGATGAACTGGCTATCGCCGGATATCGTGGCTGCTTCTTTGAGGATTTCGGCAATCCTGTCCGTTATGGGCACCCTATGTTCTCGTTTCGCCTTCATTCGGTCAGCGGGAATGATCCACAGCTTACCTTTTGCGTCTATCTCCGTTTTCTTCGCCAGCAGGGCTTCGCTGGTGCGTGTCGCGGTCAGAATCAACAACTCAAAGGCGAGCTTGGCGACCAAACTACTGTTCGTTCCGCGCATGGATTCGATGAAAGCCGGAACTTCGGCAAATGCCATGGCTGCGTGATGGCGACCACGCTCCACCTGCTTCGGTAGCCCGCGTGTCACCCCCTCGACGGGATTGTCGCCGCTTCTATAACCAGACGCTTTGGCCCAATCGAAGACTGTGGTTAGCCGCTGTCTGACTCGTCGAGCGGTTTCTGGCTTTTTTAACCAGATGGGTGACAGCACCCGCAAGATCTCGGGCGTGTCGATGCGATCGACCATCATGTCGCCGATGACCGGAACGGCGTACTGGTTGAGAGTGTTGATCCACTGATCAGTATGCTTGGCGTTCTTCCAAGCCGCTTTGTGTTCCTCGTGGACCGTTTCGGCTGCAACCTTGAAGCTTGGAACGACGCGTCTCGCTTCCCTTTTTGCGGCAAGCGGATCGCCACCTGCTCGAGCCAGTTTTCGATATTCCAGCGCTTTCTCTCTCGCCTCGGCAAGCGAAACTAAGGAAATGCCACCCAAGCCGATGTCTGTGCGCTTGCCGTTTACGAGAATGCGGAGCATCCACCTTTTTGCCCCGGATTTATCGACAACGAGGTACAACCCGTTCCCGTCGCCGTACTTGCCCGGAGCGGTCAGTTGCTTCACCTTGAGTGCCGACAGTACCTTCTCTCGATGCTGGCCTTTTGCCTTCGGCACGTTCTTACCCCACAATTCGCCCAACATCATAAGCTGCATTTTGTTGAACCTCAATGGACGGCATTGAACAAAAATAAAAACTATGTCATTGAATTTACGCTGAAAAATAAACGCCCCTGCACAATCTTGTCCTTTAAATAGGCGGCCCCCCTCTCCGCCAGTAAATCACGCAATGGCTGAAACCGTGCTCAACTTGGCGGCGCCGCCGCTCGCCGAGACCGCGGCCCTGTTCTCTACCAAAGCATCTGCTGCCCAAGGCGCCCAGAGCTCTGCCGGCGGCAGCCAGAACCAGCCGCTGGCCTCGACTCCAATGACCTCGGATTTGCCTGCGGCGGCGGTTGCCGCTGTCAACAGGCAGATCCATGCCGCCCGTTTTTCATGGTCTCGCTCGGTTGTGACCTTCTGCAGCAGCGTTTCATTGTTCCAGCCGATGGCGTCAAGAAGTCTGTCGAAGACGTGGCTTTCAACCGCTTGGTCGTACAGCCAGTCAAACTTCCTGCGCTTCGCTGCCCTGGACATGGCAAAACGCTCGTTCTCGAGAAGAACACCGAGAAAGGCGTTCGGGAAAGCTTCGATGATTGCGGCGCCGGGAATGATTGACCTGCCGATCATCGGCGCAGCCGCGAGGTGTCTTACCTGCGCTGCGGTCTCGGCCGCAGCCTTTCTCAGGGCGAGACCGTGGCCGTGGTGGCTGAGCCCTGGCTTGCAGCGTGCATGGAACGCCCCGCGGATGAAGAGGCGCTCGCAGGAGCGGTCGAGTTCATCGGGCGCGTCGGGCGGCAGCAAGGGGCCATCGATGGCGATAGTCGAAAACGTCGTGGATGCCGGAATGTGGCGCTGTCGACGGTTCCAATCGCTATGCGCCTTTGCGCAGCCGACGTTCCCTCCGACGCACCACGCGATCCCCGTGCTTGGTCGCGACAGCGAGTATCCAACGTCGATGCCGAGCAACTTGTCGAAGCTTGCTTCTTTCAACGTCGCGCCTCCCACGGCAAAGCCGCTCCTTGCCCGAAAATGACACCTACAGTCTCACCCCCGCGCATGCGTGCGCAGCCACGCCTGTAATGCAGCAATTACGGCCAGCCTGAGGCTTGCACCGCGGGCAAGCGCTTGGGCGAGGGAGCGGCCGTCGGCCGCGAACCCGATCTCCTGCATGACGTCCTCCGGCTCCAGCTCGCGTTTCGCCATGATCGCCTTGATCTCGGCGATCGCGGAGGGCAGCAGGTAGCGGCCGCTGGCGATCGGAGCCTCCGCGGCACTGGCAGACGGCGAGGGGGCGGAAGAATACGCAGGTGCCGTCGACAGCGCGCCCCTTGCCTCGAGCCAGTTCAAAAAGGCGTCGCGTTCGCTGTCGGTCGCCTTCGTCCAGGAATTCTTGAGCTTATCCAGTCGCGTGCGTTCCGGCTTCATGCCGGCGATCACGAGGGCCTTGCGCAAGGACGATATCTTGCCGGCAAGAAAAGCACCATGGACATCAGGGAACTCGGATTTCAGCCGCTGCAGATCGTGTGCATTGTCGAGTTTCTTCTTCGCCATCCTCACATCCGCCGTCGAAATTCCGTGATCCTCTATCGCGCCTGGGATGTAAGGGCGAGCAAAAAGGTATCTCACGGCAGGGGGGCAGAGCGAACGAAAGGCCTACCCGCATGTTTCCTTAGATCGTTGGCGATTTAAGGACGCGCGGTGCTGAAGCTTTGCGCCGCCCTCAAGCCCCGCACAAGTCGGCTTTTCTATCACCGCCCCAGAGGCCGGAATGTGACGCGGCGAAAAAGGACGATGCGATGTCTAATGATGTTCAGCACTACAGCGACCCGCAGGATGCGGCCCTGGCCCTCATTCTCGCGAACAATCGCGGCGACGAACTCACGGACATCCTGGTTGCCGCACTTGAGGATGCATTCCGGATCCTCGATGAGGAGTGGGTGTCCCAGGCGATGCACTAAAGCGCGTCGCATTCAAACGGCCTCATGTGGCGCGCTTGAGGTCTTTGTGTCATCAATGTCGTTGTCCACAAACCGCTGCACGTCTTTGGGCGACTTGTATTAGGTCACGATGATCTCAGTTTGAAGCGGCCGGACACCATAAGGCGCTTCTACGAAATGGGCGCGGAATGCGGGCGGAAAGCCGCGCATGCTTTTCCATCTCGCTCTACCGCATCGTTCAGTCTACTCGCAGCAATCTCTCGCCGGACGCTGCGGCGGACAGCAGCATCCCGTCCGTCCCGCCCCGTCCCACCAGCATCAGCCCCGCCGGCAGGCTCGTGCCTGCCATAGGCAGCGTGATCGCCGTCAGGTCGAATTGGTTAGCGACCTGCGTGTTGCGCAGGAGCAGGTCCTCGACGCGGCGATATTCCTGTTTGTCGTGTTCCACAGAGGCAATGCCGACGGCGGGGATCGGCGTGGTCGGCAGGAGGATTAGGTCATGGGGCGCCAGTCGCTCGTCCATCGCGCGAATGAGGTCCTGCCGCGTCCGCAGCAGCTTTTCCAGTGCCGCGTCGGGCACGGTCAAGCGCCGGCGCAGCGTCGATGTTACCCGCGTATCGACGGGTGCGTCCCGGTCCTCAAGCCAGTTCCAGTGGATTCGGCTGCCTTCGATCGCGGCGACGGAGCCGATCGACGTCGCCTCGGCGAAGCGGCCGAGGAGGTCGTCGATGCTGCATTCGGCGAGCTTTGCGCCGGCGCGGGAAAGCGCTTGCAGGCTTGCCTCAAAGGCCCGAGCGATTTCCGGCACGAGGTCTTCGAGCAGAAAGCCCTTCGGAATGCCGAGCTTCAACCCGTCGAGCGCCAGCGGCGTGAGCGTTCCTGGCGTATCGCCCGCCATGATGGCGTCGGCAAGCGCGCAGTCGGCGACAGTGCGCGCGAGCGGGCCGATCGAATCAAGGCTTGGCGAGAGAGGAAAGGCGCCATCGAGGGGTACGCGCCGGGCGGTCGGCTTGAAGCCGACGAGGCCGTTCAAGGCCGCCGGAATGCGCACAGAGCCGCCGGTGTCGGAGCCGATGGCGATCTCGCTTGTGCCCTCCGCCACCGAGACGGCCGCACCGGACGATGAGCCGCCGGGAACGAGGCTCTCGTCGAACGCATTGCCGGGCACCGGATAGTGCGGGTTGAGGCCGACGGCGGTGAAGGCGAATTCGGTCATGTGCGTCTTGCCGATGATGACGGCGCCAGCCGTCCGCAGTCGCTGGACGATCGCCGCGTCTGCCGTTGCCGGTTCCGCCGCCCGGCGGATGATCGAGCCGGCAAGCGTCGGTTCGCCTGCGACGTCGAAGAGGTCCTTGATCGAGACGATCCGGCCGTCGAGCGGGCCGAGGCCGCTTCCGTCGCTCAGCCTTCGGTCGGCGGCGTCAGCCTCGGCCCGGGCGGTGTCGGAATAGAATTTCACGAAAACGCGTTCTTCGTGCCGGCGCCCATCCAGGCGCGTGAGTACGGTTTCGAGCCGGTCGCGAGAGGGAGTTTTCGATTGGGTCAAGGCGAAGACCTCGTAAATGGGATGACCGTTGTTCGCATGATTCCGTAATTCAGGACCCGAGTTATGGACAATTCATGCAGCAATTCAAAGTGCTGCGGCTTCATTGCCGCAGCTGCCTCGCGCGGGACGGCGGCGCCAGGGTAGCCGTCATCGTTTATAAATCCCGCCCATTGATGTATGATAAGAGGCGTCAGCGACTTCTGGAAACCAACCGGGAAGACGCTAATGCCAATGTTGCAATCGTCTGCGATCCTGGACTCTTCCGCGATCCAACGCGTCAACTACGATGCGCGCCATCGCACGCTCAGCATCTGGTTCGTCGGCAATCGCAGGCCTTACCATTATCTCGATGTCCCGGAGAGCATCTACGAGGACTTCGTGCATGCGGACTCCGCCGGCAGCTACTTCAACCACCACGTGCGGGATCACTACGATTTCACGCACTGATGCGGGATGAGTGCGGTTGCCCCTCATCCGCCTGCCGGCACCTTCTCCCCGCAGGCGGGGAGAAGGGACGAGCGGCGACGCTTAATCTCCCTCAGAAACCTCGTCGGGCGTGGCACATGCTTCTGATGGAGCACGTCTCCTCGCCCCGCGTGCGGGGAGAGGGCTAGTCCTCGGGTTAAACCCGAAGAGAGAGGGCCGCTGTTCGCACCGCGAGACGCTTCCAATGTCGCGAAACAGGAAATCACGAAGAGCGCGCCGTCGCCGCCATTCCTTCACAGAACTGTCGCCAAACCGTTCAAATAGTTTCATCCCGCTGTAAAGCCGCTGACATGCGGCTCGCCAAAGGTCCGATCGCGAAATCGATGATTCGCGAATTTTTTGCGCATGTCGTTCCGGAGGCAAAATTTGGCCGATATTCGAAGCACGCTGACTAGGCGCTCTTTCCTTTTCTCCGCCGGCGCCGCCGGTCTCGTCGCTTCTTCCGGTCTCGCGACACCCTTCTACGCCCGCGGCTATGGGCGGCCGGAATTCGTGCACGGCGTGCAGTCTGGCGACGTCGATACGGAATCGGGAATGATCTGGACGCGGGTGGATCGGCCGGCGCGGGTGGCGGTCGAATACTCGACCACCGAAAGCTTCTCGAACGCCCTACGGCTTCCCGACATCGATGCGATGCCGCAGACCGACTGCACGATCAAGAGCCGGCTCGACGGCCTGCTGCCGGACCAGGATATCTTCTATCGCTTCACCGCAACCGATCTTTATGACGGCAATCGTGTCTCGGAGCCGATCGTCGGACGTTTCCGCACGGCACCCCTGCGCCGTCGCTCGGTGCGCTTCGTCTGGTCCGGTGATACTGCCGGCCAGGGCTGGGGCATCGACGATGTCGGCATGAAGACCTATTCGACCATCCAGCTTCACGAGCCGGATTTCTTTATCCATTCAGGCGACACGATCTATGCCGACAATCCCATTCCGGACGAGATCAAGCTCCGGGACGGCGGCATGTGGAAGAACCGGATCGTGACGCCCGAGAAGCGCGACGTCGCCCGCACGCTGGAGGAATATCGCGGCCAGTGGAAATACAATCTGCTCGATGAGCACGTGCGCGGCCTGAATGCCGTCTGCCCCACCTTCTATCAATGGGACGACCACGAGGTTTTGAACAACTGGTCGGCTTCAACCGATCTCAGGGACGATCCGCGCTATCCGGAAAAGGACGTGGCGGTGTATGCGTCGCGTGCCGCTCGTGCGTTCCACGAGATGACGCCGATCCGCACCTTGCCGACCCAGCCCGGACGCATCTTCCGCAAGGTCGCTTACGGCCCATTGCTCGACGTTTTTTTCGTCGATCTGCGTTCCTATCGCGGCCCCAATCAGGGGGAGGGGGAGTCCGGTCTCTTCGGCTGGCGGCAGGCGGATTGGCTGAAGCGTGAGCTGGCCGCCTCGCGCGCCACCTGGAAGGTGATCGCCTGCGACATGCCGATCGGCCTCGTCGTCTGGGATGATTATTCGGCACGGCGCGGGTCGGACGCGATCGCCAACGGCGACAATGGCGCGCCGATGGGAAGGGAGACGGAATTCGCGGACCTGCTGCGGTTCATTCGCGACAACGCGATCAACAACATCGTTTGGCTGACGGCGGACGTGCACTATACCGCCGCGCACCACTACGACCCGTCGCGCGCCGCCTTCAAGGAATTCCTGCCCTTCTGGGAGTTCGTTTCCGGTCCCTTGCATTCCGGCACCTATGGTCCGAAGGAACTCGATATGACCTTCGGCCCGGAGGTCCGCTTCATCAAGGCGTCCGGAGGCGGCATCGACAGCAACCTGCCGCCGTCGGCCGGTCTGCAATTCTTCGGCATCGTCGACATCAGCGGCCAGACGCGCCAGATGACCGTGCGGCTGATGGATCGGGAGGATAAGGAACTCTGGCGCGTGACGCTCGATCCGGGGGCCGTCGCGTGAGGCTGCAGAGCTGGTCTGCGCGCAGGCCCCCTTTCGCTTATGCAAAAAAACTTGTATGAGCGCGGCAACTGAAAAGCGGTACCCGCCCTGTCGCGCGTGCCCAGAACTTTCCGAGAGAAAAAATGAGCATTCGTAACATCGCGATCATCGCGCACGTCGACCATGGAAAAACGACGCTTGTCGACGAGCTCTTGAAGCAGTCCGGCGCCTTCCGCGACAACCAGCGCGTCGCCGAGCGCGTCATGGATTCCAACGACTTGGAGAAGGAGCGCGGCATCACCATTCTCGCCAAGGCGACCTCGGTCGTCTGGAAGGGCGTGCGCATCAACATCGTCGACACCCCCGGCCACGCCGACTTCGGCGGCGAGGTTGAGCGCATCCTCAACATGGTGGATGGCGCCATCGTGCTCGTCGACGCTTCCGAAGGCCCGATGCCGCAGACGAAGTTCGTCGTCGGCAAGGCGCTGAAGGTCGGCCTGAAGCCGATTGTCGCGATCAACAAGATCGACCGTCCGGATGGCCGCCACGAGGAAGTCATCAATGAGGTCTTTGACCTCTTCGCCAATCTCGACGCCACCGACGAACAGCTCGACTTCCCGATCCTTTACGGTTCAGGCCGCGACGGCTGGATGAATGTCAATCCGGAAGGCCCGAAGGACCAGGGCATGGGGCCGCTCTTCGATCTCGTGTTGAAGCACGTGCCGGAGCCGACGGTCGCCGAAGGCCCGTTCCGGATGATCGGCACCATCCTCGAAGCCAACCCGTTCCTCGGCCGCATCATCACCGGCCGCATCCATTCCGGCTCGGTGAAGCCGAACCAGGCGGTCAAGGTCCTGGCGCAGGACGGCACCGTGCTCGAATCCGGGCGGATCTCGAAGATCCTCGCGTTCCGCGGGATCGAGCGCCAGCCGATCGAGGAAGGGCAGGCTGGCGACATCGTCGCGATCGCGGGCCTTACCAAGGGCACCGTCGCCGACACCTTCTGTGATCCCTCGATCACCGAGCCGCTCAAGGCGCAGCCGATCGATCCGCCGACCGTGACCATGTCCTTCATCGTCAACGACTCGCCGCTTGCCGGCACCGAGGGCGACAAGGTGACCTCGCGCGTCATCCGCGACCGCCTGTTCAAGGAAGCCGAAGGCAATGTGGCGCTCAAGATCGAGGAATCGTCCGAGAAGGACTCCTTCTTCGTTTCCGGCCGCGGCGAATTGCAGCTTGCAGTGCTCATCGAGACGATGCGCCGCGAAGGGTTCGAGCTTGCCGTATCCCGCCCGCGCGTCGTCATGCACAAGGATGAAAGCGGCCAGCTTCTCGAGCCGATCGAGGAGGTGGTCATCGACGTCGACGAGGAGCATTCCGGCGTCGTCGTTCAAAAGATGTCGGAGCGCAAGGCCGAGATGGTCGAACTCCGGCCGTCGGGCGGCAACCGCGTCCGCCTCGTCTTCTTCGCCCCGACCCGCGGCCTTATCGGCTACCAGTCGGAACTTCTGACCGATACGCGTGGCACGGCGATCATGAACCGCCTGTTCCACGACTATCAGCCCTACAAGGGCGAGATTGGCGGCCGCATCAACGGCGTGCTGCTCTCCAATGAGGCGGGCGAAGCGGTGGCCTATGCGCTCTTCAACCTCGAAGACCGCGGCCCGATGGTGATCGAGCCGGGCGAGAAGGTCTATGAGGGCATGATCATCGGCATCCACACCCGCGACAACGACCTCGAGGTCAACGTCCTTAAGGGCAAGAAGCTCACCAACATGCGCGCCGCCGGCAAGGACGAGGCCGTCCGCCTGACGCCGCCGATCAAGATGACCCTCGAACGGGCCCTTTCCTGGATCCAGGACGACGAACTGGTGGAAGTGACGCCGAAGTCGATCCGGCTGAGAAAGCTCCACCTCGACCCGCATGAGCGCAAGCGCTTCGAGAAGGCGCGCACCGCCGGCGCGGCGTAAGCCACGGGGCGAGACGGCCCCTCATCCGGCCCGCCGCCATCTTCCCCGTTTTGACGGGGAGAAGGGAACTCGCGATGCGGCCCCAGTCCCCTCGCCCGCTTGCGGGGAGAGGGCCAGGGTGAGGGCACGAGCCAGTTGTTCTGACACCTCAATCGCAAAATCGAAAACATTCACAACCCCGGGGCGATCCGGGGTTTTTGCTGTGCGTGCCGATCGCGGGCGGCTTGCGGATAAAGTTAAAAAGGCGTTAACCTTCATTCGGATGCCGTTAAAGTTGCCTGTGGGTTAACTCCGCCCGGCAGCCCGGCGGGATTCCGGTTCGCCGTGTCGTGTGCTTAGAGTCAGGTCATGAAGACTGTTTCGATCGAGGTCAGGCCCGGGGAGCCACATGAGGCGGCGGCGATCGCCGAGGTGCATCGCATTTCCTGGTTGCAAGCCTATGGCGGCATCATTCCGCATCGTCCCCTCGTCCAGATGGTCAACCGCCGCGACGAAACCTGGTGGCGCAAGGCCACGCGCGGGCCGGCGACATTGCTCGTCGTCGATGTCGCCGGCACGATCGCCGGCTATGCCACGCTCGGCCTGAGCCGCGCGCGAGCGCTGCCGCAGGAAGGTGAGATCTACGAAATCTACCTGCGGCCCGAGTATCAGGGCATCGGCCTCGGACGCATTCTCTTCCGCGAGGCAAAAAGCCTCTTGAGGTCACTTGGCTGCCGTGGCCTCGTCGTCTGGTGCCTCGAAGACAGCGAACACGCCTACAGCTTCTTCCAGACTGCCGGTGGCAGCGACATTGCCGAGGGCATGGAAGATTTCGGCGACAGATACCTGAAGAAAGTCGGCTTCGTCTGGAACTGACGGGTCTCGTCCTTCACTGAAAAGCCTTCCGCATGCCTTTTTTTGGCCCTGCCGCCCGCCTACAGCGCAACGCGTCTAGTCAGACGCGCAAAGGACGCTGTGGCACTTTTGCGTGGCTGCCATTCCCCTATCCGGACGAAAGTTATGTTGCATTGCGGCATGTTTCCCTTTATCCGACGGGGCGAATTTCAACCGACCCCTGGAGGTACTCATGCGGATCGACGCGATTTCCATCGGAAAGAATCCACCGGAAGATGTCAATGTTATCGTGGAAGTTCCGGTCGGCGGGCATCCGATCAAGTACGAAATGGACAAGGAAGCCGGCACGCTGGTGGTCGACCGCTTCCTCTATACGCCGATGACCTATCCGGGCAATTACGGCTTCGTTCCGCACACGCTGTCCGACGACGGCGATCCGATCGACGTGTTGATCTGCAACACCCGCCCGCTGGTGCCGGGCTGCGTCATCAATGTCCGTCCGATCGGGGTGATGATGATGGAAGACAATTCCGGTCAGGACGAGAAGATCATCGCCGTGCCTTCGACGCACCTCACCATGCGCTATGACAAGGTCCACGACTATACCGACCTGCCGGAAATCACGCTCAAGCAGATCGAGCACTTCTTCGAGCACTACAAGGATCTGGAGCCCGGCAAGTGGGTAAAGATCTTCGGCTGGAAGGACGCGACCGTTGCCAAGCAGTTGATCAAGGAAGCGGTCGAGCGCGCCAAGGCAAAGAAGTAGCTAAAGCGCTTCGCGTTCAGCTACTTGTGCATGTCGCCCAAAACCGCTGCACACTTTTGGGCGACATGCATCATTTCACGCCGCCGACGATTTCGGCGAGCCGCTTGATGATATCCTCCGGATCGGCCTCGATCCGGAGGATTTTTTTGCGCTGCGTGTCGCCGGAAACGAGCGCGATCCTGTTCTTTGCGATGCCGAACTGTTTTGCCAGCAGCGCGATCAGCGCCTGGTTCGCCTTGCCCTTTTCCGGCACGGCGCGAACGCGAACCTTGAGATATTCCTCTCCGTCGGCAGCACTTTCGAAGCCGTCGATCGTATCGCGGCCGCCATTCGGCGTCAGCCGAACGGTCAAGCGGACATGATCGTCAAGGCTGGTCAGCGCCGCGTGCACTTATATGCCGATCACCGCCGAGGCGACCGTCGTGTTGAGGAAGTACCAGATGAAATAGAGGATCACGAGGACGACCAGCGGCGAGAGATCGACGCCGCCCATGTCCGGCAGGACGCGGCGGATGGGCCGATAGAGCGGCTCCGTCAGCTGATAGAGCGAACGGCCGATCATGTTGATCGCGTGGTTGTTCACGTTGATCACGTTGAAGGCGTAGAGCCAGGAAAAGATGGCCGACGCTATGATCAGGAACCAGGCAATGTTGATAATGAAGTTCAAGGTTGCGATGACAGCAATCATGCCAGTCTCCAATTCGTTGTTGACAGACATGTAGACATTGGAAACTAAACGGGCAAGTACGACGCTTCGTCGTGCGCGATCATGTTTAATGGCCTTGCGCCAGTCCTTTGCCGCCTCTACAGCGACCTATGCGCGTCTAATCAGACGCGCATAGGTCGCTGTAGAGCTTTAAGTTTCTGAATGATTTTGTCCTTAAATCGATTCCGATTTAAGGAGTCATGCAGTAGGAGCTTCCCCCAAATGTCCGTCGTTCACGCCGCGCATCGTTTCGCCGCCTTCAGGCATGTCGGCTATCGGCGCTATTTCTTCTCCCGCTTCCTCGCCTATTTCGCCATTCAGATCATGTCGGTCGCCGTCGGCTGGCAGATCTATGACCTGACGCGCGATCCGTTCGATCTCGGCCTCATCGGCCTTTTCCAGTTCCTGCCATCGCTGGTCCTGATTCTGGTGACGGGGACCGTCGCCGATCGCTACAACCGCCGCGTCATCATGGGTATCTGCATGACGGTGAGCACGCTTTGTGCGTCTGCGCTGCTCCTGTTGACCGTGAAGGGGCTGTTTTCGCCCTGGCCGGTCTATGCGATCCTCGTCGTCTTCGGGATCGAGCGGGCGTTTCTTGGGCCGGCGGCGCAGTCGCTCGCTCCCAATCTGGTGCCAGTCGAGCACGTGCCCAATGCGATCGCCTGGAATTCGACCTCCTGGCAGACGGCGACGATCGTCGGGCCGGTCGCCGGCGGCCTCCTCTATGGTTTCGGTCCTGTTGTGCCCTACGCGGTCAGTCTCTCCTTCTTTGCGGCGGCTGCCCTGATGGTCTTTGCCGTGCCCAAGCCCACAGTGCGCACGCCCGCCTCCGGACAAAGCTGGCAGACGATCACGGCGGGCTTCCGCTATATCAGGGCGGAGAAGGTCGTGCTGGGGGCGATCTCGCTCGATCTCTTTGCCGTGCTGCTCGGCGGCGCGGTGGCGCTGATGCCGGTCTTTGCCCGCGATGTCCTGGCGCTCGGCCCCTGGGGGCTCGGCCTTCTGCGGGCTGCACCGGGCGTCGGTGCCGTCGGCATGGCCGTCTGGCTTGCCGCCCACCCGATCCGCAACCGCGCAGGTTTCTACATGTTTATGGGCGTTGCGCTTTTCGGCGTCGCGACCATCGTCTTCGGCCTGTCGGCGACAGCCTGGATCTCGATCGCAGCGCTTGTCGTCATGGGTGCGGCGGACATGATCTCGGTCTACGTTCGCGAAATCCTGATCACGCTCTGGACTCCGGACGAACTGCGCGGCCGCGTCAACGCGGTCAACATGGTGTTCGTCGGCGCGTCGAACGAGCTTGGCGAATTCCGCGCCGGCATGATGGCCTCGGGTTTCGGTGCTGTCTTCGCAGTCGCCTTCGGCGGCGTCGGCACGCTGCTCGTGGCGCTTCTCTGGGCGGCCGGATTCCCGCAATTGCGCAAGATCGATACGCTCGACGTTCCGGAAGAGCATCCAGTAGTCTGATGATATCGCGGGGAGGACGGCAGAGCCGTTTTCGTTACCCTCGGTCTTGCCCCCCGGGTGCGCCGGCTGCCTCCCCGCCGCGCAAAAAAATCAGTTCGAGGAAATTCTCCATCCAGGTCCGCAAATGATGATCGTGAATCATGCGCCCCTCGAGATGCGCCTTGCCGATCTGGGCGCCAGGCAGCACGAAGCGGTGCGCACCGTGGACCACCCAGCGATGCATCATCGCGCGCGTCAGTTCGCCATGAAACTGAATGCCCCAGGCGTTCTCACCGTAGCGGAAGGCCTGGTTCGGATAGGTCTCGCCGGTCGCCAGCAGCTCGGCGCCGACGGGCAGGTCGAACCCCTCCCGGTGAAAGTGATAGACCATGGCCGGCCAGTCGATCAGCGCCTTGCCGGCTTCGGTGGCCTTTAGCGGATACCAGCCGATTTCCGTCATGCCCTCGTGATGCGGCGCGACCTTGCCGCCCAGGTTGCGGGCCAGCATCTGCGCGCCAAGGCAGATGCCGAGATAGGGCTTGTTCTCGAGCAGCGGGACCGACAGCCAGTCGATCTCGCGGCGGACGAACTCTTCCTCGTCGTTGGCGCTCATCGGGCCGCCGAAGACGATGGTTCCGGAGTGGCCCTCCAGCGTTGGCGGCAGCTCGTCGCCGAGCGCGGGGCGGCGGATGTCGAGCGCGAAGCCCTTGCGCTGGAGAATCTGTCCCACACGGCCGGCGCTCGATCGCTCCTGATGCAGGATTATGAGGATTGGTCTTTTGACGTCGTCGGCCCCTGCAGGCATTTCAGTCTTCCTGCTGCGTGTCGTTCTTCTCCTTCGCGTCGATCCTGGCGGCAACTTCCTGCCGCTTCAAGATGCGGTCGCGCCCGGATACGCCCAGGAGGTCGGCGATCCGCCAGATCACGTGATCTTCGATTTCGTTGCGGATGCCATCGGCATAGACGATCTCCCACAGCATGCCGATGAGCTCGATCCGCTGCTCCTCGGAGAGCTCGCGCTTGATCTCGGTAGTGAACTTGTAGAAGTCGATCGCCTCGCTTTCGGCGGTCTCGCCGGCCTCGACGAGCTTGTTGAGGCGCGCATCGTCGAGTTTATAGTGGTCTTTGATGATCTCGCGCATCTTGCGGCGCTCGGCAGCCAGAATGGTTCCGTCGGCCTCCATGACCTGGAGGCACAGTGCGATCACGGCGACGCGCGGATCGCCCTTTTTTATAGGCGCCGCGGAGCCTGCCAAGCTTTCGAGAAACGCTTGAAACCGTTCTAACATGTCTTCGCCCACAGTCTTCGAAGTTCAAAACAGCCGGAAGCCTGCCTTGTCCGACGCCTTTTCGCCGGCCGTCGCCTCGCGAACGCCGGGATCGTCTGGCGGCCGGCCGAAAAAGGGAGCCGGCTCTTCCTCGGCGGTCTCTTCCTTTTTCTTGGCAGGAGAGGGAGCCGCTTCCTTCCTCTCCGGAACCTTGATTACTGTCTCACGCTCGGCTTCCAGGACCGCTGGCGTTGCTGGCGGCGGGGCTGGCTTCGGCGTCGCGTGCTCTGCCACGTGCTCGGCGGTCGCGACGGGCGGGAGGCTGCGGATCGCCTCGTCGGCGCTCGGATGGCCATTTGCGAGCTTGTCGGAAAGCTGCAAGGCCGGGGCCTTCCATTCGAAGGCGTCGAGCCTTCCGCTGACCGGCGACACCGGCAGCCACGACGGCGAAGTGACACCGTCGGCGGTCCAGGCCGGATCGCGCGGACTGCGCAGCGCCTGCGCCATCCAATGGCGGATACGGCCCTCGTCGCCGGTGTCCGCTTCCTCGATATCGGCGAGCAGCAGGAAGACGCTTTCCGTCGGCTCGAGTCGTGCGGCGGTCTCCGCCTTGGTACGGGCAAGCGGCAGCTCGCGTGCCTCGAGTGCGGCCTCCGCGACCGCTGACAAGGAGACGGCATTGTTGCTGCGGAGCGATTCGAGCTTCTTCGCACGCTTCAAACGGTCGAGGGCGGAATCGCCTCCGCGCGCTCTGACGTAGAGCCTTGCCACGTCCGGATGCGGTTGCTGCTTCCACATCCTTTCGAGAATCCCCGCGCCCTTGCGCAGATTGTCTTCGCGGAACAGCGCCTTGGCCGTTACCAGCGCCGCCGGCACCAGGCTGTCGTCGAGTTTCAGCGCGGCAAGGCCGTCGTCACGCGCCGCTTTCGGGTCAGCGTCGAGCTTCGCCATCGCGCGGGCAGTGAGAAGCACGGCCTTCTTCCGGTCCGCCTCCTTGCGGTCGAGGACATTGGCGGTGCGGCTCTGGTCGAGAAGGCGGATCGCCTCGTCCCATTGTCCTGCCTGGCTGCGGTGATCGAGCGTCGCCAGCGTTGCCCATGGCAGGTGCGGCGCCTTCTCCGCGGCACGCTCAGCATATTGCCGGGCAGCCTCTTTGGCACCGAGCCGCTTGGCTTCGAGGAACAGGCCGCGCAGGCCGAGTTCCCGCGTTTCGGGATCGTCGGCCATCAGCTCGAATTTCTTGCGCGCGTCGTCGTATTTACCTTCGATCAGCGCGGTCTGTGCCTCAAGCAGGTGGATGAGCGGCTCCTGGTCGGCACTGATCAGGCCGCGGCTTCGCGCCGACATCTTGCGGGCAAGATTGGCATCGCCGGCGCCGGCGGCGATCAGCCCCGTCGAAAGCGCCTGGTAGCCGCGATCACGCTTACGGGCGCGGAAATAGCGCGTAACGGTATGGGGCGACAGCCAGATTGTCCGGATCAACCAGACGACGATCAGGACGGCGGCAAAGAGCGAGATGAGGATGGACGCGGCGCGCATCAGCGTCATTTCGATGCGCTGTCCCTGCCAGATCAGCGACAGTTCCCCCGGCCGATCGGCCAGCCACGCAAAGCCGAGGCCGAGACACAGCACGAAAAGGATGAAGAACAATATACGGATCATCTACTCCTCTTCCCTCCTTTTAGCCGGCGGTGCCGGTACGCGTCATGGTCCGCGCCACGGCGGCATCGATAGCGGTCTCGACGCGCAGGCGCCGATCGAGTTTCGCCTTGAAGTCCTCCCCGGCCGACTTCGCCGTTTCTGGAAGGCCGCCCCACTCCAGGGATGCGCCCTTGAGGTCGCCATTGTTGAGCTTATCCTCGATGCGCGCGATCACGGCTTCCGGCGTGTCGCCCTCGACGCTGCCGACCGGCCGGACGCGGATGCCGGACATGGCGCTCGAGACAAGGCGAGCGAAAATGCCCTCGTTCGGATCGGGCTGGTTGAGCCGATCGAGCATCGCGTCCGCCGTTTGCGGGAAAGCAGCGCGAAGGTCGGTCCGCGTCGCCACACCGGTCGCGGCGTCTTGAGCCAGATCCCTCACCGTTGCGTCTTCAGGCGCAATGCTGCGTAGCGCGTCAAGCTCGGCCAGGAAAGGCCCGCCGCGATCGATCGCTGTCTTCAGCGCGGTGATGGCGACGGCCTTCGCCATCTCTATGTCGTTGACCGGCTCGTTGAGCTTCTGTTCCGCCTGGTCGATGCGCCCTGCAAGCTCTGCCTTGGCGGAAGCTGCCGACTGTTCGGCATCGGCGAGACTGGCTTTCAGCCCGGCGATTTCTTTGGTCAGGTTTGCGACATCCGCCTCGAGCGCGGTGATCTGCGGCGCGCCCGCCCCGCCCGGCTGCTTGGCGGCCTCTTCCAGCGCCGCGAGACGGTTCTCCAGCGGGGCGATATTCGCGGGCGCCGATTGCGATGCGATCTGCGCCTTGATTGCCTCGATTTCGCTCGCGAGGCCCTGGTCGAGGGCGGCGTTGCCGCGATCGGGACCGAGCGCCGGAATATAACCGGCATATTGCAGCACGCCGGCGCCGAGGAGCGTCACGAGACCGCCGAGAATGCCGGCCGCCAGCGCGCCCGCGCTCGTCGCCTGTCGCGGCTGTGCCGGCTGCGCCATCGACTCGTTGCTCAGGTGTGGCGGCTCTTCGTCGAAGGCGGCCGCTGCGGCATCGGCGCGCTCGTCCTCCGTCTGTTCCTTCGCGTCGGCGGTGTCGGCCGCGTTTTCGCTTTCTGCCTGGTCCGCCGAAAACTCGGCGGGCTTGTCGGTAACCGGTTCCCGGTCTGCGACAGATTCGGCTTCGTCAGCCGCCGTCTTTTCCGCCTGGAGGTCGATCGTCAGCGGCTCCTTCTCGGATTTCGAGCGGCGCGGCGGGTTTTCCGATACCATGGTGACCTCTTACCGTTGCATTGCCAGTCGGCCTATCATGACAAACCTAGTCAGGCGAACTCCTGAGGGAAAGCCCCCAACTCCGTTTTTGGCGGAAATGCCGCTAGATGACCCGATCGAAGGGCGGCACGTTCGCGGAAAACCGGTGCCGGCTTTGCTGTTCACGCCCTGAACCTGATTGCGCGCAGATAGCACTTCGCGCGCGGGCTCAAAGCCGCCTCAGAAGATGCTCCTCGTCGGGTAATGCCGCGATTTCTGTCGCTGCGTCCGGCGGCAAAACCTCCGCGATCGATGCACTCAGGCAGAGATAGCGCCGGGATAACGCCGCGGCGCTGAGACGGCTCCGCGACAGCAGGGTGGTAAACTGCCGCGCGCTTTCACGGGAATAGAGCAGTACGGCGTCAACCTGCCCCGCGCGCAGAAGACCGGAGAGCTCGTCCGAACGATGGTCGACTGGCGTCATCCGGTAGCATTCGACGGTACGGTGATCGATGCCGCGCTGCCGTAGCGCCCGTTCGAGGCCATCGGAGCGAGGCGAACCGGCAAGATAGAGCAATGGTTCGGGCGGCCCCAAGGGGAACGCGGCCGCGATCGGTTCGGCGAGACCTTCGCCCGTCCCCGGTCCGACATGAATGTCCGTGAAACCGAGGTCCGCAGCGGCGCGGCCGGTCGCCTCGCCGACGCAGAAGAGCGGTGTTGCAAGGTGCGGTTTGAGCGCGTGATCCAGCGCCTCCAGCACGCGGGTTGCTTCCGCGCTTGTCAGCGCGATGGCGCCATGGCTTTGCTTCAATGCGGTCCCGACAGCGGCCACGAGATGCTCCGCTTGCATCAGCGGCAACAGGATCGCTTCGTGGCCCATCGCCTCGAGCTTCAGCGCCGTCGCGGCAGCGGCCGGGCGCGGCCGAGTGACGAGCACGCGCATCGGCTCACATCCAGCTCGAAAAGAATCCCGGCCCCGCCTTGGCGCGGATGTCCTCTCCCGCCTTCCGTCCGAGTTCGGTCGCCTCCGCCGCCTTGCCCTCTATGGCGATACGATGACAGGTTGCGCCATCCGGCGTCAGGATCATGCCCGCGAAGCGGATATGCGTGCCGTCCGATTGGGCGTGGCCGGCGATCGGCGTGCGGCAGGAACCGTCGAGCGTCGCTAGAAAACCGCGTTCGCAGGCGACGGCCTCGTGGGTGCGCGGGTCGTCGATGGCGGCAAGCAGTGTGTTGACCCGCGTGTCGCCGATGCGGCTTTCGATACAGATCGCCCCTTGCGCCGGCGCCGGCGGGAACTCCTCCGGATCGAGCAGTTCCGTCGGCACGTCGGTCATGCCGAGCCGCTTCAAGCCGGCATAGGCGAGCAGCGTGCCGTCGACCTGGCCTTCGGCGAGCTTGCGCAGCCGCGTTTCGACCTGGCCGCGATAGGTGATCACGTTGATGTCGGGCCGCAGGCGGCGAATGAGCGCCTGACGACGCAGCGACGACGAACCGACCGTAGCGCCGCGCGGCAGGTCCAGGAGTTTCTGTGCCGTCCGCCCGACAAAGGCGTCGCGAATGTCCTCGCGCGGCAGGAAGGCGGAGAGAAATAGCCCGTCGGGGAGCTTCGTCGGCATGTCTTTCGACGAATGCACGGCGAAATCGAGCTCGCCCGACAAAAGCTGCTGTTCGAGTTCCTCGGTGAACAGGCCCTTGCCACCGATTTCTGAAAGCGATCGGTCGGTGATCCGGTCTCCCTTGGTGGACAGGATCACGATCTCGAACATTTCCGGCGGCAGACCATGAGCGGCGGCCAGCCGGTCGCGCGTTTCATGCGTCTGGGCGAGCGCCAGCGGGCTGCCGCGCGTGCCGATACGGAAAGGTTTCGTTTGCATCCTTGGTCATCCATTGTTACCGGAGATCGGTGTACCCACCTTTCCGTTCGACCGCAATCTTTGAGTAGACCACCTATGTCCGCGCCCCTGCGTATCCTCGGCATCGAAACAAGCTGCGACGAAACCGCGGCGTCGGTCGTGCTGCGGGAAAAGGACGGCAGCGGCCGGATCCTCGGCGATGTCGTGCTCAGCCAACTGGAAGAGCATAGCGCCTATGGCGGCGTCGTTCCCGAGATTGCCGCACGCGCCCATGTCGAGGCGCTCGATACGCTGATCGAAGAGGCGCTGCTGCGCGCCGGCGTCAAACTCCAGGACATCGACGCGATTGCTGCGACAAGTGGTCCCGGCCTGATCGGCGGGCTGATCGTCGGCCTGATGACCGGCAAGGCGATCGCGCGGGCGACCGGCAAACCGCTTTATGCCGTCAACCACCTCGAGGGCCACGCGCTGACGGCGCGGCTGACCGATGGCCTGACGTTCCCCTATCTGATGCTGCTGGTCTCGGGCGGCCACACGCAATTGATCCTGGTGAAGGGCGTCGGCGACTACGAACGCTGGGGCACGACGATCGACGACGCGCTCGGCGAGGCCTTCGACAAGACCGCCAAGCTGCTCGGCCTCCCCTATCCGGGCGGCCCCGCGGTCGAGCGCGCGGCCCGAACGGGCGATCCCAAGCGCTTCGACTTTCCGCGCCCGCTCGTCGGCGACGCGCGGCTCGACTTTTCCTTCTCCGGCCTGAAGACGGCGGTTCGCCAGGCGGCGCAATCGCTGGAGCCCGTGACAGAGCAGGACATCGCCGACATCTGCGCCTCGTTCCAGCGCGCCATCTCACGCACGCTCAAGGACCGTGTCGGGCGCGGGCTGAAGCGGTTCAAGGGCGAGTTCGCCACCGTCGAGCAACCCGCTTTGGTGGTAGCCGGTGGAGTTGCCGCCAATCAGGAACTGCGGGCGACGCTTCAGGAACTTTGCGACCAGAACGGCTTCCGCTTCGTGGCGCCGCCGCTTCAGCTTTGCACCGACAATGCGGCGATGATCGCCTGGGCCGGCGCCGAGCGGCTGGCGGCGGGGCTGGCGGCGGATGGTCTCGACGTTGCGCCGCGCTCGCGTTGGCCGCTCGACAACCAAGCGCAGGCATTGATCGGTTCCGGCAAGCGCGGCGCCAAGGCATGATGGATAAAATGAGCGAAAAACCGAAGATCGTCGTGGTTGGAGCAGGAGCCTTCGGGACCGCACTCGCTGCCGTCGCGGCAGCCACCGGCAATGCCCAGGTGACATTGCTTGCGCGCCGACAGGAGATGGTCGAGGAGTGCTACCGCACGCGCCGGAACGACGCATTTCTGCCCGGCATACCGCTTCCGGCGGAACTTGCCTTTTCCTCCGATACCGCGGCGCTCATGGACGCCGACATCGTCCTTTTCGCCATGCCCTCGCAGGAGCATCGCGCCGCCGCTCGCAGCTACGGAGCCCGGATCGGCACCGATGCGACAGTCGTCACCTGCGCCAAGGGCATGGAGCAATCGACCGGCCGGCTCCTGACCGATGTGCTCGACGAGGAGTTGCCGGGCCACAAGATCGGTGTGCTGTCCGGTCCGGGTTTTGCCGCCGATATCGCCAAGGGCCTGCCGACGGCGATGGTCGTTGCGGCGCGCGACAGCGAGACCGCGACGGAACTCGCTGAAACGCTTTCCGGCCGCACGTTCCGGCTTTACCCCTCGGCGGACCGTATCGGCGTACAACTCGGCGGAGCACTCAAGAACGTGTTGGCGATCGCCTGCGGCATCGTCGAAGGCGCGGGTCTTGGCGATTCGGCCCGCGCTGCGCTGATCTCCCGCGGTCTTGCGGAAATGTCGCGTTTCGTCGTTGCCCAAGGCGGCGAACCCGATACGGTGCGCGGGCTCTCCGGGCTCGGCGACCTTGTCCTTACGGCGACGAGCCATCAGTCGCGCAACCTGCGCTTCGGTATTGCGCTCGGCAGGGACGGGCCAGCGAGCGGACAAGGCGGCGAACTGGTCGAAGGCGCCTTTGCCGCGTCGGTCGCCGCCCGCGTTGCGCACGACTTGGGCGTCGACATGCCGATTACCGAGGCGGTCGCTGCCATCATCGATGGAAGGCTCGATGTCCGCACCGCCCTGGAGCAGTTGATGTCGCGTCCAATCACCCAGGAATGATTCGGCAGCGGGATGAAGCGGTTTTCCGCCGGCCTCCCGCTCCGGTTGATAACGTCAGGAGGAACCATGCTCTTCGCACTTCTATGCACGGACAAGCCCGGCGGGCTGCAGCTCAGGCTGGATACGCGTCCCGATCACCTCGCCTATCTCAACGATCTCAACGCCAAGGGCATCCTCAAGATTGCCGGACCGTTTCTCGGAGAGGATGGCAAGCCGACGGGAACCATGGCGATCGTCAAGGCCGAGACGCTTGAAGAGGCGAAGGCGATCAGCGAGGCCGATCCCTATGCCAAGGCGGGTCTTTTTTCGAATGTCGAGATCAAGGCCTACAACTGGGTCATCAACAATCCGGAGGCATGAGGCGATGGCTTTCTGGCTGTACAAATCCGAACCGGCCAAATGGTCCTGGCAGATGCAGAAGGACGCCGGTGAAAAGGGTACCGAGTGGACCGGCGTTCGCAACTACCTCGCCCGCAACAACATGCGGGCTATGCAGATCGGCGACAAGGGCTTCTTCTATCACTCCAACGAGGGCCTGGAGATCGTCGGGATCACCGAGGTCTGTGCGCTCTCGCACCCCGACTCCACCGCTGAAGGCGATGCCCGGTGGGACTGCGTCGATATCCGTGCCGTCATGGACGTGCCGCGTCCGGTCTCTCTCAAGGAGATCAAGGAAAACCCGAAGCTCGCCAAGATGTCGCTCGTGACCTCGATGCGGCTTTCGGTGCAGCCGGTCACCGATGACGAGTGGATCGAAGTCTGCCGCATGGGCGGGCTCGACAACCCGCCGCGCTAGCTTTGTTTGCTAGCTTTGTTTTTCTGCGTGATTTATCCGAAAACCGGTTCCCACTTTTCGGATCACGCTCGGAGCGTTTCTTGAAAACTGATCCCGAAAGCTTCATCCGCGCCAACACGGGCATTCTCTCGCCGCCGCATGTCCCGGAGATCCGGCTGCGACTCGCGAGCGAAGCGCACGATCTCTGGCTGAAGACGGAGGAGGAGCTTGAGGAGATAGGTCTGCCGCCGCCGTTCTGGGCCTTCGCCTGGGCGGGCGGGCAGGGTCTTGCGCGTTATGTCCTCGATCACCCGGAAAGCGTGCGCGGCCGCCGTGTCATCGATTTCGCCTCCGGCTCCGGCCTCGTCGCGATTGCGGCGATGAAGGCCGGCGCCTCTTACGTGCTGGCCGTCGACATCGATCCCTGGGCGGAGACCGCTGTACGGCTGAATGCGGCGTTGAACGGGGTCGAAATCGGGTTCAGCGATCGCAACATCATCGGTGAACCGAAGCTCGCCGATGTCTATCTCGCCGGCGACGTCTTCTATGACAAAGGCTTTGCCGACCTGCTTCGCCCCTGGCTTGCCGGACTGGCGGGAGCGGGGGCCGCCGTGCTCGTCGGCGACCCGGGGCGCGCCTACTGCCCGCGGCAGATGATGACGGCGCTCGCGACCTATGAAGTGCCGGTCACGCGGGCGCTCGAAGACAGCGAGGTGAAGCGCACGACCGTCTGGGAATTCGAGCCGGCCAAGACCGATGCCGCTCTTTGAAACTGCGCGGTTTCCGAACGGAAGGCCGTTACATACTCTTTCGTCTGTCGCTCGTGGCCTATGGCCGGATGACACAGACGCCGTGCTCCCACGAGCACGCGCGGTCGTTCGGTTGCGGCGATACGACGATGATCTTCGCGCGCTTCAACGGCGGCGCGGGGTCTGCAGCGCCCTCCGTATAATAATTGTAGTCGCCGTACTGGCTGAAATAGATGCCGTTGCCCTCTTGTCGGAAAGCGGAAATGCCGCCGGCATAGGTTCCGATCCCGGGCGTCACCGAAGGAAAGTCCTCGCCGCCATAGGACCCTACACCGTTGTATGGCCCGAAGCCGTATCCACCGCCGATCACGACCACGCCGTGGTCGCGGCGCCAATCACGCCTCGCGAAGCGGTTGAAGTGATGCTTCAGCCGTACGTGCCGGGTGCGGATCTGAACGTCGGGCAGGCCCTGCGAAGTGAAGGCGGGGAAATCATCGATGCCGGACATGACGGAGCGGTGCCGGCGATGGCCGGCAAAAAACCGCTGGCCGTGGGATTTGCGAAAGCCATGGAAGCCAAAGCCATGCTTGAGCCTGACATGGCGTGTGCGGGTCTGAACGTCGCCAAAGCTCGCTCCGTTCGCCGCTGCTGCCGGCAGGCCGACAGGCATCGCCAGAGCGCAAGCCAGCACCAGGACTTTGGTCGCACCGACCACTCGCAACAGATTCATTCTGCCGTGCCCTCCGAACCATCCTTAACAAATCGTTAATTCATCCTGGGCCAGTTGCGGGCAAATGTCACGGATTTGCTTATGTTTTCTCGGCTTATCGTTAATTCGCTCCTGTGTCTCAGCAGGGCTGAAAAATGCCGTTTTTCGTCTAATCGATTTTATTCATTTTGCTCCGTAAGCATACTTGTCGTTAAGCCTTAGGGTGATTAAAGGTCCGAATGACTGAATTGCGCACAATCGTGTGCGATACCGGACTAACGCGCTCCAGTTTTTGAAGCGCGGCAATCCGGTCACACCGTGAGGTTCCGATGACGGATGTCACAAGAAGCCGGCCGCTCTCGCCGCATCTTCAAATCTACAAACCTATCCCCACCATGGTGATGTCGATTGTGCATCGCATTACCGGGGGCGCCCTCTATTTCGGCACGATCCTCGTAGCTTGGTGGCTGATCGCCGCAGCCTCCGGTGCCACCTATTACGATTGGGTCAGCTGGCTGTTCGGCACGTGGATCGGCAAGCTGGTCCTCTTCGGCTACACCTGGGCCCTCGTTCATCACATGCTCGGCGGCATCCGCCATTTCATCTGGGATCTCGGCTACGGCTACGAGAAGCATTTCGCGACAAAGATGGCGAAGGCCACGATCATCGGATCGGTTTCCCTGACGCTGCTGATCTGGGTGATCGGCTATCTGGTTCGGTACTGAGGAAATACGACATGGACATGCGCACACCTCTCGCCAAGGTTCGCGGCCTCGGCTCCGCCAAGGAGGGGACCGATCATTTCTGGCGCCAGCGCCTGACGGCCGTCTCCAACATTCCGCTGCTGATCTTCTTCGCTTTCTTCGTGGCCCGCTATGCCGGCGCTCCCCATGCGGAGGTCGTCGCGGCGCTCTCCAATCCGTTCGTCGCGGTGATCATGGGTCTCGTTCTCCTTTCCGGTCTCACCCATATGAAGCTCGGCATGCAGGTGATCATCGAAGACTACGTGCATGCGGAAGGCATCAAGATCGCTCTCCTCATGCTCAACACATTTTTCGCGATCGCGGTCGGCGGGCTCTGTCTTTTCGCCATCCTGAAGATCGCTTTTGCAGGGTAATTTCGCCATGGCATCGATCAGTTCACCCGCTGCAAACGGCAGGGCCTACCAATATGTCGACCACGCCTTCGACGTCGTCGTCGTCGGCGCCGGTGGCGCAGGCCTGCGCGCTACCCTCGGCATGGCCGAGCAGGGCCTCAAGACCGCCTGCATCACCAAGGTCTTCCCGACGCGCTCGCACACGGTCGCGGCCCAGGGCGGCATCGCCGCGTCGCTGCAGAACATGACGCCCGACAGCTGGCAGTGGCATCTCTACGACACGGTCAAGGGGTCCGACTGGCTCGGCGACGTCGACGCCATGCAGTATCTCACCATGGAAGCGCCGAAGGCGGTCTATGAGCTCGAGCACTACGGCGTGCCGTTCTCGCGCAACGAGGAAGGCAAGATCTACCAGCGCCCCTTCGGCGGCCACATGCAGAATTACGGCGAAGGTCCGCCGGTGCAGCGCACCTGCGCGGTTGCCGACCGCACCGGCCATGCGATCCTGCATACGCTCTACGGCCAGTCGCTCAGGAACAATGCCGAATTCTTCATCGAATATTTCGCCATCGACCTGATCATGTCGGACGACGGGCGCTGCACCGGCGTCGTCGCCTGGAACCTCGATGACGGCACGATCCACCGCTTCTCGGCGAAGATGGTGGTGCTGGCGACGGGCGGCTATGGCCGCGCCTATTTCTCGGCGACGTCAGCGCATACCTGCACCGGCGACGGTGGCGGCATGATCGCCCGCGCCGGCCTGCCGCTCCAGGACATGGAGTTCGTGCAGTTCCATCCGACCGGCATCTATGGCTCCGGCTGTCTGATCACCGAAGGTGCGCGCGGCGAAGGCGGTTATCTCGTCAATTCGGAAGGCGAGCGCTTCATGGAGCGTTATGCCCCGTCGGCCAAGGATCTCGCCTCGCGCGACGTCGTCTCGCGCTGCATGACGCTGGAAATCCGCGAGGGCCGCGGCGTCGGCAAGAACAAGGACCACATCTTCCTGCACCTCGACCATCTCGATCCGGCCGTGCTGCACGAACGGCTGCCGGGCATTTCCGAGAGCGCGAAGATCTTCGCTGGCGTTGACGTCACCCGCGAGCCGATCCCGGTGCTGCCGACCGTCCACTACAATATGGGCGGCATCCCGACCAACTATTGGGGCGAGGTCTTGAACGCCGATGGCCAGAACGCTGAGCGCGTCGCGCCCGGCCTGATGGCGGTCGGCGAAGCGGGCTGCGCCTCGGTTCACGGCGCCAACCGCCTTGGCTCCAACTCGCTGATCGACCTCGTCGTCTTCGGTCGCGCCGCGGCGATCCGCGCCGGCCAGATCATCGACCGCAACGAATCGATTCCGGCGCTCAACACGGCTGCCTGCGACCGCATCGTCGAGCGCTTCGATCGCCTGCGTCACGCCAATGGCAGGACGCCGACGGCGGTACTGCGCGAAAAGATGCAGCGGGCCATGCAGGACGACGCCGCCGTCTTCCGGACGCAGGAATCGCTCGAATCCGGCTGCCGACGCCTGTCGGAAATCTGGAAGGAGCTTTCCGACGTCAAGGTCACCGACCGCTCGATGATCTGGAACTCCGACCTTGTCGAGACGCTGGAGCTGGAAAACCTGATGGCCAATGCCATCACGACCATCTACGGCGCCGAGGCACGCAAGGAGAGCCGCGGGTCGCATGCGCGCGAGGATTACACTGAAGGCCCGTTCGGCGGGCGCGACGACGTCAACTGGCGCAAGCATACGCTTGCCTGGGTCAACGAGGCCGGCGATGTCCGGCTCGATTATCGCCCGGTTCACACCGACCTGATCGCCGAGGGCATCGATCCCAACAAGATCGCCCCGAAGGCGCGCGTGTACTGATCTCGAGGACTAAGGCACATGGTTGAACTCGCACTTCCCAAGAACTCGCAGGTCAACGAAGGCAAGGTCTGGCCGAAGCCGGTCGGCGCGTCGAACCTGCGTGAATACCGCGTCTATCGCTGGAATCCGGACGACGGCAAGAACCCGCGCGTCGACACCTACTACATCGACATCGACGACTGCGGTCCGATGGTGCTCGACGGCCTGCTCTACATCAAGAACAAGATCGATCCGACGCTGACGCTGCGCCGCTCCTGTCGCGAGGGCATCTGCGGTTCCTGCGCGATGAACATCGACGGCACCAACACGCTCGCCTGCACCAAGGGTATGGACGAGATCAAGGGAACGGTGAAGATCTACCCGCTGCCGCATATGCCGGTGGTCAAGGATCTGGTGCCGGACCTCACCAATTTCTATGCGCAACACCGCTCGATCGAGCCCTGGCTGAAGACGGTTTCGCCGACGCCTGCCAAGGAATGGAAGCAGAGCCATGAGGACCGGCTGAAACTCGACGGCCTTTACGAATGCATTCTTTGCGCCTGCTGCTCGACCTCCTGTCCGAGCTACTGGTGGAACGGCGACCGCTATCTCGGTCCCGCCGTTCTCCTGCAGGCCTATCGCTGGCTGATCGATAGCCGAGACGAGGCGACCGGCGAGCGGCTCGATAATCTCGAGGATCCGTTCCGGCTCTACCGCTGCCACACGATCATGAACTGCGCCCAGGCCTGTCCGAAGGGGCTTAACCCGGCCAAGGCGATCGGCGAAATCAAGAAGATGCTGGTCGAGCGCAGGGTCTGATTCCCGGCCACTTTTGTTTTCGGCTTCGACGGCGGGCTGTCCGGCCCGCCGCCAGATCGAGATGATTTCAGGTCGAATCGACCCGAGATCATAAACGTCATCGACTCTTTAGAGCAGGTTGCGAGCGGAAAACCGCGCGCCTTTTCTCGTCCCCGCTCTGGTGTATTTCACGAACTTCACGGCCCCGTGTCGGCATTTGATTTTGAAACTTTCGGCGGTCCTCATAGCTTTAGGTGGGGATCGGAGATTGCGATGAATCACTTGCTGCTTGCACTTGCCGCCGGTTGCTTGCTGTCTTTGCCGGCGCGAGCGGCCGAGCCGCAGTTTGCGCTGTTTGCCGGCGGCTGCTTCTGGTGCGTGGAGACCGACTTCGACGGCGTGCCTGGTGTTCTCGAGACGATTTCGGGTTATGCCGGCGGTAAAAGCGCCAATCCGACCTATGAGGACTACGTGAAGGGCGGCCATCGCGAAGTCGTCCGCATCAAGTTCGATCCGGACAGGGTTTCCTATTCGACGCTTGTCTCGGTGCTGTTCCACACGACCGATCCGACCGACGGCGGCGGCCAGTTCTGCGATCGCGGCTTTGCCTACACAACCGCGATCTACGCGCTCGACGAGCGGCAGGCGATGGACGCGAAGGCCGGAAAGATCAAGGCCGAGGCCGAACTCGGAAAGCCGATCGTCACGCCGGTGGAAGGTGCCGCGAAATTTTGGCCGGCCGAGGACTATCATCAGGACTTCGGCGCCCGAAACCCCATTCGCTACTGGTACTACAGAAACGGCTGCGGCCGGAACCGGACGGTCGAGGCGTTGTGGGGCGACCGTGCCTACGCCGGCGTCAATCATTGATTGTATTTGCGCCACCAGGCCTTGACGTATGTTTCGCGGGCAGGGACGCGCAGCGCACCCATCTGGCCCGGCGTTTCAATCGTGCAACAGGTACTGCTGAAATGCCTTCCCTTGATTTGACAGGTGGATTTGCTGTAGTTCGGCCATTATTATCGCGTTGCATCATGGTTCGATGAATATATCGGGGGTAAGAGACATGCGGGTTTTTCATGCGGCGGCGGGGCTGGCGGTTGTGCTTGCGCTGACCGGATGCCAGCGGACATCCATGGGTGGTTTCGGTTCTCAGGATGTTTCACCTGCTCCGCTGCAGGCGCAGCCCGTTCCGACGGTTTCGTCGAGCCAACTCCCGGATCCGACGACGAATACCTCGCAGTTCCCGGCGGCACCCAACGCCGGCACCGCCGCACCCGGCGGCGCGCCGGCCGGCACGCAAGTTGCCGCCGCCCCCAACGCGCTCGACGTGACGAAGGAATCGATGGTCGGCAATTGGCGTGTGTCGAGCGCCGGCAGCTCCTGCGACATGTTCCTGACGCTGACGAACCTCGGCAGCGGATCGCGCGGCGGTACGCGCGGCTGCGCCGGCGAGCTGACGACGATGGGCTCCTGGGAAGTCGCAGGCAAGCAGGTGGTGCTCAAGGACCGGGGCGGCAATCCGATCGCCCGCCTCTACAAGACCGCCGACGCGCGCTTCGACGGTTCGACCAACGGCGGACAGCCGGTCAGCCTCAGCCGCTGACGCCTCAACACCCCGGCGCTCAGCCGGATGCGACGCGGGATGAGGACATGTGAGCAGTCTTCGCTCCATCCCGCGCCTCACTCATCGATAGTGTTCCTGGCTCACCTTGGGTGCCGCGTGCTCAACCCAGACGACAGCATTCTTCACAAGCTTGAAACGCTCGTTGCCACCGGAGAGCGCCAGCGCGACCCGGCGCAAATTGCGATCGCGCGGCGGCTCGATCACCTGACGGCGGAGCTGCTTGCCAGCAGGCCGTCGCGCAAGTCCAATGCGCTCGGCTGGCTCTTTGCCTCGCGCAAGAAGGAACAAGCTCCGGTGAAGGGTCTTTACATCCATGGCGGCGTCGGTCGCGGCAAGACGATGCTGATGGATATGTTCTTCGACGCCGTGCCGATCCAGCGCAAGCGTCGGGCGCATTTCCACGCGTTCATGGCGGATGTGCACGAGCGCATCTACAAGCATCGCCAGAAACTCAAGAATGGCGAGACGAAGCAGGCAGACCCGATCCCGCCGGTGGCCTCAGAGCTCTTCGGCGAGGCGCGACTCCTGTGCTTCGATGAATTCTCGGTCACCGATATCGCCGATGCGATGATTCTGGCGCGCCTGTTCGGCGAGCTCTTCGCCAAGGGATGCGTTCTCGTCGCGACCTCCAACGTCGAGCCGAGCGATCTTTATCGCGACGGCCTCAATCGCGGCCTCTTTCTCTCCTTCATCGACCTGTTGAAGGCGAACGCGGAGATCGTCTCGCTCGATACCGAGACGGATTATCGCCTGCAGAAGACGGAGGGAAACCCGGTCTGGCTTTCGCCGCTCGGCCCGGAGGCGGAGGCGGCGATGGCGCGCGCCTGGTACTGCGAGACCCGCGGGACCCCGGAGGCCCCGGCGGAGATCAGCCGCAAGGGCCGTAAGATCCGCGTGCCATCGGCGTCTGGCCACAGCGCCCGGTTCACCTTCGCCGACCTTTGCGCGCAGCCACTCGGTGCCGCCGACTATCTTGCCATCCTCGGCCAATACAGCACTATCTTCCTCGACCACGTCCCACATCTTGGCCCTCACCTGCGCAACGAGACTAAGCGATTCATCATCCTCGTCGATGCCCTCTATGACCAGGGCGCGCGCCTGTTCGCTTCCGCCGCGGCCGAGCCGCATCAGCTGCTGACCGCGAAAAAAGGAACCGAAGGCTTCGAGTTCGACCGTACCGTGTCGCGCCTGATCGAGATGCAGAGCGAGGAATATGCGGCGCAACATCCGGTAAGAACGGCCGTTTGATGACGCAATGGTGACATACAATCTTACGTTTACGTAAGAATTTTATCTTCTAACCGATTGAATTTGCTCTGTCGAAAAGTATGCGTTGATATTTTACCATTTGCCGTTTAAGGGCTTTCGCGAAGGTTTGGCGTTTGCCGCGTTCCAGGCCTCGATCATATTGGGATCACAAAGGAAGCACTTTCATGGCGCGCAACAAGATCGCACTTATCGGCTCAGGGATGATTGGTGGCACGCTGGCGCATCTCGCCGGCCTGAAGGAACTGGGCGACATTGTCCTGTTCGACATCGCCGATGGCATTCCCCAGGGCAAGGGACTCGATATCGCACAGTCGTCCCCGGTCGAAGGTTTCGATGCATCGCTGACGGGCGCGAGCGACTATTCTGCCATCGAAGGCGCCGACGTCTGCATCGTGACCGCGGGCGTGCCGCGCAAGCCCGGCATGAGCCGTGATGATCTGCTCGGCATCAACCTGAAAGTGATGGAGCAGGTCGGCGCAGGCATCAAGAAATATGCGCCCAACGCATTCGTCATCTGCATCACCAACCCGCTCGACGCCATGGTCTGGGCGCTGCAGAAGTTCTCCGGCCTGCCGAAGAACAAGGTCGTCGGCATGGCCGGCGTGCTCGACTCGGCCCGCTTCCGCCTTTTCCTCAGCCAGGAATTCAACGTATCCGTCCAGGACGTCACGGCTTTCGTGCTGGGCGGCCACGGCGACACGATGGTGCCGCTCGCCCGCTATTCGACCGTCGCCGGCATTCCGCTGACCGATCTCATCCAGATGGGCTGGGTCACCAAGGACCGCCTCGAGCAAATCATCCAGCGCACCCGTGACGGCGGCGCCGAAATCGTCGGCCTCTTGAAGACCGGCTCGGCCTACTACGCACCGGCTGCTTCCGCGATCGAGATGGCGGAAGCCTATCTCAAGGACAAGAAGCGCGTGCTTCCCTGCGCGGCTCACCTTTCCGGCCAGTACGGCGTCAAGGACATGTATGTCGGCGTGCCGACGATCATCGGCGCCGGCGGCGTCGAGCGCATCATCGAGATCGACCTCAACAAGGGCGAGAAGGATGCCTTCGACAAGTCTGTGGCAGCGGTCGCGGGCCTTTGCGAAGCCTGCATCAACATCGCACCCAGCCTGAAGTAACCGCCATCCGGCCAATCAGACAGGAACAACCCCATGAACATTCATGAATATCAGGCCAAGGCTCTCTTGAAGAGCTATGGCGCGCCGGTCGCCGAAGGCGTCGCGATCTTCTCCGCCAACGAAGCGGAAGCCGCCGCGAAGAAGCTGCCGGGACCGCTTTACGTGGTCAAGAGCCAGATCCATGCCGGCGGTCGCGGCAAGGGCAAGTTCAAGGAACTCGGCCCCGATGCCAAGGGCGGCGTGCGCCTCGCGAAGTCCGTCGACGAGGTGGTCGCCAACGCAAAGGAGATGCTTGGCAACACCCTGGTGACCAAGCAGACCGGTCCGGCCGGCAAGCAGGTGAACCGCCTCTATATCGAGGATGGCGCCGACATCGACCGCGAACTCTATCTCTCGATCCTCGTTGATCGCTCCGTCGGCCAGGTCGCCTTCGTCGTTTCGACCGAGGGCGGCATGGACATCGAAGCGGTTGCCGAGCATACGCCTGAAAAGATCGTTACGGTTGCGATCGACCCGGACAAGGCTGTCACTGCGGACAATCTGAAGACGCTCGCCGACGCGCTGAAGCTCGAAGGCGAGGCGCGTGCCGATGCCGAAAAGCTCTTCCCGATCCTCTACAAGGCCTTCGTCGAGAAGGACATGAGCCTGCTCGAGGTCAACCCGCTGATCGTCATGAAGAACGGCCGCATGCGCGTGCTCGACGCCAAGGTCTCCTTCGACGGCAACGCGCTTTTCCGCCACGAGGACGTCGTCGCGCTGCGCGACACCACGGAAGAGGACGAGAAGGAAATCGAAGCCTCCAAGCACGATCTTGCCTATGTCGCACTCGACGGCAACATCGGCTGCATGGTCAACGGCGCCGGGCTTGCCATGGCGACGATGGACATCATCAAGCTCTACGGCGCCGAGCCGGCTAACTTCCTCGACGTCGGTGGCGGCGCTTCGAAGGAGAAGGTGACGCACGCCTTCAAGATCATCACTGCCGATCCGGCCGTGAAGGGCATTCTCGTCAACATCTTCGGCGGCATCATGAAGTGCGACGTCATCGCCGAAGGCGTGCTCGCCGCCGTCAAGGAAGTGGGTCTCAAGGTGCCGCTCGTCGTTCGCCTCGAAGGCACGAATGTCGAGCTTGGCAAGAAGATCATCAATGAATCGGGCCTCAACGTCATCTCCGCCGATGATCTGGACGATGCCGCCCAGAAGATCGTTGCAGCCGTGAAGGGAGCCTGAGGCCGATGTCCATCCTGATCAACAAAGACACCAAGGTCCTCGTTCAGGGCCTGACCGGCAAGACCGGCACCTTCCACACCGAACAGGCGCTCGCCTATCATGGCACGAAGATGGTCGGCGGCATCCATCCGAAGAAGGGTGGCGAGACCTGGGCCGGCGCCAAGGGCGAACAACTCCCGATCTTCGCGTCTGTAGCCGAAGGCCGTGACGCAACCGGCGCCAACGCATCGGTCATCTATGTTCCGCCGGCCGGTGCGGCCGCTGCGATCATCGAGGCGATCGACGCGGAAATCCCGCTGATCGTCTGCATCACCGAAGGCATCCCGGTCGCCGACATGGTCAAGGTCAAGGCGCGTCTGGAGAAGTCCTCCTCGCGTCTCATCGGCCCCAACTGCCCGGGCGTGCTCACCCCGAACGAATGCAAGATCGGTATCATGCCGGGCAACATCTTCCGCAAGGGTTCGGTCGGCGTGCTGTCGCGCTCCGGTACCCTCACCTACGAAGCCGTCTTCCAGACCACCAACGAAGGCCTCGGCCAGACCACCGCTGTCGGCATCGGCGGCGATCCGGTCAAGGGGACCGAGTTCATCGACGTGCTGGAGATGTTCCTCGCCGACGACGAGACCAAGTCGATCATCATGATCGGTGAAATCGGCGGTTCGGCCGAAGAGGACGCAGCGCAGTTCCTGAAGGACGAAGCCAAGCGCGGCCGCAAGAAGCCGATGGTCGGCTTCATCGCCGGCCGTACGGCCCCTCCCGGCCGCACCATGGGCCATGCCGGCGCCGTCATCTCCGGCGGCAAGGGCGGCGCGGAGGACAAGATCGCGGCGATGGAATCGGCCGGTATCCGCGTTTCGCCGTCGCCGGCTCGCCTCGGCAAGACGCTGGTCGAAGTCCTGAAGGGCTGAGATTCCAACAGCGAGGCGTGTGGCCGGCATCAGCTGCCGGCCCCCGCCCGACCCATTAATGACGCAAGCTTGGTGCAGTAAAAGCGCCGAATAACATGAACGACCGGGAAGACCCGGCACCCCAACTTCAGTCAGGAGGCGAACCGAGGGTTCGCGAAAGACCATGACAAGGCAAGAGGCCAACGAGCAATTCCAGCTCACATCGTTTCTGGATGGCGCCAACGCTGCTTATATCGAGCAGCTCTATGCGCGTTACGAAGCGGATCCGTCCTCCGTTTCGTCCGAATGGCAATCCTTCTTCAAGGCGCTCGCCGACCGGCCAGAGGACGTGGTGAAGGCCGCCAAGGGTGCCTCCTGGAAAAAGAGCAACTGGCCGATCGCCGCCAATGGCGAACTCGTGTCCGCTCTCGACGGCGACTGGGGCGTCGTCGAGAAGGTCATCGAAAAGAAGGTCAAGGCCAAGGTCGAGGAAGCTGCCGCCGTCACGGGCGTACCGGTCAGCGAAGCGGAAGTTCATCAGTCGACGCGCGATTCGGTTCGCGCCATCATGATGATCCGCGCCTACCGCATGCGTGGTCACCTGCATGCCAAGCTCGACCCGCTCGGTCTCGCCGACCCCGTCGAGGACTACGACGAGCTTTCGCCGAAGTCCTACGGCTTCGAGGAAAAGGACTACGACCGCAAGATCTTCATCGACAACGTGCTCGGCCTCGAATACGCGACCGTGCGCGAAATGGTCGAGATCCTCGAGCGGACCTACTGTTCGACGATGGGCGTCGAGTTCATGCATATGTCCAACCCCGAGGAGAAGGCCTGGATCCAGGCCCGCATCGAAGGTCCGGACAAGGGCGTCGAATTCACGCCGGAAGGCAAGCGGGCGATCCTGCAGAAGCTCGTCGAAGCCGAGGGCTTCGAACAGTTCATCGACGTCAAGTACAAGGGCACCAAGCGCTTCGGCCTCGACGGCGGCGAATCGCTGATCCCCGCGCTCGAACAGATCATCAAGCGCGGCGGCCAGGAAGGCCTCAAGGAAATCGTGCTCGGCATGGCCCACCGCGGCCGCCTCAACGTGCTGTCGCAGGTCATGGCCAAGCCGCATCGCGCGATCTTCCACGAGTTCAAGGGCGGCTCCTATGCGCCGGATGACGTGGAAGGTTCCGGCGACGTCAAATATCACCTCGGTGCTTCGTCCGACCGCGAATTCGACGGCAACAAGGTGCACCTGTCGCTGACGGCGAACCCGTCGCATCTCGAGATCGTCAACCCGGTCGTCATGGGCAAGGCGCGCGCCAAGCAGGACCAGATGGCGACCGTCTTCGAGGGCGACATCATTCCGCTGCGCGAACGCGTCAAGGTCATGCCGCTTCTGCTGCATGGCGACGCGGCCTTCGCCGGCCAGGGCGTCATCGCAGAAATCCTCGGTCTCTCGGGCCTGCGCGGCCACCGCGTTGCCGGCACCGTGCATTTCATCATCAACAACCAGATCGGCTTCACCACGAACCCGGCCTTCTCGCGCTCCTCGCCCTATCCGTCGGACGTCGCGAAGATGATCGAAGCGCCGATCTTCCACGTGAATGGCGATGACCCGGAAGCCGTCGTCTATGCCGCCAAGGTCGCGACCGAGTTCCGGATGAAGTTCCACAAGCCGGTCGTCGTCGACATGTTCTGCTACCGCCGCTTTGGCCACAACGAGGGCGACGAGCCGGCGTTCACGCAGCCGAAGATGTACAAGGCCATCCGCGCCCACAAGACGGTCGTCCAGCTCTATTCCGAACGGCTGGTCGCCGAAGGTCTGATGACCGAGGGCGAGGTCGAGAAGATGAAGGCGGATTGGCGCGCTCATCTCGAACAGGAGTTCGAGATAGGCCAGTCCTATAAGCCGAACAAGGCCGACTGGCTCGACGGCGTCTGGTCGGGCCTGCGCACGGCCGACAACCAGGATGAGCAGCGCCGCGGCAAGACCTCGGTGCCGATGAAGCAGCTCAAGGAAGTCGGCCGCAAGATTTCGGAGATCCCGGCTGGCTTCAACGCCCACCGCACGATCCAGCGTTTCATGGAAAATCGCGCCGGCATGGTGCAGACCGGCGAGGGCATCGACTGGGCGATGGCGGAGGCGCTCGCCTTCGGCACGCTCGTCACAGAAGGCACCAAGATCCGCCTCTCCGGCCAGGACTGCGAGCGCGGCACGTTCTCGCAGCGCCACTCGGTTCTTTATGATCAGCAGACGGAAGAGCGCTATATTCCGCTCGCCAACCTGTCGCCGACCCAGGCGCGCTACGAGGTCATCAACTCGATGCTCTCGGAAGAGGCGGTGCTCGGCTTCGAATACGGCTATTCGCTGGCCCGCCCGAATGCGCTGACGCTGTGGGAAGCTCAGTTCGGCGACTTCGCCAACGGTGCTCAGGTGGTCTTCGACCAGTTCGTCTCGTCCGGCGAACGCAAGTGGCTGCGCATGTCCGGCCTCGTCTGCCTGCTGCCGCACGGTTATGAAGGCCAGGGGCCGGAGCACTCCTCCGCACGCCTCGAACGCTTCCTGCAGCTCTGCGCGGAAGACAACATGCAGGTCGCCAACGTTACCACGCCGGCGAACTACTTCCACATCCTGCGCCGCCAGGTGAAGCGCGACTTCCGCAAGCCGCTGATCCTGATGACGCCGAAGTCGCTGCTGCGCCACAAGCGGGCGGTCTCCAGCCTTTCGGAAATGGCGGGCGAGAGCTCCTTCCACCGGCTGCTGTGGGACGATGCGGAAGTCATCAAGGACGGCCCGATCAAGCTGCAGAAGGACTCGAAGATCCGCCGCGTCGTGCTCTGCACCGGCAAGGTCTATTACGACCTGCTCGAGGAACGCGAGAAGCGCGGGATCGACGACATCTACCTGCTGCGCGTCGAGCAGCTCTATCCGTTCCCGGCCAAGGCGCTGATCAACGAGCTCAGCCGCTTCCGCAATGCAGAAATGGTATGGTGCCAGGAAGAGCCGAAGAACATGGGCGCCTGGTCGTTCATCGACCCCTATCTCGAATGGGTGCTCGCCCATATCGATGCAAAGTATCAGCGGGTGCGCTACACCGGTCGTCCGGCCGCCGCTTCGCCGGCAACCGGCCTGATGTCCAAGCATATGGCGCAGCTTGCCGCCTTCCTCGAGGACGCGCTGGGGGGCTGATCGGCTCCCCACGGTCTGCCAATCGCTAGAGCACTTCCAGGAAAAGTGCGTAGCGGTTTTCCGTCCGGAAGTGCGTAACTCAAAGAGCTAGAAACAGATATCTGATCAACGGAACAAAAATCATGGCAACAGAAATCCGCGTTCCCACTCTTGGCGAATCCGTCAGCGAAGCGACCGTCGGGACCTGGTTCAAGAAGGTCGGCGATGCGATCAAGGCCGACGAGCCGATCCTCGAGCTTGAGACCGACAAGGTGACGATCGAAGTTCCGGCACCGGCCGCCGGCACGCTCTCCGAAATCGTGGCGCAGGCGGGCGAGACCGTCGGCCTCGGAGCGCTGCTCGGCCAGATCGCCGAAGGCGCCGGAGCCGCCGCTGCTGCTCCGGCTCCGGCCGAGAAAAAGGCTGAACCCGCTGCTGCCGCTCCGGCCCCGCAGCCTGCCCCTCCCGCGCCGGCACAGCAGGCGCCGACGTCGATGCCGCCGGCTCCGGCTGCCGCCAAGCTCATCGCGGAAAACAACATCGCCGCCGAGCAGATCGACGGTTCCGGCAAGCGTGGCCAGGTGCTGAAGGGTGACGTGATCGCCGCTCTCGCCAAGGGGGTTTCGGCTCCCGCCGCCGAGCCGGCGAAGGTCCAGGCGCGTTCACCGGCGCCCGCCGAGGACGCCGTGCGCGAGGAACGGGTCAAGATGACACGGCTGCGCCAGACGATCGCCAAGCGCCTCAAGGACGCGCAGAACACCGCCGCGATGCTCACCACCTACAACGAGGTGGACATGAGCGCAGTGATGAGCCTGCGCAACAAGTACAAGGACATCTTCGAGAAGAAGCACGGCGTCAAGCTCGGCTTCATGGGCTTCTTCACCAAGGCCGTCACGCACGCGCTGAAGGAACTGCCGGCGGTCAACGCCGAGATCGACGGCACCGACGTCATCTACAAGAATTTCTGCCACATCGGCGTCGCTGTCGGTACCGACAAGGGCCTTGTCGTGCCGATCGTGCGCGATGCCGACCAGATGTCGATCGCCGAGATCGAGAAGGAAATCGGTCGCCTCGGCAAGGCCGCCCGCGATGGCGCGCTTTCGATGGCCGACATGCAGGGCGGCACCTTCACCATCTCGAACGGCGGTGTCTATGGCTCGCTGATGTCTTCGCCGATCCTCAACGCGCCGCAGTCCGGTATTCTCGGCATGCACAAGATCCAGGACCGGCCGGTCGCGATCGGTGGACAGGTCGTCATCCGTCCGATGATGTATCTCGCACTCTCCTACGATCACCGCATCGTTGACGGCAAGGAGGCGGTTACGTTCCTGGTGCGCGTCAAGGAGAGCCTCGAAGATCCGGAACGCCTGGTGCTCGACCTCTAGGACAGGCGGGGGCGAGAGCCCCCGTTTCCTTCTTGCGGATGTGCGGATGTCGCTGGAACTGATCTACCTGCTCGCAAGCGCAGTGCTGGCTTTCGTCTATATGATGACGCAGGCGGGCGCATACCGTTTGCAGCACGGCGTCATGGATCAGGATCCCAACCGCGACGTGGAAGAACAGCCGAACATGCTGACAGCGCGCGCCGGCCGCGCGCTCCGCAACTTTCATGAGACCTATCCGATCTTCATCGTACTGGTGGTCGTGGTAGAGTTTACCGGGCGCAGCGGATTGCTGACGCAGTGGGGCGCCGGTATCTGGTTCTGGGCGCGAGCCGTCTATCTGCCGGTCTATGTCGGCGGGCTCGGGCGTGTTCGCTCCGCGATCTGGGCTGTCTCGGCGATGGGGCTGGCGCTGATCCTTGCAGGCATTCTCATCTAGACCGAGGAGAAAAGCATGGCATTCGAACCGAACGTTCCCCCGATCCAGGCGCATATCTGCGTAAAGCACGGCCTTGCCGCCATCGCCTTCTATGAAAAGGCGTTTGGTGCGGTAAACACGTTTCACCAGATGTCCGAAGACGGCAAGCGCGTCATGCACGCCAATCTGGCCCTCTTCGGCGGCGAGATCATGCTGCACGACGAGTTTCCGGAATTCGGCATGAGCATCAGCTCGCCCAAGACGGCCGGCGGCGCCAGCGTCGCGATCAATATCAACCTTCCGAAACCCGATGATGTGGATCAGGCCTATGCCAAGGCTATGGCCGCCGGGGCATCGACAGTGATGGAGCCGCAGGATACGTTCTGGCAAGCACGCTATGCGCGCATCCAGGATCCCTTCGGCCACATCTGGGCCCTCAACGCACCGGTCGCAAAAGCATGAGCCACTACCTGATCGAACTCGCATCGCTGATGGCGATCTTCTCGTTCGCCATCGTTTCCCCCGGTGCCGACCTCGCCATGGTGATGCGACAGTCGCTCGTGCACGGGCGGCGCCCGGCGATCATCACGTCGTTCGGCATCGGCACGTCGCTGATGTTCCATGTCACCTACACGATCCTCGGCCTGGGGCTGATCATTTCCCAGTCGATCTACCTCTTCAACATCGTCAAATGGTGCGGCGTCGCTTACCTCGTCTACATCGGCATCAAGGCCCTGCGCGCGGGTCAGACGGAGATCGCGGTCGACGCGGGAGAGGCCAAGGCGGGTAACGAGCAGTCGGCGGCGAAGGCCTTTGGCCTCGGCTTTGCCGCCAATGCGCTCAACCCGAAGGCGGTGTTCTTTTTCCTGTCGATCTTCTCGACGGTCGTCAGCGCGCATACGCCGATGATGGTCAAGTTCGGCTATGGCCTCGTCATGGCAAGCTGCCTGATCCTCTGGTTCGTCGGCGTCAGTCTGTTCATGACGACGCCGCCGATGCGGGCGGCCTTCACGCGGGCGAGCAAGTGGATCGACCGGGCAAGCGGCGTGGTCTTCATCGGGCTCGGGTTGAAACTCGCGACCGAGAAGGTTGCCTGACGATGAAGCGCTGGAACGCTCTCCTCGCTTCGCTCGCGACCATCCTGGCCGCCGCACCCGCCCTTGCGGACGAGTGCGTCCAGGCGCATGCGATCTATGCCGATCCGGCAGGCACCTACGAGTTGCGATTCGAGCCGGTCGGCTCGGAAAGCGCCGTCACCAGCAATCACTTCAAGGTTACGGTCGGCAAGACCCGTCTGTCGCTCGACGGCGTCGTGATGCAGTCCGGCGAGCCGCTGCGTGCGAACGGCATCGTCATGCATGATTGCCCGACAGGCGACGTCACCGGCGCGGAGCTTGAGGCCTGCACCGTCTGGCAGGGCGCGATCTATATCGTCGACAGGGCCGGCCACATCGGCGTGCTTCAGGCGGAGGACGCGCCGGCGGCCGAGCAGATACTGCTCCCCGGTTTCGGTCCATCGCTGCGCACTTCGAGCGCCTGGGGCGAGGGCAAGGCGAACGCCGATAGCTCCGACGTCTTTGCGTTCAAGGGATGCGCCGCATGAGCGACGGGCACGTTCTTCTCGTCACGGGCGGCAGCCGCGGCATCGGTGCCGCTGTCTGCATCGCAGCGGCAAGCGAAGGCTGGCGTGTCGCCGTCAACTACGCCTCGAACCGGCAGGCCGCGGAAGAGGTGGTGCGTGCGGTCGAGGCAGCGGGCAGCGCCGCAATCGCCGTCGAAGGGGACGTCGGTTCCGAAGCCGGCGTGAAGGCGCTCTTCTCTGCCGTCGACGCCGCATTCGGCCGTCTCGACGGGCTCGTCAACAATGCGGGCATTGTCGGCCCGCCGCAGCGCATCGACGAGATTTCTCCCGAACGGCTGGACCGTATGTTCCGTGTCAACGTGACCGGTTCCATCCGCTGCGCGGCCGAAGCAGTGCTCAGGATGTCGACGCGTCATGGTGGGCGTGGCGGCTCGATCGTCAACCTATCGTCCATGGCGGCCATTCTGGGCTCACCCGGGCAATATGTCGACTATGCCGCCGCAAAGGGCGCGATCGACACCTTTACCGTCGGCCTGGCGCGTGAAGTGGCGGCGGAGGGCATTCGCGTGAATGCGGTGCGCCCCGGCATCATCGAGACGGACATTCACGCCTCCGGCGGGCTGCCGGACCGCGCCCGCGACATGGCGCCTTCGATCCCCATGCAACGTCCCGGCACGGCCGGCGAGGTTGCCGATGCAATTCTCTATCTCCTGTCGGATAAGGCGACCTATGTGACGGGGGCAATTCTCAACGTCAGCGGCGGTCGGTAACCGCCCTGAAACAAGGACTATCAAATGGCTTATGATCTCATCGTTATCGGAAGCGGCCCCGGCGGCTATGTCTGCGCCATCAAGGCGGCGCAACTGGGCATGAAGGTTGCCGTGGTCGAAAAGCGCAGCACCTATGGCGGCACCTGCCTCAATGTCGGCTGCATCCCCTCCAAGGCCTTGCTGCACGCTTCCGAAATGTTCCATCACGCACAGCACAGTCTCGATGCGCTGGGCGTGGAGGTCGCAAGCCCCAAGCTCAATCTCGCAAAGATGATGGCCCACAAGGACGCGACCGTTAAGGCGAATGTCGACGGCGTTGCCTTCCTCTTCAAGAAGAACAAGATCGATGGTTTCCAGGGCACGGGCAAGGTTCTCGGCCAGGGCAAGGTTTCGGTCACGAACGACAAGGGTGAGGAGCAGGTCCTCGAGGCGAAGAATGTCGTGATCGCCACCGGTTCCGACGTCGCCGGCATTCCCGGCGTCGAAGTCGCGTTCGACGAGAAGGTCATCATCTCTTCGACCGGCGGCCTCGAACTGGAGAAGGTACCGGCCAGCATGGTCGTCGTGGGCGGCGGTGTCATCGGACTGGAACTCGGCTCGGTCTGGGCGCGCCTGGGCGCCAAGGTGACGGTCGTCGAGTTCCTTGACACGATCCTCGGCGGCATGGACGGCGAGGTCGCCAAGCAGCTGCACCGCATGCTGACGAAGCAGGGCATCGACATTAAGCTCGGCGCCAAGGTGACCGGCGTCTCGAAGCCGGGCAGTGGCGCGAGGGTCACCTTCGAGCCGGTCAAGGGCGGCGAGTCGACCACGATCGACGCCGATGTCGTGCTGGTCGCCACCGGGCGCAAGCCGTGCACCGAGAATATGGGCCTTGCCAAGGCGGGTGTCGTGCTCGACTCCCGTGGCCGGATTGAGATCGACCGCCACTTCCAGACGAGCTTGACCGGTGTCTATGCGATCGGCGACGTGGTGCGCGGTCCGATGCTTGCCCACAAGGCCGAGGACGAGGGCGTTGCGGTGGCGGAGATCATCGCCGGACAGGCCGGTCACGTGAACTACGACGTCATTCCGAGCGTCGTCTACACCCAGCCGGAAGTGGCGTCGGTCGGCAAGACCGAGGAAGAACTCAAGGCTGCGGGCGTCGCCTACAAGGTCGGCAAGTTCCCCTTCACCGCCAATGGCCGCGCACGCGCGATGCTTCAGACGGATGGTTTCGTCAAGATCTTGGCCGACAAGGAAACCGACCGCGTGCTCGGCGGCCATATCGTCGGCTTCGGCGCCGGCGAAATGATCCACGAGATCGCCGTGCTGATGGAATTCGGCGGCTCGTCGGAAGACCTCGGACGTACCTGCCATGCCCATCCGACCATGTCGGAGGCAGTCAAGGAGGCGGCTCTCGCCACCTTCGCCAAGCCGATCCACATGTGACAATTGGCCGGGGGGCTGCGACATGCGGCCCCCTGCCATGCGCTGCCGCACCGCGCGAACATGAATGAACCGATATGAGGATCGTTCATGAGACCGCGAAGCGCTGCGGCACCCCTTCCGAACGCGATACTGCCCGAAGCCGATTGGGCGGACCGCTACGAGCTGCTCATTCTGAATGAGCGGCTGACGGCGGGTGAAGCGGCCCAGCGGATGCTTGGTCAATTGCCGGCCTGGGTCCGAGCCCTTCTTGTCCTTCGAAACCGCATCGTCTCGGCTTTCGGACTGAAGACCGATGCGCCTGACGCGGATCGTGGTCTGATCGGGTTCCTTCCGGTTTTGCTTGATGACGAACGCAAGGCCGTTCTCGGCTTCGATGACCGGCATCTGGATTTTCGCATCGTCGTGGACGTTCGTGACGGTCCCGCCGACAGCCGCGTCGTCGGCGTCACGACCCTCGTGCGTCGCCGGAATTTTCTCGGCCGCATCTACCTCGCGGTTGTCACGCCGTTCCACAAGACCATCGTGCCGGCACTGTTGGCCGAGCTGAACGAGCGGCGTTGATCGATTCTACGGCGCCGTGCGTCCTTCAGGACGCACCAAGGACGCTGTAAGTCTTTGAATCTACGCATCGGCCCGAAAATCGATTCCGATTTTCGGGCCGATGCGCTAGCTAACGAGCGGGCGAATCCGCGCTCACTGACCTCAGCCCGGCTAGTTTGCCGGCGTGACGGTAAAGCCGCGTTGACGCAGGAGCTCGACCAGGCCCTCCGCGCCGGAAAGGTGCAGGGCGCCAACGGCCATGAAGGCATTGCCGCCCTTCAGGATCGGCTCGGCACGCGTCGCCATGATTTTGTTGCGGTCGATGATGATTCGCTGCTCGAAATCGGCAAAACCGAAGTCCTTTGCCGCCGTCTGCACGGAAACGGATTTCATCATGGGCATGATCATTCCGGTGTCGCCGGAAAGATAGAGATCAGTCGTCGTCGTCATGACATCGTCGACCGTCTTGCCGAGCGCCAATGTTTCGATCAGCGCCTGCAGGTGAAGCTCGACGGGGAGCGAGTCCATTGCCGAAAGCTGCTCGACCAGCGTCTCAAGGCCCTTTAGCGTCTTCCCCTCCCTCAGTGCGTCCTCCGCCAGCTTCTTGTCGAGAAAGGACGCGCCGGCAGCCTTGCGTGACATCTCGCAGGCCGGAAGCGCGACGAAACTTGCAATCATCCACGGCTTCATCTTGGCGACGAGCGGCAGCGGAATGCCCCGTTCCTTGAGACCGCTTTCGAGGCGCGTGCGATCCTCCGGCTGGAGAAAGTCGTTGATCGTCTTGTCGCCGGCAAACATGGTGAGGTCCGGGTGCATCATGATCGCCGCCGCCGCCTTCCTGTCGTCGATGATCTCGTCCGATTCGACGATGACGATGGCCGCCCGGGCAAAGGCGTCGACTGCACCTTCCGGCATCGCCAGCACGCGCGGATCGGTGACGTGCATGGTGCCGAGCAGCCACGAAGGTGCAGATCCTTGGGCTTCGATTTTCCAGAGGAGGCCCTTTCCGTTCGGTACCGCGTCGGCTTCCCGGCGCAGCGCGGCGAGGCGCGTCGGATCCGATTGTTCCAGTCCTGCCAGGATGTTGCTGCCGCCGCAGGCGGATTCTTCGGCAGCGCGTGCATCCGAGATCGAAAGCAGTGCGGCTATGAGGCTCGCGAGCGCCAGAAGATGCAGCGACGCGATCAGCCACAGGACGCGGCCTGCAAGCGCGTGAGTGAGATTGCGAACGGGTCTTGAGATCGGAAACGTCGTCATCGGGCACCGATTCTGCACAATTCTACTTTCCTGGAATGCTCCCTCGAACCCTACGCCGCGATGGTCACGGGTTCCTTAACGCACTTGGTTAATCCGGTACTTTGCCAAATTTCAGGCGGGCCGAATTTCAGGCGCGGGCCGAATTCAGGCGCGGGGATGAGCGCGATCGTAGATTTCCAGCAGGCGAGCCGAATCGACGCCTGTGTAGACCTGCGTTGTCGAGAGGCTGGCATGGCCGAGCAGTTCCTGGATGGTGCGAAGGTCACCACCGCCGGCGAGAAGATGCGTGGCGAAGGAATGACGCAGGGCGTGCGGCGTTGCCGAATCGGGAAGGCCGAGGGCGGCGCGCAGTTTCTGCATCTCGCGCTGGATGATCGCCGGCTGGAGCGTGGCGCCGCGGGCGCCGCGGAACAGCGCTGCATCGGCGGCGAGATGGTAGGGGCAAATCCGGCTGTAGGTGGCGACGGCTTCGGTCGCGGCGGCAATGAGCGGGACGATTCGTGTCTTGCCGCCTTTGCCGTTGACGCGCAACGATGACCTGTTGCCGGCAAAATCGTTGGGTGTCAGTCCGAGCGCTTCCGATATGCGCAGACCGCAGCCGTAGAGAAGCGTCAGGACGGCGGCGTTGCGGGCGGCGATCCACGGCTCTTCCGCAAGCTGCGCGTCCGCGGTGACAACCTTCAGCGCCTCGCCGTCAGTCAACGGTTTCGGCAGCGATTTCGGCTGCTTCGGCGAGCGCACGGCCTGGGCGCCCGCGGCGTTGGCGAGACCATTTTTCTCCAGGTACCGCAGGAAGGAGCGGAGGCCCGCCAACCCGCGTCCGAGCGTACGCGCGCCCGCGCCGTGTTTGCGCCGTTGCGCCAGGAAGCCGCGCAGGTCGGCCGGGCGCAAACTGCGGATATCCGCCAGGCGCGGCGGCCCCGCGAGATGGCCGGTCAGGAAGGTCAGGAATTGCCGCGTATCGCGCTCGTAGGCCTCGACCGTCTTTGCGGACAGACGCCGTTCCTGGGTGAGGGTCGCCAGCCAGCGCTGGCGTTCCGCCATGACTTCGGGGTGACCAATTGCAAGAATCTCGTTCATCGTCGCTCCGGCGATTTCGTGTGCCGTACACAATGTCGCCGGGCGCCTTATGTTTTTGCTAACGCACTTCTTTTTGCTGTCGCACCCTTGGAATTTGTCATTGTTCGATCATATTGAACTGCGATGGTCGGTCAGCAAACGCGGATGGGACTATGGCGAGAAGGGACATGGGGGGCGGATTCGCGCACTTTGCTGAGGCCATTGCGCTGGTTTCTCAGGGACAGCCCGGCCATATCGTCGATACCCTGATCGCGGAACGCGGCCGGAAGATCGTTCGCCACCCGTTGTGGCCGGCCATGCGGCCCTTTCTCTACACCCTGCTCAACTATCGCAAGGCGATCGAATTCGCCGATGCCGTCGCCAACATGCCGGGCTTTCAGGCGTTCGAGCACCTGAGCTCGCTGCTTTCGCTCGACATTCGCGTCGACAAGGCAGAGCGGATTCCGGCAAGGGGCGGCTTTCTCCTTGTCAGCAATCATCCGACCGGCATTGCCGATGGCATAGCGGTCTTCGATCTTTTGAAGTCCCGCCGACCGGACATGATGTTCTTCGCCAATCGCGACGCGATCAGGGTCAATCCGCGCTTCGTAGAGATGGTCATTCCGGTCGAATGGCGCGACGAATACAAGAGCAAGCTCAAGGCTCGCGAAACGCTGCAGGTCACCAATCGCGCCATCGAAGAAGGCAAGGCAACCGTGCTTTTCCCTTCGGGCCGCATCGCCTATTGGGCCGACGGGTGCCTTAACGAGCGTCCATGGAAGAGTTCCGCCGTCGGTTTCGCGCGCAAATATGGCCTGCCGATCCTGCCGGTACACATGAGCGCGCGCAATTCCGGTCTCTTCTACTGGTTTGCCAAATGGTCCACGGAACTGCGCGACATGACGGTGTTCCATGAACTTCTGAACAAGAAGGGCGACCTCTTCGATTTTCGCGTCGGCAATCTGATTGCGCCAGAAGCGCTGGACGGCGATCCGGCAGACATCACGCGCGCGCTGGAAAGACACACGGTCTTCGAACTCGCGGCCGACAGCGATGCCGTGTTCGACCCGTCGGTCAGGCAGATCTGAGCAGACCTGAACGGCATGCTTTCTCCATGTCCGCCCCTCATCCGGCCTGCCAGCCACCTTCTCCCCGCAAGCGGCGCGAAGGAGACTCGCGACGCCCTCCCAGTCCCCTCTCCCCGCAGGCGCGGAGAGGGCTACTGCATGTCTCCTTAAATCGACCTCGGCTTAAGGACAAAGACATGCAGCAATTCAAAGTGCTACAGCGACCTTTGCGCGTCTGATAAGACGCGCGGCGCTGTAGGGTGAGGGGCAGATCACCCGCACCGCGACCCGAATGCAAGAAGGCCCCGCATCGCTGCGAGGCCTTTCAAATTCTGCGCGCTGGAATGCGACCGATCAGCCGATCTTCTGGCCGGTCTTTGCCCAGTCGGCCAGGAACATTTCCAGGCCCTTGTCCGTCAGCGGGTGCTTGACGAGCGCCTTCAGCGTTGCCGGCGGCGCCGTAACGACGTCGGCGCCGATAAGGGCGGCTTCCTTGACGTGGTTGACCGTGCGAATCGAGGCGGCGAGGATTTCCGTCTCGTAGCCGTAGTTGTCGAAGATGTGGCGGATTTCACGAATGAGATCCATGCCGTCGAAGGCGATGTCGTCGAGGCGGCCGATAAAGGGCGAGACGAAGGTCGCGCCGGCCTTGGCGGCAAGCAGGGCCTGGTTGGCCGAGAAGCAAAGCGTCACATTCGTCTGGTGACCGTCCGAGGTGAGCGCCTTGCAGGCCTTGAGACCGTCAAGCGTCAGCGGCACCTTGATGCAGATGTTGTCCGCGATCTTCGAAAGCGCGGCCGCCTCCTTCATCATCTCGCTGTATTCGGTTGCCGTCACTTCGGCGGATACCGGTCCGTCGACGATCGAGCAGATTTCCTTGGTGACTTCGACGATGTCGCGGCCCGATTTCAGGATGAGCGAGGGGTTGGTGGTGACGCCGTCGAGCAGGCCGAGGTCGTTCAGCTCCCGGATTTCCTTCACATCGGCGGTATCAACGAAAAATTTCATGGAGGTCTCTCCTTGGGGCATGATTGCCGTTCGGGCGCATATCTGCCGGGCGGAAAATCCGCGGGCAGAAACCGCGCGCGTTGAAACTCTGATGGAACCGTGACAAACCCTGCTATCCACAAGGCAGCGGTTCGCTGCGCAGTTTTCTTTAACTGAAAGCGGTGGCAAGGTCACGGCAAAATGACTCTTGATTCAACCGATTTATTCGGGGCCGTATCCGAGCGCCGCATCGTGCCCGTCCTGGTGCCGATGCCGGCGCCGAAGGCCTATTCCTATGTGGTGCCGCATGGCATGGCGGTCGAGCCGGGATCGATCGTGCAGGTGCCGCTAGGCCCGCGCTTGGTCGTGGGCGTCGTCTGGGACGGCGCCGATGATGGTACGGTCGATCCGAAGAAACTGAAGCAGATCGCAAAGGTCTTCGACTGCCCGCCGCTCGCGGGCGACATGCGGGCCTTTCTCGATTGGGTGGCGGCCTATACGGTGACGCCGCCGGGGCTTGTCGCGCGCATGGCGTTGCGGGCGCCGACGGCCTTCGATCCGGAACCGATGGTGGAAGCATTGCGCCTGACGGATCAGCGGCCGGAGCGGATCACGTCGGCGCGCGAAAGGGTCATCGCGGCGGCAAGCGACGGCTTTTCCTGGACGCGCTCCGGCCTCGCGCACGCGGCGGGCGTTTCGTCGAGCGTCGTCGACGGCCTCACTGCGCAGGGCGTATTCGAGACCGTTTTCATGCCGCCGCCGCCCGTTGTCGCCCCGCCCGATCCGGATTTCGCCGCTCCCCGGCTGGAGGGCGCGCAGAAGGCTGCCGCAGCCGATCTGCTGGCGGCAGTGGAAGAGGGAACGTTCTCCGTTTCCCTGATTGACGGCATTACCGGATCCGGCAAGACCGAGGTCTATTTCGAGGCGATCGCCGCGACCCTGAGGGCCGGCAAGCAGGTGCTGATCCTGCTGCCGGAAATCGCGCTCACCGCAAGCTTCCTCGAACGTTTCCAGGATCGCTTCGGTGCGAAGCCGGCGGAATGGCATTCCGATCTCGCGCCGCGAACGCGCGAGAAGGTGTGGCGACAGGTGACGACCGGACAGGTGCGCGTCGTCGCCGGGGCCCGTTCAGCGCTGTTCCTGCCCTTCGAGGATCTTGGCCTCATCATCGTCGACGAGGAACACGATCCCGCCTACAAGCAGGAGGACCGCGTCTTCTACAACGCCCGCGACATGGCGGTCGTGCGCGGCAGGATCAGCGGCTTTCCGGTCGTCTTGGTATCGGCAACGCCCTCCGTCGAAAGCCGGGTGAACGGCGAAGTGGGCCGTTACCGGCCGATCCACCTGCCAACGCGCTTTGGCGATGCGGCGCTTCCGCATCTCGGCGTGGTCGACATGCGCCGCCATCCACCCGAGCGCGGCGGCTTTCTCTCGCCGGTGCTCCTCAACCAGGTCGGCAAGGCGATCGGCCGTGGCGAACAGGCGCTGTTGTTTTTGAATCGACGCGGCTACGCGCCCTTGACGCTCTGCCGCGTCTGCGGCCACCGCTTCCAGTGCCCGGACTGCTCGAGCTGGCTCGTCGAGCACCGCTTCCGCGGTCAGATCCAGTGCCATCATTGCGGCTACTCCGAGCGGACGCCGGAAGCCTGCCCCGAATGCGGCACGCTCGACCACCTGGTCGCCTGCGGCCCCGGCGTGGAGCGCATCGCCGAGGAGGTCGAGCGGCACTTCCCCGAAGCGCGCACGATCGTGCTCTCCTCCGACCTGATGGGCGTCAAACGCCTGCGGCTGGAACTCGAGGCGATCGCACGCGGCGAGGCGGACATCGTCATCGGCACCCAGCTCGTCGCCAAGGGCCACAACTTCCCGATGATGACGCTGGTCGGCATCGTCGACGCCGATCTCGGCCTCGCCAACGGCGATCCGCGCGCGGCGGAGCGGACGTTTCAGCTGCTCTCGCAGGTGACGGGGCGCGCCGGGCGGACGGGCCTGAAGAGCCTTGGCCTGCTACAGACCTACCAGCCGCAGCATCCGGTGATGCAGGCGATCGTCTCGGGCGATTCGGACGCCTTCTACGAGCGTGAGATCAACGAGCGGGAACGCGCCGCACTGCCGCCCTTCGGCCGGCTGGCCTCGATCATCATCTCCGCCGAGAGTCGGAACGACGCCGAGAGCCATGCGCGCGGTCTGCGCATGGCTGCCCCGCGCGTCGACGGCATCTCGATCCTCGGTCCGGCCGAGGCGCCACTCGCGCTCATCCGCGGGCGCCACCGCTTCCGTCTGCTCGTCCATGGGCGGCGCAACAGCGACATGCAGGCCTTCGTCAAGGCGATGATTGCCGGCGGGCCCAAGGAAAGGGGATCGATCAGCGTGCAACTCGACATCGATCCGCAGAGTTTTCTCTAGATCACGATGATTTTGGGTCGATTCGACCCAAAATCATAAACGTGATCGATCCTAATAAGTTAGAGCGGGATGCGGGCGGAAAACCGCACACGCTTTTCCTCATCCCGCTCTAATCGATGGTTCGAACGCGACGGAGCGGATTCACATCGGCGCCGACATGCGCTAGACCACCCCGGTGCCGCGTCTGCGAGGAATCGCCCGAGCGCGACGCCAACGAAATGATTCCATCAGCGGGGACGGCATGGAGTTCTACATTCCGACGGAAACCGGGGAGTTCCTGGCATTTTGCGCGGCGGCGGTCGCAGCGCTCATCGGCCTTGTCATGCTCTTTGCACCGCGTCTTGCCTTTCGCGCGGCTGGCATCGGCGTCGCCGAAGGGCGCCGCGGCGGGCTTGCCGAAGCCCGCTCCACCATGGGCGGCATGCATGTCGGTCTCGGTCTCGGCGCCATCCTGCTCGCCCAGCCGATGGTCTATCTCGCCGTCGGCGCCGCCTTTGCGCTCGCGGCCTTCGGCCGCATCCTGTCGATGATGAGCGACAATGGGGGGACCCTTTTCAATTGGATCGCCCTTGCTATTCAGGCGGTGCTTGCGATCCTCCCGCTTGCTTACGTTTTCGGGCTAATCTGACGAGCGCAAACACGATTCAGCGTTTCATTCGGGGATTTACGGCAAAATTCGGCCGATGTGGGTCGACTTATGCCGCATTCCTGCCGTTGGCGTGTTGCGAGTCCAAACATCCTATGCTAGACGAACCGCGAATTGCGGGGGAAGTGGGTCGAAGGGCCTCGATATCCTGCGAGTTATTGCAGCAAATTCAAGATGTTAAGTCAACGGTTCGCCGCAGCTGACGTTCTTGGATGATTTAGAGAGAAGCGTGTGCCCGTGGCAGACACATCCCAGCTTATTTCCGGTGTTGCAGAAAGATACGCGTCCTCGCTCTTCGAGCTCGCTCTTGAGGCCGGTTCGCTCGATGCGGTCGGTACCGATCTTAACCGCGTCCAGTCGCTGATCGACGGTAGTGATGATCTGAAGCGCCTGATCGGAAGCCCGGTGTTTTCCGCCGAGGATCAGTTCAAGGCCATTTCCGCGGTCGCAGAAAAAGCTGGAATCTCCGGCCTGGTCGGCAACTTCCTCAAGGTCGTTGCCCGCAACCGCCGTCTCTTCGCGCTGCCGGGCATCATCCAGGCGTTCCGCCTGATTGCCGCGCGCCATCGCGGCGAAATTTCCGCCGACGTCACGTCGGCCCATGCGCTGACCCCGGCGCAGGAAACTGAATTGAAGGCGACGCTCAAGGGCGTCACCGGCAAAGACGTGGCGGTCAACGTCACTGTCGACCCGTCTATTCTTGGAGGTCTGATCGTCAAGGTCGGGTCCCGCCAGATTGACACCTCCCTTCGCACCAAACTCTCTACCCTTAAGCTTGCACTGAAAGAGGTCGGCTGATGGATATCCGCGCCGCGGAAATTTCCGCAATTCTCAAAGATCAGATCAAAAATTTCGGCCAGGAAGCAGAAGTCTCCGAAGTTGGCCAGGTGCTTTCCGTCGGTGACGGTATCGCCCGCGTCTACGGCCTGGACAACGTACAGGCAGGCGAGATGGTCGAATTCCCGGGTGGAATTCGCGGCATGGCGCTGAACCTCGAAGCCGACAACGTCGGTGTGGTTATTTTCGGTTCCGACCGTGACATCAAGGAAGGCGACACCGTCAAGCGGACTGGCGCCATTGTGGACGTCCCGGTTGGTCCGGAACTGCTCGGCCGCGTCGTCGACGCGCTCGGCAACCCGATCGACGGCAAAGGCCCGATCAATGCCAAGCAGCGCGCCCGCGTCGACGTCAAGGCTCCCGGCATCATCCCGCGCAAGTCGGTTCATGAGCCGATGTCGACCGGCCTCAAGGCGATCGACGCCCTCATCCCGGTCGGCCGCGGCCAGCGCGAGCTCGTCATCGGCGACCGCCAGACCGGCAAGACCGCGATCATTCTCGACACCTTCCTGAACCAGAAGCCGATCCACGACAACGGCCCGGAACAGGACAAGCTCTACTGCGTCTACGTCGCCATCGGCCAGAAGCGCTCGACCGTCGCTCAGTTTGTGAAGGTTCTCGAAGAGCGCGGCGCCCTGCAGTACTCGATCATTGTTGCTGCTACCGCTTCCGATCCGGCTCCGATGCAGTATCTTGCTCCGTTCGCCGGCTGCGCGATGGGCGAATACTTCCGCGACAACGGCAAGCACGCGCTGATCGGCTACGACGACCTTTCCAAGCAGGCCGTCGCATACCGTCAGATGTCGCTGCTCCTGCGCCGTCCGCCGGGCCGCGAAGCCTATCCGGGCGACGTTTTCTACCTGCATTCCCGCCTGCTGGAACGTGCTGCAAAGCTCAACGACGACAAGGGCGCCGGCTCGCTGACGGCTCTGCCGGTCATCGAAACGCAGGGCAACGACGTGTCTGCGTTCATTCCGACGAACGTGATTTCGATCACCGACGGCCAGATCTTCCTTGAAACCGACCTGTTCTACCAGGGCATCCGTCCGGCCGTTAACGTCGGTCTGTCGGTTTCGCGCGTCGGCTCCTCGGCGCAGATCAAGGCGATGAAGCAGGTCGCAGGCTCGATCAAGGGCGAACTCGCGCAGTACCGCGAAATGGCGGCCTTCGCACAGTTCGGCTCGGACCTCGATGCCGCAACGCAGCGCCTCCTGAACCGCGGTGCCCGCCTGACCGAACTCCTGAAGCAGCCGCAGTTCTCGCCGCTGAAGACGGAAGAGCAGGTCGCGGTGATCTTCGCAGGCGTCAACGGCTACCTCGACAAGCTGCCGGTCAACCAGGTCGGCAAGTTCGAGCAGGGCCTGCTCTCCTACCTGCGCTCGGAAGGCAAGGACGTGCTGGAAACGATCCGCACGGAAAAGGCGATTTCCGACGACACCAAGGGCAAGCTGAAGGCTGCAATCGACACCTTCGCCAAGTCTTTCGCCTGAGCGGGTTTCATTTAGGACGGACAACGGATGCCTTCACTTAAGGATCTGAAAAACCGGATCGCCTCCGTCAAGGCGACGCAGAAGATCACCAAGGCGATGAAGATGGTCGCCGCGGCGAAGCTTCGGCGTGCGCAGGAGGCGGCCGAGGCCGCCCGGCCTTACTCGCAGCGCATGGCTGCCGTTCTCGCCAACATCGCCCAGGCGGTCGGCGCGGACGAAAGCGTACCGCAGCTGATGACGGGAACCGGCAGGGACGACACGCACCTCCTGATCGTCTGTACGGCGGAACGCGGCCTCTGCGGCGGCTTCAACTCACAGATCGCGCGCTTTGCCCGCGATCATGTGCGCAAGCTGCTCGCTGCCGGCAAGACCGTGAAGATCATCTGCGTCGGCAAGAAGGGTTTCGATATCCTGCGGCGTGAATTCGCGTCGCTGATCATCGACCGCATCGACCTGCGTGAAGTCAAGAAGATCGGTTTCGAAAACGCCGATCAGATCGGGCACAAGGTCATCGCGCTCTTCGAGAAGGGCGAGTTCGATGTCTGCACGCTGTTCTACTCCGAGTTCAAGTCTGTCATTTCGCAGGTTCCGACCGCGCAGCAGCTCATCCCGGCCTCGGCTGGCGATGTTTCCGCCGCGAGCTCGGACGCTTCGGCGATCTACGAGTACGAGCCGGACGCAGCCGCCATCCTGACCGATCTCATCCCGCGCAATATCTCGGTGCAAATCTTCCGGGCTCTGCTCGAGAACGTTGCCGGCGAAATGGGTGCCAAGATGAGCGCCATGGACAATGCGACGCGCAACGCCGGTGAGATGATCAACAAGCTGACGCTCAACTACAACCGTCAGCGGCAGGCGCAGATCACCAAGGAACTCATTGAAATCATCTCTGGCGCGGAAGCGCTCTAAGGTTACGAAAGAGGGTAAGAATTATGGCTAAGGCAGCTACCCCGAAAGAAACCGCAGCGGCGAAGAAGCCCGCTGCACCGCGTAAGGCAGCTTCCGCCAAGACAGTCGTTACGGCTACCGGCGCTGTCGGTCGCGTCACGCAGGTTATCGGCGCCGTTGTCGACGTCGCTTTCGAGGAAGGTCAACTCCCGCAGATCCTGAACGCGCTGGAAACCGACAACAAGGGCAACCGCCTCGTTCTCGAAGTCGCGCAGCATCTCGGCGAAAACTCGGTCCGCACGATCGCCATGGACTCGACCGAAGGTGTGGTTCGCGGCCAGTCGGTCACCGACACGGGCGGCCCTATCTCGGTTCCGGTCGGCAAGGAAACCCTCGGCCGCATCATGAACGTTATCGGCGAGCCGGTCGATGAAGCCGGTCCGCTGAAGACCTCCGCACGCCGCGCGATCCACCAGGATGCGCCGGCCTATGTCGAGCAGTCGACGGAAGCACAGATCCTCGTCACCGGCATCAAGGTCGTCGACCTGCTCGCTCCCTATGCGAAGGGCGGCAAGATCGGCCTCTTCGGCGGTGCAGGCGTCGGCAAGACAGTTCTGATCATGGAACTGATCAACAACGTCGCCAAGGCGCATGGTGGTTACTCGGTCTTCGCAGGCGTCGGCGAACGCACCCGCGAAGGCAACGACCTCTATCACGAAATGATCGAATCGGGCGTGAACAAGCACGGCGGCGGTGAAGGTTCCAAGGCCGCTCTCGTTTACGGTCAGATGAACGAACCGCCGGGCGCACGCGCTCGCGTGGCGCTCACCGGCCTGACGGTCGCCGAACAGTTCCGTGACGAAGGCCAGGACGTTCTCTTCTTCGTCGACAACATCTTCCGCTTCACCCAGGCGGGTTCGGAAGTGTCGGCTCTGCTCGGCCGTATTCCTTCGGCCGTGGGCTATCAGCCGACGCTCGCGACCGACATGGGCGCGATGCAGGAACGCATCACCACGACGACCAAGGGTTCGATCACCTCGGTTCAGGCCATCTACGTTCCGGCCGACGACTTGACCGACCCGGCGCCGGCAACCTCGTTCGCCCACCTCGATGCAACCACCGTTCTGTCGCGCTCGATCGCGGAAAAGGGCATCTACCCGGCCGTCGACCCGCTTGACTCGACCTCGCGCATGCTCGACCCGATGATCGTCGGCGAAGAGCACTACGAAGTGTCGCGCAAGGTGCAGTCGACCCTGCAGCGCTACAAGGCGCTTCAGGACATCATCGCCATCCTCGGCATGGACGAGCTGTCCGAAGAGGACAAGCTGGCGGTTGCCCGCGCCCGCAAGATCGAGCGCTTCCTGTCGCAGCCGTTCTTCGTTGCCGAAGTCTTCACCGGTTCGCCGGGCAAGCTGGTTGCGCTCGAAGACACGATCAAGGGCTTCAAGGGCCTCGTCAACGGCGAATACGACCACCTGCCGGAAGCTGCCTTCTACATGGTCGGCTCCATCGACGAAGCGATCGAGAAGGCCAAGAAGCTGGCTGCCGAAGCCGCTTAATCAGCATCGTGAACCGTGGCGGGAATATTTCACGCCACGGTTTTCATTCTGCCGCGACGAGCGGCGGAGAACATGCCACAGCCGCTGCCAACGGGCGGCGCGCGCACCAGAAGTGAATGGTCATGGCCGACAGTTTCAATTTTGAGCTTGTTTCCCCCGAGCGCCTGCTGCTTTCGGAAAAGGTGACGGAAGTCGTCATTCCGGCAACCGAGGGCGAGATGACCGTGATGGCCTATCACGCACCGACGATGACGACCGTCAAGCCGGGCGTGGTTACCGTGAAGACGGCTGACGGCAAGACCGAGCGTTTTGCGGTCTTCGGCGGTTTCGCTGATATTCTGCCGACCGGTTGCACGCTGCTTGCCGAGTCCGCCGTCCACGTCGACGAACTCGACCGTACGGTGCTGGAAAACCGCATCGACGCCGTTCGCGCCGAACTGGAGGGTGCGGCCGACGAGAAGAAGACTCGTCTCGAGCAATTCATCGCCGAACTGACGAAGCTCGGGGAGATCGTCATCCCGGCCTGAAAGGGACATCCCGATAAGGGATGATGCCTATCGAACCCCGCCTCGAGCGGGGTTTTTCATGTCCGAAAGTCACCGCTGTGCCGCGCGGCGATGTCCGCGAAAACAATCTCGGTAGCGACGCTGCGATTTCGCGGACATCGGCCAGGTGGGAAGGCATTGCTTCGCGCCATTTCTACCTGCAGCAAGGCTAAACATTGTCGAAGAGAGGGAGCAGGGAGCCGCGCCTTACCGATCTCCACCCTTGTGGGGGAGATGCCCCGGTAGGGCAGAGGGGTGCCAACCGGCTTGGACATATGCGCGGCGGTGCGCGCAACGATTCAGTCAGAACGGCTTTCGCTGAACCATCGCACCGAGTGTCTCGTCGGGCGCGATAGGATCCTGGTGGTCTTTGGCTTCCTGCTGCAGGTTTCCTTAAATCGTAGCCGATCTAAGGACAAGAACGTGCAGCAATTCAAGATGCTACAGCGTCCTTTACGCGGCCGATAAGATGCGCGGCGCTGTAGGTCGGTTGCAGCAGTGTCTCCCGAGGAATTGCCTACAAGAAGGGCTCATCCCCTCTGGCCTGCCGGCCATCTCCCCCACAAGGGTGGAGATCGAGTCGCGGCTAGGTTGTCACTCCAACGGAAGGTTTGCTCGTATGAAGCGGCCCGATGATGAGCAGGGCGTGCCTCACGCACTCTCCGTCTTGTGGGAAATGCCGCAGGCCAGAGGGTTACTCGGGAGACCGCATCAAAAGAAAAATGCCCGGACACGGTCCGGGCATTTGTCGCTTCATCCTGAAGCAGGCTAGAGCCGCGCTTACGTCAGCTCGCCGCACGCTCCGTCTCGTGCTTCTGCGCGTAGTAATGGCCGAAGCGGTTGGCGAGGAAGGTGTCGAGCGCGATGTCTTCCTGGCGAACGAAGCCCTTCGTCGCGATCTTGCCGTCGGCGAGCATATCGAGGACGGCGCAGATGCTGCCGGCCGTGGTGATCTGGATACCGCTCTGCATGCGTCCGGCGACGACACCGCTGTAGACCTTGTTGGCGTAGGTTTCCTGAACCAGGCGGCCTTCGCGGAAGCCGGAGACGGTGACGAAGATGACGACGACGTCCTGCGTGGTGGTCGGCAGGGCATTCTCCAGAATATCCTTCAGCACCTCGCGGCGATGGCGCAGGCCAAGATCGTTCAGGAGCGCCTTGAAGATGGCGGCGTGACCAGGATAGCGGATTGTCTTGTAGTTCAGCGTGCGGACCTTGCCCTTTAAAGACTCGCAAAGCGTGCCGAGGCCGCCGGAGGTGTTGAAGGCTTCGTAGGTGACGCCGTCGAGCGAGAATTCCTCACGCTCTTCCATCGCCGGGACTTCGATCAGCGAACCTTCGACGATCGCCTCGCAAGGCTCGATATATTCGTTGATGACGCCGTCCGTGCTCCAGGTCAGGTTATAGTTGAGGGCGTTGGACGGATATTGCGGCAGGGCGCCGACGCGCATGCGGACGCTTTCCAGCGTATCGAAGCGCTTCGCCAGATCGTTGGCGACGATCGAGATGAAGCCCGGCGCAAGGCCGCACTGCGGAATGAAGGCGGTCTTCGCTTCTGCCGCGATCGCCTTGACGTGGCGTGTCGATTCGACGTCCTCGGTCAGGTCGAGATAGTGGATCTCCGCCTCGGCGGCCGCTTCGGCAATGGCGACCGTCAGGTGGAACGGTGCGGCGCTCAGCACGGCGAACTTGCCGCTGAGCAGACCGACGAGGGCCTTCTTGTCGGAGATGTCGATGGTCGCGGTCGAAATGGCCTCGTGCTTTTCGACCTGCTGCAGTTGCTCGGCGCTGCGGTCGGCAACACAGACGCGATAATCGCCGGTATGCGCCAGCATGCGTGCGATGGTGGAGCCGATCTTGCCGGCGCCGATGACGACGATGTCTTTCATTCTTTTCCCCAGGGTATGAGCTGCTTCGTATTCTATTCTCTCGCGATCGCCTGTTGATTTGAAGCGTCGATGCGGCTAAATCGCCGGTCTATATTCGGCAATTCGCCAAAATGGACCGACGATATGCAGGTGACCGACAAGGATCGTGAGCTCCTCGCCATCCTGAGCGAGAATGCGCGGATGCCGACGGCGACGATCGCGCGCCGGCTCGGCCTTTCGCGCACGACGGTGCAGGCCCGGATCGAACGGCTGGAGCGCGAGGGCGTCATTGCCGGCTACGGCGTGCGGCTTTCGGAAAGCTACGAGAAGGGCCTGGTGAAGGCGCATGTGCTGATCACCATCGCGCCACGGGCGCTGAGCCGCGTTACGCCCGAGCTCGGTGCGATCCGGGAGATCCGGACGCTCCATTCGGTCAGCGGCAGTTTCGATCTCATCGCGGTCGTGGCGGCGGCCTCGATCAGCGAGCTCGACCTGTTGATCGATCGCATCGGCGAAATCGACGGGGTCGAAAAGACGCTGTCCTCGATCATTCTCTCGACCCGCATCGATCGCTGAGCGTCTCTGGTTCAGCGGACGGATTGCTTATTCGTTGATGGAGGGGCGCTGCTTTTCTCAGGCACGGCGTTTGGCGCGTTCCAGGCTGCCGGACCGCGCACGAAGGAGACAGTCGAGCCGTCACCGGGAGTGAGCCACTTGCCGCGATCGAAAAAGAGCTCGGCGATACTCTTCGGCCGCGATCGCCCCGCCTGGTTGGCGAGGAAATTGTAGCGGGGAACGTCGCCCGATTCCTGCTTGAACTGGATCCGGCTGCCGAATCGCTTGAGGTCGAATTCCTTAAGCGCCTGGATCCGCAGGGCGATGCTTTCGCTATCCGCCCAGCGCACCTGCGTCAGGAAGACCGAGGCGGCCTTGGCGGCGGCGCTCGTGACGGCTTGCGTGTCTTCGGGCCGTTCGATGTTGAGCTTTACGCGGAACGAGGTGATTTCGTCTTCGCCGCTGCCTTTGACGAAAATGAAGATGGACGAGGGGTTGTCTTCCCCGGGCCGGGCAAGCGGGATGAGCGACGAGCATTCCCACCGGCCGCTCTCGGCGGATTTCCACTCAAGTTCACGAAAGCCGGCGTCGCGCAAGCCTTCGCAAAGCGCGCGCGGGTCGCTGCGGATCTCGCGCAGGAACTGCTGCTCGGGCGTGTGCAGGTTTTCGAAAGTCTTGGCCGGCAACAAGATCCGGGGCGGCTCCGGTTTCTTATTGACCCCGTGTACTGGCTCGGCTTGCTTCGCCTCCTTCTTCGCCCCCTCCAGGAATGTCGCTGGCAGCCCGGCGGCCGTGAGCAGCTGTTTCAGGTTGCGCTGCTCGTTGGCAAGAAGAACGGTCGCGAGGATCGCCGTGAAAACGAGCGCCAGGGCGAGGAAGAAAAAGGCGATGCCGGAACGGCCTTTCTGCGTCTTCTCCATCGGGCGTCAGCGCCCCGTCTCGAAAAGTGCGCCAGCGACGCAAAGTGTCTCGCGCGCTACGAAGATCGCGGAACACAGAGCCAGAAGGCCGCGCCGCTGAGATCCGCTGTCGTGGAGCAGTACGCCGTTCATGCTAGCCTGCTCAGCGCTGCATGGAGGCGAAGGACTTCGTCCGTCGATGGCCGGTTGCGCGGCAACCCGAGATAATAGCCGTAACCGGAGGCAAGGCTGCGTTGGCCGAGCATCGCCAGGCGGCCATCCCTGAGGTGTTCACGCACCAGTCCAAGGCTGCCGAGCGCCACGCCGTCGCCGCGCAGCGCTGCATCGATCGCCATCACATAGGTGGAAAAGGTGTATTTCGGGCGCGGCTTTGTGCCGTGCCGGGAGGGCTCGATCCGCTCGAACCATTTCTGGAACGAGATCCAATGGGCGTTGAAGCGATCGTAGTCGATGAGGTCGAGCGTTGCGATGGTCTCGGGCGGCAGCTCGGCGGCGTCGAGGCCCCTGGCGGCGAGATAGTCGGGCGAGGCGACCGGCGCGAGTTCCTCGGCCATCAACAGGCTCAGCGACCAGCGTGGGTGGTCTCCGGTGGAATAGAGGATGACGAGGTCGTTGTTTTCCGAGGCAAGCTCGGATGGGCTGTCCGTCGTCAAGAGACGAATGGAAATGCCCGGGTTCTCCTTGCCGAATTCACGCAGCCGCGTGCCGAGCCAGAGATGGGAGACCGAGCCGCTGGCAGCGATCGAGATCGTCTGGCCGGAGGCGCCGCGGAACGGTTCGAGGCTTTCCTCGAGATAGTCGAGCGAGGCGCGTACCCGCTGGAAAAGCCGCTCGCCTTGCGGGGTCAACTCCAGGTTCTTGCCGCGACGGCTGAAGAGCGGGCTGCCCAGATGATCCTCGAGCGTCTTGATGCGCCTGCTGACGGCCGCCTGGGTGATGTTCAGCTCGCGACCGGCGCGAGAAAAGTTCATGTGCCGGCTCGCGGCATCGAAGACGCGGAAGGCCTCCAGCGGAATGCGATCGAGCAGACGGTTTTCCATGACTTCAGGTTATCAAAAAGGCCGAAAATTCACCGGATTTGAAAATATCAGATCGTGTTGCAGGGTAAAGACGCGACGCAGGCCAGCCGGGAGCACGACCTTTGCAGTTCTCCATGTCCTTCATTCCGGAAATTCGTTTCGGAGAGAATATTCATCAGACCCTTGGCCGCGCCGCAAGGACGTTTGGCGCGCAGCGCGCGATCATCGTTATCGATGTCTTTCTCGTGCAGTCCGGTTTGAGCGGAAGTGTCACGAAAGCCCTTGAGCAGGAGGGAATCCGCACCCGCATCTTCTCGGCATTTACCGGGGAGCCGAAGCTTGCCCACCTGCGTGCGGCGCTTGAAATGGCGACGGGCTGCGATCTCGTGATCGGCATAGGCGGCGGTTCGGCGCTCGATATTGCCAAGATCGTAGCCTGTTGCGCCGCCTCCGGCCGGGATCCGATGCACTACGCGCTCGCCGCCAACCCGTTGCCGAAAAACCCCTTGAAGAAGATCCTGGTGCCGACGACAGCCGGCACCGGATCGGAGACCTCCGCCACCAACATCTTCTCGGGGCCGGAAGGCAAGAAGCTCTGGATCTGGGGGGCGGAGACCAAGGCCGATCTGGTGCTGCTCGATCCGTCGCTGACTGCAACACTGCCCGCCAACCTCACCGCTTGGTGCGGGCTCGATGCGTTCGTCCACGCTTTCGAAGCGGCGACCAATCGCAACACGCACAGCGGCGCCCAATTCTATGCCCACGAGGCGTTGCGGCTGATCATCGGCGCGCTGGAAACGGCGGTGCAGGAGCCCGGCAATCTGGAGGCGCGCGGCAAGCTGCTGCTCGGCTCCTGTTATGCCGGGATCGCCATCGACAATTGCGGCACGGCGATCGCGCATAACATCAGCCATGCTCTAGCCGGACTTGCGCCAGTGCATCACGCGCTCGCGACGGCACTTGGTTTCGAGGCGACCATCGGCTGGCTCGTCGAGGCGGCTACAGTCGATCTCGACCGTGCGGCAGGAGCTTGCGGCGTCGATAAGGCCGCGAAACTTCCTGCCTTCGTCTCCGACCTGATGGACCGCTGCGGCCTCGTGCGCGCTCTACCGAATGCATTCGACGCGTTCTCGGCGGCCGATCTCGCCCGCGAGATGAAGGCTCCGGAAAACCAGCCGATGCGCCGGTCGACGATCCGCGACGTGACGGATGCCGATATCGACCGTTTTGCGGCGAGGATGATGGCGCTCGCGAAAGGGCAATGAGATGACGAAGGAATATACGCGCGCCTATTGGGAAAGCCTGCTTGCCGAACTGACGCCCGAGGGTCGGCATTTCATCGATGGCGCGCATAGAGCCTCCGCATCTGGCGAGACCTTCACACGCATCCGCCCGATGGATGGAAGGCCGGGCGCCAGGCTCGCCCGTGGTGACGCCGCCGATGTCGATATTGCGGTCGCCGCTGCCCGCGCCGCCTTCAAGAGCGGCATCTGGCGCAAAAAGGAGCCGCTGGAAAAGAAGAAGATCATGCTGAAATGGGCGGATCTCATCCGGCAGCATGGCGAGGAGCTTGCGCTGCTGGAAACGCTCGATGTCGGTAAGCCGATTATGGCGTCTCTTAACGTCGATGTCCGTCTCGCGGCCGACGGCATCCAGTATTACGGCGAGACGATCGACAAGCTCTATGACGAGATCGCGCCGACCGGGCCGAACGCGCGCGCCCTGGTGCGGAAGGTGCCGCTCGGCGTCGTCGGCGCGATCACGCCGTGGAACTATCCGCTGATCATCGACGCCTGGAAGCTCGGGCCGGCGATCGCCGCCGGCAATTCGGTCGTGTTGAAGCCGGCCGAACAGTCGTCGCTCTCGGCGATCCGGCTCGCGGAACTCGCGCTAGAGGCCGGGCTTCCGGCCGGTGTCTTTAACGTCGTCGCCGGATACGGCGAGGAGGTTGGCAAGCCGCTGGCGCTGCACATGGATGTCGACATGATCGCCTTCACCGGCTCGACCGAGGTCGGCAAGCTGATCATGGGCTATGCGGCGCAGTCGAACGTCAAGCGGGTGGCGCTGGAACTGGGTGGCAAGTCGCCGCTCGTCGTTTTCGAGGATGCCGATCTCGATGCGGCAGCAACCGCCGTCGCTTGGGGCTGTTTCTACAATTCCGGCGAAACCTGCCACGCTTCGACGCGTCTGATCGTCCAACGCTCGGTGCAGGAGACGCTGATCGAAAAGATCGAGGCGGTGACAAGGCGTGAGATCACGCTCGGCCATTCGCTCGATCCTTCGGCGCAGATCGGGGCGCTGATCGAGGAGGAGCACATGAACAAGGTGCTTTCTATCATCGGCGCCGGCGAGAAGGAAGGCGGTCGCCGTGCCTTCGGCGCCGAACGGGTGATGGGCGAAACCGGCGGCTATTATGTTGCGCCCGGCGTATTCGTCGATGTGACCAACGACATGACGCTCGCGCGCCAGGAAATCTTCGGGCCGGTGCTCGCCGCCATTCCCTTCGATACGGAAGAGGAGGCGTTGAGGATCGCCAACGACACCATCTACGGGTTGGCGGGCGCGGTCTTTACCCGCGACATGGACCGGGCGCATCGCTTCTCCGAGGCGATCCATGCGGGCACGGTCTGGATCAATAGCTACGACATGTCGAACTTCGCGACACCTTTCGGTGGCTTCAAGCAATCCGGCTTCGGCCGCGACCGTTCGGTGCATGCAATCGACAAGTATTGCGACTACAAGACCATCTGGCAGCAGTTCGATTAGGGTTTCGCAGGAGAGGGAGGACGGCGCCATGAGCAGGATCGTTTCCATCGAGATCACCCACCACCGTCTGCCGCTCGATCCGCCGTTCAAGGCAAGCTGGGACGGGCGGCCGCGCAAACATTTCGATGCGACGATCGTCCGCGTTCGCGATGCCGAGGGCCGCGAGGGGATCGGCTCCGGCGACCTGATGAAAGGATTCGAGGGGCACGAAGAGCTTTTCATCGGCAAAGACCCGCGTCATGTCGAGCAGCACTACGAAGTGCTGTCGCATATCAGTTTCCACTATGGCCGCTGCTGGCCAATGGACCTGGCGCTCTGGGATCTCACCGGCAAGATCACGGGCGAGCCCGTGTGGCGCATGCTTGGCGGGCGGGCGGACCGCGTCCGTCTCTATGCCTCATCGGGCGTTCTTCGTGATGCCGGCGCGATGGCGGCGCAGGCTGAAAGCTATCTGGAGGAAGGCTTTCCGGCGATGAAGGTGCGCTTCACCTCCTCCGCTGGCGGTCGCGACGGTTGGCGCGCCGATGTCCGGGCGATCGAGGCGATCCGCGCCCGGGTCGGCGACCGGCTGGAACTCATGGTCGACTGCAATCAGGGCTGGCGCATGCCCTGGGATACGACGCTTGCCTGGACCTTCAAGGATGCGCTGGCGGTTGCCAGAGAGCTGGAGCGGCTCGGCGTCTACTGGATGGAAGAGCCGCTCCATCGCTCCGACCGAAAAGGCATGAGGCGGTTGAGCGATGCGACACCCGTCCGTATCGCCGGCGGAGAGATGACGCGCGAGCTTTACGAGTTCCGCGACATCATCGAAGAGCGAGCCTTCGACGTGATCCAGCCGGACGTGGCGCTGGTCGGCGGCATCACCGGATGCCGCAGGCTTGCCTGGCAGGCGCGCGAGGCGGGCGTGATGTTCACGCCGCACTCCTGGACCAACGGCATCGGCGTGCTGGCGAACGCACACCTGACGGCGGGCGTCGGCGAAGCGCCCTGGCTCGAATACCCTTATGACAATCCGGAGTGGAGCGGGGAGCGCCGTGACTACCCGATGGCACAGCCGCTCCGACACGCGAGGGGCTGGCTTGAACTTGGCGAAGCGGCTGGGCTCGGCATCGCCCTCGATGAGGAGCGGTTGAAGGCGACCAGGATCGGCTGAGACACCGGCTGCCCATACCAAAATCCCACAACGAATTGAGGCGGCAAGGCCGCCATTCCACGGCTGTCGTCATGGGTCTTCTGGCGCGCATCGAGGTTCGTTGACAGAGCCAATCATCAACCTTTGTGACATTTAACGCTGAAAGTGATCCCGCATCTCAGGACGTTCCCGGTCGGGGCATTGCCTTGTGCGCTATTTGAACAGTTAATGCCCAATCGACTAATTCGATCTCGCGAGTGACGCAGGTTGGCGATCGGATCAACAGACCTAATGCGTTTCGAGGCTCTATCGAGGCCTTGCGGGTACCCCGACCTGTTTACCGGGGCCGAACCAAAGTGATGGTCGAGCCCAATAGTCGTGCTGTGCCGCGGCGCGATGACATTCAGGGTCTGCGGGCAATCGGCGCACTTCTGGTCGCGATATATCACATATGGATCGGTCGGGTTTCCGGTGGTGTCGATGTCTTCTTCATCGTCTCCGGTTATCTGCTTATCGGGTCGCTGGCGCGTCAGGCGGAATCCGGGCATCGCGTGGACCTCGTCCCCTTTGCCACCAAGTTGGCCCGTCGGCTTCTGCCCTCGTCATTTTTGGTGATTGCTGTGATTGCGATGTCGGCGCCGTTTTGGTTGCCGAGAATGCGATGGCAAGCCGGGATGTATCAGATTGCGGCCAGTTCGGTATATCTGGAGAATTGGCTACTGGCGACTTCGGCGATCGACTATCTTGCACGAGACGAAGTTGGAAGCCCGGTCCAGCATTACTGGGCAATGTCCGCCCAGGTTCAATGCCTGCTGATCTTGGCAGTGGGTATTGCCCTATTTACCTTGATAAGGCGTCGGCCGTCGCGCATCGACCTGTTGGTGTTTCTCACAAGTGTGTTCGCGCTGTCGTTAGCCTACTCGGTCTACAGCACGTCCCGAAACCAGGCATTCGCCTACTACGACACCTTTGCACGGGTCTGGGAATTCGCGCTTGGCGGAATCACTCGCCTGTTGTTGCCCGCTATCATCTTGTCGCCAACGTTGCGGACCATCGGCGGATGGATTGGTTTGGCAGCTATTTTGAGCTGCGGCATCCTGCTTGAAATATCGACTGTTTTTCCCGGCTACGCGGCGCTCTGGCCGACACTTGCCGCCGCTGCGATCCTTGTTTGTGGCGACGGTCCGCCATTACGCTTCGGCGTGGCAAGTCTGCTGGCCGCGCGACCGCTCACGTGGCTTGGGGACATCTCTTATTGTCTGTATCTCTGGCACTGGCCAATCCTCGTCTTTTATCTCACCTACACGTATCAAACCTCGGCCGGTCCAATCGAGGGCTCGGTCGTCCTGCTCGTCTCCATCGTCCTCTCGTACTTCACGACGCGAATCGTGGAGGCATGTTTCCCCCGGCGGGAGAAGGATGAGCGTCCCTTGCAAACGGCCTTCGCAGCTATCGCCACCCTTGCAGTGATCGCTGCGGGCCTGTTCGTCTGGAGAGTGGAGGCTGCGCAAAGCTTGGCCGAGGAGCGATTGCGTGTCGTGGACCCCGAGCATTACCCCGGTGCGGCGATCAAGGGGCTCGCGGCGGGCTCGAGTGAGATCCCCGTCCATCCCGGACCAATGACCGCAAAGTGGGACGATGCAGACGTGTATCGGGACGGTTGCCACCAGTCGCTGCTGGGCACCGCCTTGCTCAGTTGCAGTTATGGACCGAGAGAGGCAAGCCACACTTTGGCGCTTGTTGGCGGTTCGCACAGCGTGCATTGGCTACCTGCATTGCAGGGCGTCTTGCAGCGGTATCCGGAATGGAAAATCGTCACCTACACCAAGAGCAGTTGCGTCCTGACCTCGCAGGCGTCGTCCGAGGTACCCGCATATCGCGATGCCTGCACCGAGTGGAACGAACTGCTAATGGAAAGGTTGTTGGCGATAAAGCCGGATCTGATTTTCACCACGTCCACGCGGGTGATCAAGGGCATCGAGGAAGTTCCCGCCGGTTACCGGCGGCAATGGGAGAAACTGGCGGCGGCGGAAATTCCTGTCGTCGCGATGCGCGACACGCCCTGGTTTGGCTTTGACGTGCCCGAGTGCGTGGAAATCAATGGCCGCTTCTCGCCGAAATGCGCTGTTGAGCGGGATTCGGTGCTCGCTCCGATCAATCCGACCCGCGCGGTGTCCTTCAAGGAAAACCTGCATTTCCTGGACTTTTCCGATTATTTCTGCACCGCTGAAATGTGCCCTGCAGTCATCGGCAATGTGCAGGTCTATTACGACAAGCATCACGTAACGGCGACATATATGCGCACATTGAGCGAAGAGCTTGCTCGTCAGCTTGCCCCGCTAATGCGCGATGCGAAACCTTTGGCGCGGAAATGAATGTCGCGAGCGCCTTGGCTCCAGCCATGAGAGCCCTAACCGTTTGAACTCAACGAGCTCGCCAGGCGTGCCGACTTCCAGCTGGAATAGGCGAAGGCGGCCAGGAAGATTATCGTCATCAGCATCACGATAGTCGGGGCGGGGGCGCTGTCGATGAAGAAGGACAGGTAAACCCCGGCAAACGAGGCGACGACGGCGACAAGCACCGCGACAATCAGCATGCCGCCGAATGTGCGCGTCAGCAGGAAGGCGATCGCGCCGGGGGCGATCAGCATTGCGATCGCGAGGATCAAGCCGACGGCCTTCAGCGCGCCGACGATCGTCAGCGACAGGACCGCAAGCAGTCCGTAGTGCAGCCATCCGACCGGGAGCCCGGGCGCGCCTGGGCGGGGTCGAAGGCGTGCAGCAGCAGGTCACGCCACTTGAGGCCGAGGATGCCGGCGGCAAGAAGCGCAATCAGGCCCGTTTCCAGAATGTCGCCCCAGCCGATGCCGAGCATGTCGCCGAAAAGGATGTGGTCGAGATGCACGTCGCTCTGGATCTTGGTGTAGAGCACAAGACCGAAACCGAACATGCCGGAAAAGACGATGCCCATCACCGGTGTCCTGTTTGATGCGGCTGTTTCCTTGAGATAGCCGTCAGGAGCGCGCAGCACATGCCGGCGGCAAAGGCGCCGACCGGCCAGCGGCAGGCCGACGATGTAGGAGATGACGACGCCTGGAAAGACCGCGTGCGAGATCGCGTCGCCCATCAGCGACCAGCCCTTCAGCACGAGGAAGCAGGAGAGCATGGCCGTCGGGATTGCGATCAGGACCGAGATCAGCAGCGCATTGCGCATGAACTCGAATTCGAAGACGGCGAGAAGCATGTCGAGCGAGATCATTGCGCAACCTCCAGTGCCTCGGAGGCGCGGCGACCGGGCGGCGATCAACCCATGCTTCGGAGCAAAGACAAAGGCGAGGAGGAAGATCAGCGTCTGCAGCACGATGATGATGCCGCCCGTCGCGCCGTCAAGGAAATAGCTGGCATAGGCGCCGGCAAAGCTCGTCAGCGCGGCCGATGGCGATGCTGATCGCGATCAGCTCGGGAAGCGGTCCGTGAGCAGGTAGGCGGTTGCCCCGGGCGTGACGACCATGGCGATGACGAGAAAGGCACCGACGGTCTGAAGGGCGGCGACCGTAGATGCCGAGAGCAACGTGAAGAACAGCACCTTGAGGAATGTCGTTTTGATGCCGATCGAGCGGGCATGGTTCTCGTCGAAGAAAGTGACCATCAGGTCCTTCCATTTCGCGAACAGGATGACCAGCGAGACGACGCCGATGATCGCCAGCTGCAGCGTGTCGGCCGGCGTGATGGCAAGGATGTTGCCGAGCACGATCGTCTGAATGTTCACCGAGGTTGGCGACAGCGACACCATGAAGAGGCCGAGGCCGAAGAAGGAGGTGAAAATCAGCCCGATGATCGTGTCCTCCTTCAGCCGCGTGCGCTGGTTCAGGAACAGCATGGCGGCTGCGGCGAGCGCGCCGGAAAAGAAGGCGCCGAGCGAAAAAGGAAGCCCCAGCATGTAGGCCCCGGCGACACCCGGCACGATCGAGTGGGAAAGCGCATCGCCGATCAGCGACCAGCCCTTGAGCATGAGATAAGCCGAGAGGAAGGCGCAGACGGCGCCGACCAGTGCGCTGACCCACATGGCGTTCAGCATGTAACCGTATGTGAACGGCTCGACGAGGGTGGCGATCATTCGGCGTCCGCCTCGGTTTCCGGCTTTGCCGGCTGCGTCACCATCCGCCCCTGCGCGCCGTACATGACGAGCGGACGCTCGTCATCGGTGATGACGGCAAGCTGGCGCGGGTCGGCGTCGTCGTGCAGGTTCTCGCCGCCGAGCACGAAATGGCGCAGCACGCCTCCGAAAGCGAGTTCGAGGTTCTCGCGGGTAAATGTGGTTGCCGTCGGCCCGTAGGCGAGCACCGTGTTCTTCAGGAGTACGGTGCGGTCGCAGAATTCCGGCACACTGCCGAGATTGTGGGTGGAGACGAGCATCACGCGCCCCTCATCGCGTAGGCCGATCAACAGGCGGATGATCGCGTCCTCGGTCTTGACGTCGACACCGGTAAAGGGCTCGTCGAGCAGGATGACGCGGCCGTCCTGGGCCAGCGCACGGGCGAGGAAGACGCGTTTCTTCTGGCCGCCGGAAAGCTCGCCGATCTGGCGCTTGCGGAAATCGCTCATGCCGACGCGCGCGAGTGCGGCCTCTACCGCGTCATGATCCGCCTTCTTCGGGATCCGAAGCATGTTCATGTGACCGTAACGGCCCATCATCACTACGTCCTCGACGAGAACCGGGAAGTTCCAGTCGACCTCCTCCGCCTGGGGCACATAGGCGACGAGGTTTCTCTTCAGCGCAGCCGGCACCGAAAGCCCGAGGATCGAGATTTCGCCCTGCGCCAACCGGACGAAGCCCATGATCGCCTTGAACAACGTCGACTTGCCGCTGCCGTTGACGCCGACGAGCGCTGCGATCGTCCCGGTCGGGATCTCGAAGGAGGCATCACGAAGGGCCCGGTGACCGTTGCGATAGGTCACCGTGGCGCCGCGGACGCGGATGCCGCTGCCCTCGTCCGTTGAAGTCGGCGCCGGCCTGGCGCGCTCCTTTACCTGAAGGTTCATTGCGAAAGACCTCTCGCGATCGTTTCGGAGGTGACACGCAGGAGATCGATATAGGTCGGAACCGGACCATCGGCCTCGCTCAAGGAATCGACATAGAGCACACCACCATATTTCGCGCCGGTTTCCCGCGCCACCTGTTCCGCCGGATCGGGCGAGATCGTGCTCTCGGAGAAGACCACCGGAATGTTGTTGGCGCGCACCGCGTCGATCACCTTGCGCACCTGCTGCGGCGTGCCCTGCTGATCGGCATTGATCGGCCAGAGATAGAGTTCCTTCATGCCGAAGTCGCGGATCAGGTAGCTGAAGGCGCCCTCGCTCGAGACGAGCCAGCGCTTTTCCGCCGGGATCTTCTCGAGCTCCGCCCGGATCGGCGCGATGGCCGCCTCGATCTTCTGTTTATAGGCCTCGGCATTCGCCTTGTAGGTCTCGGCGTTCTGAGGGTCGAATTTCACGAAGGCATCGCGGATGTTGTCGACATAGATCAGCGCTGCCGAGGGCGACATCCAGGCATGTGGGTTCGGCTTGCCGCTATAGGGCCCCTCCGCGATACCCATCGGCTCGACCCCATCGGAGACGACGACGCCTGGAATTTCATCGAAGTTCTGGAAGAATTTTTCGAACCAGAGTTCGAGGTTCAGCCCGTTCCAGAGGATGAGCTTGGCGTCGTGGGCTTTGAGGATATCGCGCGGCGTCGGCTGGTAGTTGTGGATCTCTGCGCCAGGTTTGGTAATCGATTCGACGATGGCCGCGTCGCCCGCGACATTCTGCGCCATATCGGCAATGACGGTGAAAGTCGTGACGGCCTTGAATTTTTCCTGGGCCAGCGCCGCGCCGGGGACGAAGGAAAAGGCAGCCGCCGCCGCTGCCGCCGTCAAAATCATGCGCCTCGTGCGATCGACCATTCATCACTCCTCAGGGCCAGCCTCGATGCAATCCGGTCCTATGGGTAGGCGAATGACCTGCATAAGTCAATGCAAATGAGAACCATTTGCAACTAGCTATTTTCAAACAGGCCGCCCTTGGCTAGTGTCGCCAGATGAGACAAAGCAAGAATCGGATCAAGGAACTGGAAGGAATCCTGCGGGACGGCGGCGTGCGCGTTACCCGCCAACGCGCTGCAATCCTTAAGATTCTGGCCGAGGCCGAGGACCATCCCGATGCTAGCGAATTGCACCGGCGCGCGAAGGAAATAGATGCGACCGTATCGCTTTCGACCGTTTACCGGACACTGTCCGCGCTGGAGCAGCAGGGGGTCGTGCAGCGGCATGCCTTCGAGAACGCAACCGCTCGATTCGAGACGGCGGACGCGCCGCACCACGACCATCTGATCGACATCGACACAGGTGCCGTGATCGAATTCAGGTCCGACAAGATCGAACAACTGCAGGCGGAGATCGCCGCCGAACTCGGCTATGACTTGGTGCGCCACCGGCTGGAGCTCTATTGCCGGAAGCGCAAGGACTGACCGGGGATCACACTTTGGCTGCGGCCGCCGCCGCGCGCTTGCGCGCCGGCACTGTCATAGCGGCGACGCCGGCGATAACGCCGCAGAGGCCGATCCACGCAGTCGTCGGTAGAGTTTCGCCGAGGAACAGGACTCCGATGGCAACGCCGATCGGAACACGGATATAGGCCTGTGCCGTCGTGCCGACGGATCCGAGCGTGTGGATCAGGCGGAAATAGATGACGAAAGCGAGCGCCGTCGAGAAGGCCGAGAGGCAGACGAGCGCGATCAGCGATTGCGGCGAGGGGCTGAGCGTCCAGGGCCGATCGACGATCAGGCTCGCCGGGACGAGCAGGACAGCGCCGGCGAGAAGCGAGCCCGCGGCGGGTATGATCGGGTCCAGGCCCTTGAAACTTTTGCCGAAGATCGCCGCGCCCGCATAGCAAATGGTTGCAAGGACAACGGCAAGCTGCGGCACCAACTGATCGCCGATGCCGCGAAAGGCTTCGAGCCCAATGATCAGGCTGATGCCGGTGAGGCCCGCAATGACGCCCACGAATTTGCGGGCGGTAACGGGCTCGTGCCGGGTGATCAGGGCCGTCAAAAGGAAGGCGAAGATGGGCGTGGTGGAATTGAGGATCACTGCCACACCGGCGTCGATCGTCCGCTCGGCCCAGGCGATCAGCGTGAAGGGAAAGACGCTGTTGAGGCAAGCCTGGAACAGAAACCGCCCCAAGGTGGCCGTGTCACGGGGCAAGGAAAGACCGCGCCATCCGATCACTGCCAGAAGAATCGCGCCGGCAAGCAGCGTGCGCGCGGCAATCAGCGTCACCGGTGGAATGGTTTCGACGCCGAGCTTGATGAAGGTGTAGGAGGCGCCCCAGAGGGTGGCAAGCGCGAGAAGAAGCAAGAGTTCGAAGGCGATGTTTGTCTTGGCCGCGGTCATCAATCCAGTCCTTGAAGCGAGTCCATGCCGTCCTTCTAACATCGTCGGACGACGGATGCTTCGGTCCCGATCGAAATGTGATGCATCTGCGGGAGAGATTTCCCCGAGATGGGGAGATCTTTTCACGACAGCGCCGTGTGTCCGATAAGACGCACGGCGCTGTCGGTGCAAACGGTCAGTGCGCTTCAGAAGCGACCACCGGCACCTCGATGCCCTTTGCATCGTAGAGCTTGCCGTTGAGGAAATAGTCGCCATCGTGCAGCCGCGCGATGTCCTGATACCGGAGCGTCCGCTCCGTTCCGGCGACGAACACCGATTGCTGGTCGGAGTTTCCGACTGTCAGATGGTTGAAGATCACATTGAGGCTGATCGCCATCAGTGCGGCGGAACTGATGCCGGAGTGGAAGATCGTCGCCACCCAGGCCGGAAAGTGCTCGTAGAAGCCAGGAGAGGCGATCGGGATCATGCCGAAGCCGATGGACGTGGCGACGATCACCAGGTTCATATTGTTGTTGTAGTCGACCTTGGACAGGGTGCGGATGCCGCTTGCCGCGACCGTGCCGAAGAGCACGATGCCGGCGCCGCCGAGCACGGCGCTTGGAACCGCCGCGACAACGCGGCCCATGACGGGCAACAGGCCGAGCGCCACGAGAAACATGCCGCCCGTCGCCACCACGTAGCGGCTCTTCACGCCGGTGACAGCCACCAACCCGACATTCTGGGCAAAGGCGCTCTGGGTGAAGGAGCCGAAGACCGGTGCGATGAGGCTGGACAGCATATCCGCCCTGAGGCCATCGCCGAGGCGGCGCGAGTCCACTTTTGTTTCGATGATTTCGCCGACGGCAAGGATATCCGCTGACGTCTCGACCAGCGTCACCATGATGACGATGAACATCGAGACGACCGCTGCGATCTCGAAGGTCGGATAGCCGAAATGGAACACGGTCGGAAGGGAGAAGAGCGGCCCCTCGGTCACCTTCGTGAAATCGGTCATGCCGGCGAAATAGGCGATGACGGTGCCGATGATCAGCGCGATCAGGATCGACAGCCTTGAGATCGATGCGCTGCCGAGCTTGCTGAGCAGGAGCACGATCACGAGCGTCGCCGCTGCGAGCTGGATGTTGGCCGGGCTGCCGAAGTCCGGCGCAGCACTGTTGCCTCCCATGGCCCAGCGCGCGGCGACGGGCATCAGCGTCAAGCCGATGGTGGTGATCACGATGCCCGTGACGAGCGGTGGGAAGAAACGCGTGATCCGCGAGAAGACGGGCGTGATCAGAAGGCCGATCAGTGACGCGGCCATGACGGCCCCGAGCACGGCCTCGATACCGCCATTGCCGGAAATGGCAATCATCGTCGCAACGCCCGAGAAGGAAACGCCCTGGACCAGCGGCAACCGGCTTCCGAAAAACGGCAGGCCGATGGTCTGCAGGATGGTGGCGAGGCCGCCGGCGAAAAGGGAGGCGGTGATCAGCAGGCCGACGTCGCTGGAGGTGAGGCCTGCCGCCTGGCCGAGGATCAGCGGTACGGCGACGATGCCGCCGTACATCGTCAGGACATGTTGCAGGCCATAGGCCAGATTGGCACCGATGCCGAGTTTCTCATCTTCCGGCCGCATATGTCGTACAGTTTCGTCTGCATTGTTTGCCAAGGTAATCTCCTCCAATACCTTTGCATGTATTCCCGCCTCTTCATGAGGCAGGTGGCAAACTATGGCAGCGAGCGTGAGGCATTACCTTATTGAAAATAGGGAAACAGTTTTCGATCGATCAACGGTAATACGGTCGATCGGCAGCGTTTCGACCGCCTATGTTATCCATTCGGTTGCGGATACTTGATATTGCAAGGACGGGGCACGGCCCGACTTGAACCGGATGCAAGGCTCGCTGCTCCTTCAAGCGAAAGCCGGAGCTGTTGCCAGCCCCGGCGCCGCATCTCCAGACGTCGTGGTGCCGCCGATGATTTCGGAGGGCACCTACAGCGCCGCGCGTCTTACCAGACGGCGCTGTAGCACTTTGAATTGCTGCATGTTTTTGCCCTTAAACCGGCTACGATTTAAGGAAACATGCAGCGGCCTTGGGAGGCTTAGTTCGTCTGCCAGCTCTTGACCAGTTCGTCGTAGTTGACGGTCATCGGCTTTTCCTTCTCGTTCTCGACCTTCAGCTGCGGAGCGAGGTTGCCGGCCTTGACGGCTTCCGCGTTCCAGAATTCGAGGTCGTGCTCTTCCGCCAGCTTCGGACCGATGTCGCCCTGGATGCCGGCGCGCTCGAGGCGCTGCAGGACCTTTTCCTGCTCGGCGCAAAGCGAGTCCATGGCTTCCTGGGCTGTTTTTGCGCCGGAGGAGGCATCGCCGATCGCCTGCCACCAGAGCTGAGCCAGCTTCGGATAGTCAGGCACGTTCGTGCCGGTCGGCGACCACTGCAGGCGGGCCGGCGAGCGGTAGAACTCGACCAGACCGCCGAGCTTCGGTGCGCGCTCGGTAAAGCTCTGATGATCGAGCGTCGACTGGCGGATGAAGGTGAGACCGACATGGCTCTTCTTCACGTCCACGGTCTTGGAGGTCACGAACTGCGCGTAGAGCCACGCGGCCTTGGCGCGGTCGTCCGGAGTGGACTTCAGGATCGTCCAGGAACCGGCATCCTGATAGCCGAGCTTCATGCCATCCTTCCAGTAGACGCCATGCGGGCTCGGGGCAAAACGCCACTTCGGCGTGCCGTCCTCGTTCACCACCGGCAGGCCCGGCTTCACGAAGTCTGCGGTGAACGCCGTATAGGTGAACATTTGCTGGGCAATCTCACCCTGCGACGGAACCGGACCGGATTCCGAGAAGGTCATGCCCTGGGCGGCAGCCGGAGCATAGGCCTTCAGCCAGTCGAGATACTTCTGGATGGCATAGACCGACGCCGGGCCGTTGGTGTCGCCGCCGCGCGCAACGCAGGATCCGACGGGACGCGAGTTCTCGTCGACTCGGATGCCCCACTCGTCGACCGGCTTGCCGTTCGGGATGCCCTTGTCACCGTTGCCGGCCATCGACAGCCAGGCGTCGGTGAACCGCCAACCGAGGGACGGGTCCTTCTTGCCGTAATCCATGTGGCCGTAGACCTTCTTGCCGTCGATCTCGCGGCCATTGAAGAACTCGGCGATGTCCTCGTAGGCCGACCAGTTGACCGGAACGCCGAGATCGTAGCCGTACTTAGCCTTGAATTCTTCCTGGATCTTCGGATCGTTGAACCAGTCATAGCGGAACCAGTAGAGGTTCGCGAACTGCTGGTCGGGCAACTGGTAGAGCTTGCCGTCCGGAGCGGTGGTGAAGGACTTGCCGATGAAGTCATCAATGTCGAGGTTGGGGTTGGTGACGTCCTTGCCCTCGTTCGCCATGAAATCGGTCAGGCTGCGGGCCTGCTGATAGCGCCAATGGGTGCCGATGAGGTCCGAGTCGTTGATGTAGGCGTCATAGACGTTCTCGCCCGACTGCATCTGCGTCTGCAGCTTTTCGACGACGTCGCCTTCGCCGATCAGGTCGTGGGTGATCTTGATGCCGGTAATGTCGGAGAAGGCCTTGGCCAGGGTCTTCGATTCGTATTCATGGGTGGTGATCGTTTCGGAGACGACCTTGATTTCCATGCCGGCAAAGGGCTTTGCTGCATCGACGAACCATTGCATTTCCGCTTCCTGGGCGGCGCGATCGAGCGACGAGAGGTCGCCGATTTCCTTGTCCAGGAATGCCTTTGCCTCATCCATGCCGGCATAGGCCGAGCCGGTGAGAGCCAGCAGCATTGCTGCCGTCGTCGTTAGAAGATGCCGTCGCATAATTTCCTCCCTTGGGTTTTGCGATTGCAGTTCATTGCAGTTTCGAGGGGCGCGCCGTCGATGCGCCCCCCATTTGCGTTTCTCAGACGTAGCGGAAGACACCGATGGCATAGACCACGGAGAGCGCGACCGCCCACCAGAGGTTTGTGCCGACGAGCCCCAGCCAGCCGAGATGAATGAAGGCGGATCCAAGCAGCGAGACGAAAAGCCGATCGCCGCGCGTCGTCTCGAAGCGCAGAATGCCGACGCGCGGGTTGCCTCCGGGCCGGGCATATTCCCAGACGGCCATCAGCGACAGCAGCGTGAAGATCGTCAGAAAGAACATGGCGGTCGGGAAGGACCAGGCCATCCAGCCGCCGGGGATCAGCGGGGCGAACCAGTCGCGTTCGCCGTCCTTGAGCGGCAGGGTGGAAACCAGCAGCCCCGCAGCGACGACATAGACGACGAGAACGGCGACAAGTGCGACGGGCCAGCGGTTCTTGCGAGTGGCGATGGTTTCCATCAGACCCTCCCCAGGGCGAAGCCCTTGGCGATGTAGTTGCGAACGAAATAGATCACGAGCGCACCGGGGATGATCGTCAGCACACCGGCGGCGGCAAGCACACCCCAGTCGAGACCGGACGCCGAGACCGTGCGGGTCATTGTCGCCGCGATCGGCTTGGCGTCGGTGGTCGTGAGGGTGCGGGCGATCAGAAGTTCGACCCAGGAGAACATGAAGCAGAAGAAGGCGGCGACGCCGATGCCGGATGCGATCAGCGGCACGAAGATTTTTACGAAGAAGCGCGGGAAGGAGTAGCCGTCGATATAGGCCGTCTCGTCGATCTCCTTCGGCACGCCCGACATGAAGCCTTCGAGGATCCAGACCGCCAGCGGCACGTTGAATAGGCAGTGGGCGATCGCGACCGCGATATGCGTGTCGATCAGGCCGAAGGCTGAATAGAGCTGAAAGAAGGGCAGCGCGAAAACGGCCGGCGGCGCCATCCGGTTCGTCAGCAGCCAGAAGAACAGATGCTTGTCTCCGAGGAAACGGTAACGCGAGAAGGCGTAGGCCGCCGGCAGTGCAACGGAGACCGAGATCACCGTGTTCATCACCACGTAGGTGATGGAGTTGATGTAGCCGTTGTACCAGGAGGGGTCGGTGAAGATCACCTGGTAGTTCCTGAGCGTCGGGTTCTGTGGCCAGAGCGAGAACGTGCTGAGAATCTCGCTCGTCTCCTTGAAGCTCATGTTGACAAGCCAATAGATCGGCAGGAGCAGGAAGACGATGTAGATTGTCGGCACCAGCCAGGAGAGGCGTTGCGAGAGCGGTTGTGAATTGGTTTTCATAGTGTCTCCTCCCTCCTTTCTCAGCCCTGCGCATCGCTCGTGGTCATCACCGTGTAGAAGATCCACGAGAGCAGCAGGATGATGAGGAAGTAGATGATCGAGAGGGCTGCGGCCGGGCCGAGGTCGAACTGGCCGATCGCCATCTTGACGAGATCGATCGACAGGAAGGTCGTCGAATTACCCGGACCACCGCCGGTCACGACGAAGGGTTCCGTGTAGATCATGAAACTGTCCATGAAGCGCAGCAGGAAGGCGATCAGGAGCACGCGCTTCATCTTCGGAAGCTGGATGTAACGGAAGACGGACCAGCGCGAGGCGCCGTCGATCTTGGCCGCCTGATAGTAAGCGTCCGGGATCGAGACGAGCCCGGCATAGCAGAGGAGCACGACGAGGCTCGTCCAGTGCCAGACGTCCATGACGATCAGCGTGACCCACGCATCGATCGGATTCTGCACATAGTTGTAGTTGATGCCGAGCGAGGCGAGCGTGCGTCCGAGGAGGCCGATGTCGACGCGGCCGAAGACCTGCCAGATGGTGCCGACGACATTCCACGGAATGAGCAGCGGCAGCGCCATCAGCACCAGGCAGATCGGAACGCCGATGCCCTTCTTCGGCATGTTGAGCGCGATCACGATGCCGAGCGGAATCTGGATCGTCAGGATGATCGCCGAGAAGATCAGGTTGCGGGTCAGCGCATCCCAGAAGCGGTCGGATTCGAGTGTATCCACAAACCAGTCGGTGCCGGCCCAGAAGAACTCGTTATTGCCGAAGGTGTCCTGCACCGAATAGTTGACGACGGTCATCAGCGGGACCACGGCGGAGAAGGCGACGAGCACCAGCACCGGCAGGACCATGAACCAGGCCTTGTTGTTCCAGGTTTTTTCCATGGCTCAAGCCTCCTCACCGACGCGCCAGGAATCGGCGTAGATATTGATTGCCTTCGGATCGAAGGTGACGCGCGGTTCGGCGGGGATCTCGCCATCCTCGTCGACGACGATCGAGATCGGTCGGTCGGCAAAGCGGGCGCGGACGATCTTGCGGCGTCCGATATCCTCGACCTTGGTGATCGCGACCGGCATGCCTTCGCGCCCAAGCATGATGAACTCCGGCCGGATGCCAAGTTCGGTCTTGGCCCCGGGCTGGATTTTCGGCAGGAAATTGAGCGGGATGCTCTCGCCGCCGATCGCGGCCCTGCTGCCTTCGATCGTCGCCGGCAGGACGTTCATGCCCGGCGAGCCGATGAAATAGCCGACGAAGGTATGGCGCGGCCGCTCGAAGAGTTCGGCCGGCGTGCCGATCTGGACGATCTGGCCGTCATACATGACCACGACCTTGTCGGCGAAGGTCAGCGCCTCGGTCTGGTCGTGCGTGACATAGACCATGGTGAAGCCGAACTGCTTGTGCAGCCGCTTGATCTGGGAGCGCAGCACCCACTTCATCTCGGGGTCGATGACGGTCAACGGCTCGTCGAAGAGGATGGCGCTGACGTCCGAGCGCACCAGACCGCGGCCGAGCGAGATCTTCTGCTTCTGGTCGGCGGTCAATCTCCGGGCCGTCTTCTTCGCCCATCCGCCGAGGCCTGTCATCTCGATGATCTCCTTGACGCGCCGGTCGACTTCCGCCTCCGGCACGTGCCGGTTGCGAAGCGGGAAGGCGAGATTGTCATAAACGGTCATCGTGTCGTAGATCACCGGGAACTGGAACACCTGGGCGATGTTGCGTTCCTGGGTGGAGAGATGCGTGACATCATGGCCGTCGAAAAGAATGCGTCCTTCGGACGGATTGATGAGGCCGGAGATGATGTTGAGAAGCGTCGTCTTGCCACATCCGGAAGGGCCGAGCAGCGCATAGGCGCCGCCGTCGTTCCACTCGTGATGCACTTCCCTCAGCGCGTAGTCCGCCTCCGACTTTGGCTTGGCGCCGTAGGCGTGGCGGATATGTTCAAGGTTGATTCGTGCCATTTTCTCCTCCCAGCGCCGTCTCAGGCCGTGCCGCCGATCGCGCGACCGTCGGGCCCGAAGGCCATGAGGTGGCGTGTATCGACAAAGACCTTGAGAACCGCGTCCGGTTCGATGTCGTGAATGCCGGGCGCGAGCATGACCCAGCGCGCGCCGGCAAAGCCGACGTGAATGAAGCTCTCCGAGCCTGCGATTTCAGAGATCGCCGTCTTGACGGTAAGCGCATTGCCCCTGCCGTTCGGCGGATCGAAAGAAAGGTGGTGCGGCTGGAAGGCGACGGTGCAGGGGCCGTCGGGGACGGCCGAAAGGTGGGCCGGGACGGTCAGCACGGGCTTTCCATCGAGCGTGAAATCCGCTCCCGTCTTAACGAGCTCGATCGTGTTCAGCGGCGGATCGGCGAATGTGCGCGCGGTGACGATATCGATCGGGCGGCGATAGACGTCGATCGTGCGGCCGAACTGGGTGATGCGGCCTTCGCTCAGGGTCGCGGTATTGCCGCCGAGCAGCAAGGCCTCGGACGGCTCCGTCGTCGCATAAACGAAGATCGCGCCGGAGGCGGAGAATATCTTCGGCAGTTCCTCGCGCAGTTCCTCGCGCAGCTTGTAATCGAGATTGGCGAGCGGTTCGTCGAGCAGCACCAGATCGGCGTTCTTGACGATCGCACGCGCAAGCGCGGTGCGCTGCTGCTGGCCGCCGGAAAGATTCAAGGGTGTGCGGTCGAGATAGGGGGTGAGCTTCAGGAGTTCGGCGGCCTTGCGCACTTCCCGGTCGACGGTCGCGCTGTCGGCGCCCTTGATGCGCATCGGAGAGGCGATGTTGTCGTAGACCGTCATCGCCGGATAGTTGATGAACTGCTGGTAGACCATGGCGACGGAGCGTTGCTGCACGGGCAGGCCGGTGACGTCGGCGCCATCGAAGCGAAGCGATCCGGAGGCAGGCTTGTCGAGACCGGCCATCAGCCGCATCAACGACGTCTTGCCGGAGAGCGTGGGGCCGAGCAGCACATTCAGCGACCCCCTCTCCAGCACAAGGTCGGTCGGGTGGATATGCGTCTCCCCGCCCACGACCTTGGATATGTTCTTCATTTCAAGCATTGAATTCTCCGGTGTTCCACCCAGCCATCGGCAGTCTCAAATTGCAGGGTATCAGAGCGGGACGAGGAAAAGGGCCTCGGTTTTCCGCCCGCATATCGTGATCTAGGCGGCAGCGTTGGCCGCGCCCTGCATATATTCCTCCAACTCCGCGGCTTCGGCCGGTGAGAGCTTCAGTCCGAGTTTCGTCCGGCGCCACAAAACGTCCTCCGCACGCCGCGCCCATTCCTGCTCGATCAGCCAATTGACTTCGGTTTCGTAGAGGTCGGCTCCGAAACGTCTTCCGAGATCGGCTTCGCTCGCCGCCTTGCCGAGAAGCTGTGCCGCCCGCGTGCCGTAGAGCCGCACAAGGCGGCGCGCGTGCGTATTGGCAAGAAAAGGATAGCGCGCCTTGAGGCTGGCGACCTCGGCGTCGTAGCCGGTAGCTGGAAAATCGCCGCCCGGCAGGTTCGACCCGGCCGTCCATTTCCGACCCTTGACCCCGATCGCCTCGCCGATTTTTTCCAGCGCGGACTCGCTCAGCCGCCGGTAGGTAGTGAGCTTGCCGCCGAAGACGTTGAGCAGCGGCGCCTGGCGGTTCTCGCCCTCAAGGCGCAGCACGTAATCGCGCGTCGCCTCCTGTGCCTTGCTGGCGCCGTCGTCGAACAGCGGGCGCACCGCCGAATAGGTCCAGACGATGTCGTCCCGCGTTACCGGCTCGGTGAAGTATTCGCTCGCCGCCTTGCAAAGATAGTCGATCTCGGCATCGCTGATGCGCGCTTCCGCCGGGTTGCCGTCGAAATCGCGATCCGTCGTTCCGATCAGCGTGAACTCGTTCTCGTAGGGAATGGCGAAGATGATCCGTCCATCCGGGTTCTGGAAGAAATAGGCACGCGGATCGTCAAATTTCTTCTTCACGACGATATGGCTGCCCTGGACGAGGCGGACATTATGCACGTCGTTCTTGCCGATCGTGTCGGCAAGCACGCGATCCACCCAGGGACCGGTGGCGTTGACGAGCAGACGGGAACGCAGGGTTGCGCGTGCGCCCGTCACCATATTCTCCGTTTCGATTGTCCAGTGGCCATCCTTGCGGCGCGCCGAGACGACCCGGGTACGTGGCATGACCCGCGCGCCGCGATCGGCCGCGTCGCGGGCGTTCAGCACGACAAGGCGGGCATCGTTGACCCAGCCGTCGGAATATTCGAATGCCTTGGTAAAAAGGCGCTTCAGCGGCAATCCCGCCGGATCGCGCGTCATGTCCAGCGTGCGGGTTGCGGGCAACAGCTTGCGGCCGCCGATGTGATCATAAAGAAACAGGCCGAGCCGGATGAGCCAGGCCGGCCGCAGGCCGCCCTTGTGGAAGGGCAGCACGAAGCGCATCGGCCAGATGACGTGCGGCGCCATCGCCCACAAGATCTCGCGCTCCATCAGCGCCTCGCGGACCAGGCGAAACTCATAATATTCGAGATAGCGCAGCCCGCCATGGATAAGCTTGGTCGAGCCGGACGACGTACCCGAGGCAAAATCTTTCATCTCGGCGAGCGCAACCGAATAGCCACGACCGACCGCGTCGCGTGCAATGCCGCATCCGTTGATGCCGCCGCCTATGACGAAGACGTCGAAGATTGCCTGCTCTGACACTGTATTTCCCCTCCGCATCCCGCAACGCACAAATTGATGCAACTGCGAAAGTGAAATCAGTTAAAACGAAAACATATCGAATGTCAAACGAATGTTTCCCGAGTCTTGGACGCTCCCAATTGGTCGTGGATCAGGCATCCGTCTCGATCAGCTGGACGTCCTGTTCGGCGCATATTTTCCGAACGTTTTCAATGATGCAGCGGTCGGTGATGAAAGTCTGGACCTGGGAGATGTGACCGATCCTGACCGGCGCGGTTCGCTCGAATTTCGTGGAATCCGAAACGAGAATGACGTGGCGCGCGTTGGCGATAATCGCCTGCGCGACTTTCACTTCGCGATAGTCGAAATCGAGGAGAGCACCGTCGTGGTCGATTGCCGAGGCCCCGATGACGGCGAAATCCACCTTGAACTGCTTGATGAAGTCAACGGCGGCCTCGCCGACGATGCCGCCGTCGGAACCGCGCACGACACCGCCCGCGATCACCACTTCGATCGAGGGGAAAACGCGCAACCTATTGGCAACATTGATGTTGTTGGTGATGACCATCAATTCCTTGTGGTCGAGCAGGGCTTCTCCCACCGCCTCGGTGGTGGTGCCGATATTGATGAAGAGCGAGGCGTTGTCGGGGATAAGGGCGGCGGCGGCGCGGCCGATTGCTTGTTTCTCGGCCGCGGCGATCTGGCGTCGCGCGTCGTATTTGACGTTTTCCTTGCCGCTCGGGAAGATGGCGCCGCCGTGAATGCGGTTCAGCACCCTTGCATCGCAGAGATCGTTGAGATCCTTGCGGATCGTTTGCGGCGTCACCGAAAAGCGCTGGGCAAGCTCCTCGACGAGGACGCGCCCCTCCATTTTTGCCAGCTCCAGAATTTCCGCTTGCCGCCCGCTGAGATACATCTCGGCTCCCTCGTTTTCGTTTTCTTTCATAATATGCAAAAACGAAACCCTTGCAATTTCAGAAGCCAGCGTTTTTGCACGATGCTGGTTTCGCGGCAATCGCTGACGCGCCCGTGTTGCAATCCGGCGGTGGATGGGCGAGCCTGTTGGTCTGTCAGGGTGGGAGAAAGGACGCTGGGCACTTTTTTCTCCCGCATTCTGCTCCAACTTTATGATTGTTGATCGGCGCTTGTGATCCGGACCGGGATCGTGGGGCAGAGGGGGAAGGCATGTTTCATCCGGCCTTGTTCAGGGGCATGAACGTAGTGGTGACCGGCGGTGGCCGGGGGATCGGGCTGGAGGTTGCGCGACAATTTCTCGACTGCGGCGCGCATGTCCTCGTCCACATGGGCAGGACAGCCGCCCGCGAGCGTCACGATTTTCTCGAATTGGCCGCAACCGAGGGCAGGGCATTTCTTTGTGCCGCCGATTTTCTTGCCGCCGGAGGTGTCGAAAGCCTGGCGGATGCCGTCCGCGAGCGGTTCGACCGTGTCGATGTCCTCATCAACAATGCCGGCACGATGGTCGGGCGTTTCCCTGCCGCCGACCTGACCGATGAAGACTATCGCACCGTCGTGCAGCTTAATCAGACGTCGGTCGTCGAAATGACGCGCGCAGTATTGCCGCTGCTGCGCAAGGGCACCCATCCTGCGATCGTCAACACCGTGTCGATCTCCGCCTCAACCGGCGGCAGCGCCGGCTCGTCGATCTACTCTGCGACCAAGGCCTTCGTCGCGACCTATTCGAAGGCACTGGCACGCGAGCTGGCGCCGGAGGGCATCCGCGTCAACTGTGTCTCGCCGGGAACGATCGCGACCGATTTCCACGAGCGCTATTCATCGCCGGAGAAGCTGGAGGCGACGCGCAAGACGATCCCGCTGGCGCGGCTCGGCACCGCCGAAGATTGCGCGCCCGCCTATCTCTTCCTCGCCTCGCATGCGCTTTCGGGCTACATCACCGGACAGGTGCTGGAGGTGAACGGGGGGCAACTTATCTGCTAAAGCCATGGCGGTTTCCGCCCCTCATCCGCCTGCCGGCACCTTCGCCCCGCATGCGGGGCGAAGGGACAAGCGGGCGGCGTCTCAGTCCCCTCTCCCCGTCTCGACGGGGAGAGGGTTAGGGTGAGGGGCCGATTCAATCGCCACTCTAAAGGTCAGGCATGATCGACAAGCTGGAATTTTTTCTCGCACTTGCTCGCGAACGGCATTTTGGCCGGGCTGCGGAGGAATGCGGCGTCACGCAGCCGACGCTGTCGGCGGCGATCCGGCAACTTGAGGACCAACTCGGCGTCATGCTCGTCAACCGCGGATCGCGTTACCAGGGTCTGACGCCCGAGGGCCAGCGAGTGCTTGAATGGGCGCGGCGGATCGTCAGCGACACCCGGACCATGCGCGAGGAGATGCGCGCGGCGCGCACGGGTTTGTCGGGGCACATCCGGCTGGCCGCGATCCCGACAACGCTTGCCATGGTGCCGATGATCACCGCACCCTTCCAGGAAAAGCATCCGGACGTCACTTTCTCCGTGCTTTCGACCACATCGTTGCAGATTCTGGGGCTTCTCGAAAACCTCGAGATCGATGCCGGTTTGACCTATCTGGAGAACGAGCCGCTCGGCCGGGTGACGAGCGTGCCGCTACAGATCGAGCAATATCATCTGGTTACCGCCTCCGGCACACCGCTGTCGGATCGCAAAAGCGTGACCTGGAAGGAAGTCAGCAACGTTCGGCTTTGTCTATTGACTGCCGACATGCAGAACCGCCGTATCATCAATCAGCATTTTGCCGAAGCCGGCGCGATCGCCAGCCCGACGCTCGAATCGAATTCGATGATCGTGCTTTTCTCCCATGTGCGCACCGGCCGCTGGGCGAGCATCATGCCGTTTAACGTCGCGAAATCATTTGGCTTTCACGAGGACATCCGGATGATCCCGATCGTCGATCCGGATGTCCATCACACCGTCGGGCTGGTCGCCACCTACCGCGAGCCCTTTACGCCGCTGGTCTCCGCGCTACTGCATGAGGCGCGCATCCTCGCCGAACGCAACAAAACTCAATAGATTTTTTCTATCAATCAACGGAACAGCATTATTGACCCTTCGGGCCATAAGCGCGAAGCTTGACTCCATGGGCAAAGACCTAGGAGGCTTTGATCTTTGCCAAGTGGTTGATAATTCGGCGCGATGACGGTCGGGAAACACCTGGCAGCGCAGAGCGCCGCGAGCCGGGAGGGCTCTTCGCGTGAATATTCAGCTGCCGCGCGCAGACGTGGCTGAGCGTACGCAGGCGATTGTCGGTGAACTCAAGGGGCTCGAAGGGCCACTTCTTCCGATCCTGCACGAGATCCAGGACGAATTCGGCTATGTGCCTGAGGAGTGCTTGCCGGTGATTGCGCGCGAGCTCAATCTTTCGCGCGCCGAGGTCTATGGCGTCGTCACCTTCTATCATGATTTCCGTGAGCACCCCGCGGGACGCCACGTCTTGAAACTCTGTCGTGCCGAAGCCTGCCAATCGATGGGCGGCGACCGGCTGGCCGAACGCGCCAAGTCGCTGCTCGGCATCGATTTCCACGAGACCACGCCGGACGGAGCGGTGACGCTCGAGCCGGTCTACTGTCTCGGGCTCTGTTCCTGCTCGCCGTCGGCGATGCTCGACGGCGAGGTGCATGGCCGGGTCGACGACGCAGAGCTCGAAGCGCTGGTTGCGGAGGCGCGCCGATGACCGTGAAGATCTACATCCCTCGTGATGCCGCCGTGCTGGCGCTCGGCGCCGAAAAGGTGGCGACGGCGATGGCCGACGAGCTCGCCGCGCGTGGGCTCGACGCGACGATCGTCCGCAACGGCTCGCGCGGCATGCACTGGCTGGAGCCGCTGGTCGAGGTCGAAACGGCCGGGGGCCGCATCGCCTATGGGCCGGTGAAGGCGCGCGACGTGCCTTCACTTCTCGATGCCGGGCTGCTCTCTGGCGGCGCGCATCCGCTTTGTCTTGGCAAGACCGAAGAAATTCCCTTCCTCAAGAACCAGACGCGGCTGACCTTCGCCCGGTGCGGCGTCACCGATCCCGTCTCGCTCGACGACTATCGCGCCCATGGCGGCCTGCGTGGCCTTGAAAAAGCGGTGGCCATGCAGCCTGCTGCGATCGTCGCGGAGGTGACCGAGAGCGGACTTCGCGGGCGCGGCGGCGCCGGCTTCCCGACCGGCATCAAGTGGAAGACGGTGCTCGAAGCGCAAGGTGCGCAGAAATACATCGTCTGCAATGCCGACGAGGGCGACAGCGGCACCTTCGCCGACCGGATGATCATGGAGGGAGACCCCTTCGTCCTGATCGAGGGCATGGCGATCGCTGGCATCGCGACCGGCGCCACCAGGGGCTACGTCTACACGCGTTCCGAATATCCGCATGCGATCGCCGTCATGAGCGAGGCGATCGAAATCGCCCGCGCGGCCGGCGTGCTCGGATCTTCGGTGCTCGGTTCCAGCCACGCCTTCGACATGGAGGTCAGGACCGGTGCAGGCGCCTATGTCTGTGGCGAGGAAACCTCGCTCCTGAACAGCCTCGAAGGCAAGCGCGGCATCGTTCGCGCCAAGCCGCCGCTTCCGGCGCACAAGGGGCTCTTCGACTGCCCGACCGTCATCAACAACGTCATCTCGCTCGCCTCCGTGCCGGTGATCCTCGACAAGGGGGCAGGCTTCTACCGCGACTTCGGCATGGGTCGGTCGCGCGGGACGATCCCGATCCAGATCGCCGGCAACGTCAAGCATGGCGGCCTCTATGAAACCGCCTTCGGTCTGACGCTCGGCGAGCTTGTCGACGACATTGCCGGCGGCACGGCGAGTGGCCGGCCGGTCAAGGCGGTGCAGGTCGGCGGTCCGCTCGGCGCCTATTTCCCGCGCTCGCTGTTCAACACGCCGTTCGACTACGAGGCCTTCGCGGCCAAGGATGGCTTGATCGGCCACGCCGGCATCGTCGTCTTCGACGATACGGCCGACATGCTGAAACAGGCGCGCTTCGCCATGGAGTTCTGCGCAGTCGAAAGCTGCGGCAAGTGCACGCCCTGCCGTATCGGCTCGATACGCGGCGTCGAGGTCGCGGACAACATCGCGGCCGGCATCGATCCGCAGAAGAACCGGAAACTGCTTGCCGATCTCTGCAACACGATGAAGTTCGGCTCCCTCTGCGCACTCGGCGGCTTCACGCCCTATCCGGTGATGAGCGCGATGACGCATTTCCCGGAGGATTTTGAGCCGGTACCGGCGGTGGAGGCGGCGGAATGATGGTGACGACGTATACGCCCCTCTGGCCCGCCGGCCATCTCCCCCACAAGGGGGGAGATCGGTTCGCGGCAGGATATCCGCTCCAACCGAAACGCTTCTGCGAGCGGAATGCCCCAGTGGAGACGCCGAGCGTGCCACATCCATTCTCCCCCCTTGTGGGGGAGATGCCCGGCAGGGCAGAGGGGGGTGATCTCTCCCTGAACGCAATTTCTCAGGAGGCCTAAATGTCTCTCATTCATGAAATCGACTACGGCACTCCTGCTTCCAAATCCGAAAAGCAGGTGACGCTGACCATCGACGGGCGCGAGATCACGGTACCGGAGGGCACCTCGATCATGCGCGCGGCGATGGAAGCCGGCGTCGAGGTGCCGAAGCTCTGCGCCTCCGACATGATGGAAGCCTTTGGTTCCTGCCGCCTCTGTCTCGTGGAAATCGAGGGACGCGCCGGCATGCCGGCCTCGTGCACGACGCCGGTGGCGCCGGGGATTGTGGTTTCCACTCAGACCAAGCGGCTCAAGGATGTGCGTCGCGGGGTGATGGAGCTCTATATCTCCGACCACCCGCTCGACTGCCTCACCTGCGCGGCCAATGGCGATTGCGAATTGCAGGACATGGCCGGCGCTGTGGGTCTGCGCGACGTGCGTTACGGCTATGACGGTTCCAACCACGTCAAGGCACGCAACAATGGCGGCGAGATCAACCTCAAATGGGCGCCGAAGGACGAATCCAATCCCTATTTCACCTTTGATCCGGCGAAATGCATCGTCTGCTCGCGCTGCGTTCGCGCCTGCGAGGAGGTGCAGGGCACCTTCGCGCTGACGATCGGCGGGCGCGGCTTCGATTCGCGTGTTGCCGCGGGCATGGACGAGGATTTCGTTTCGTCGGAATGCGTGTCCTGCGGCGCCTGCGTGCAGGCCTGCCCGACGGCGACGCTTACCGAAAAATCCGTGATCGAGATCGGCCAGCCGGAACATTCGGTCGTCACCACCTGCGCCTATTGCGGCGTCGGCTGCTCCTTCAAGGCGGAAATGCGCGGCGAGGAACTGGTGCGGATGGTGCCATGGAAGGACGGCCAGGCGAACCGCGGGCATTCCTGCGTCAAGGGGCGTTTCGCCTACGGCTATTCGAGCCATAAGGACCGCATCCTCAATCCGATGGTCCGCGAGAAGGTCACCGATCCCTGGCGCGAGGTTACCTGGGAAGAGGCGTTCGCGCATATCGCTTCCGAGTTCCGCCGTATCCAATATCAATATGGCCGCGATTCCGTCGGCGGCATCACCTCGTCGCGCTGCACCAACGAGGAGACCTATCTTGTACAGAAGCTGGTGCGCGCCGGCTTCGGCAACAACAATGTCGATACCTGCGCCCGCGTCTGCCATTCACCGACCGGCTACGGTCTCAACCAGACCTTCGGCACGTCCGCCGGCACGCAGGATTTCGACAGCGTCGAGCATACGGATGTCGCGATCATCATTGGCGCCAACCCGACCGACGGCCACCCGGTCTTCGCTTCGCGGCTGAAGAAGCGGCTGCGCGAGGGCGCCAAGCTGATCGTCATCGATCCGCGCCGGATCGACCTCGTCCGCTCGGCCCATGTCGAGGCCTCTTACCACCTGCCGCTGAAGCCCGGCACCAACGTCGCCATCCTGACGTCGCTCGCCCATGTCATCGTCACCGAAGGGCTCGCCAACGAAGCCTTTATCCGCGAGCGCTGCGACTGGTCGGAGTATGAGGATTGGGCGGCCTTCGTCGCCGAGCCCTATCACAGCCCGGAAGCGACCGAGGCCTATACCGGTGTCCCGGCAGAGCTCGTCCGCGGCGCCGCGCGACTTTACGCCACCGGCGGCAACGGCGCGATCTATTACGGCCTCGGTGTCACCGAGCACAGCCAGGGCTCGACGACCGTCATGGCGATCGCCAACCTCGCCATGGTGACCGGCAACATCGGCCGGCCAGGCGTGGGCGTCAATCCGCTGCGCGGCCAGAACAACGTGCAGGGCTCGTGTGACATGGGCTCGTTCCCGCATGAATTGCCCGGCTACCGGCACATCTCCGATGACGCGACGCGCGACATCTTCGAGAAACTCTGGGGCGTTACGCTCAACAACGAGCCGGGCCTGCGCATCCCCAACATGCTCGATGCCGCCGTCGAGGGCACCTTCAAGGCGCTCTACATCCAGGGCGAGGATATCCTGCAGTCGGATCCGGACACCAAGCATGTCGCTGCCGGCCTTGCCGCGATGGAGTGCGTCGTCGTGCACGACCTCTTCCTCAACGAAACGGCCAACTACGCGCACGTCTTCCTGCCGGGCTCGACCTTCCTCGAGAAGGACGGCACCTTCACCAATGCCGAGCGGCGGATCAACCGCGTTCGCCGCGTAATGAGCCCGAAGAACGGCTATGCCGATTGGGAGGTGACGCAGAAGCTCGCCCAGGCTATCGGGCTTGACTGGAACTACCGCCATCCGTCCGAGATCATGGACGAGATCGCCGCGACGACGCCTACCTTCGCAATGGTCTCCTACGACTATCTGGACAAGATGGGTTCGGTGCAGTGGCCTTGCAACGAGAAGGCGCCGCTTGGTTCACCGATCATGCATGTCGACGGCTTCGTTCGCGGCAAGGGCAAGTTCATCCGCACCGAATTCGTCGCAACCGACGAGAAGGCCGGTCCGCGCTTCCCGCTGCTTTTGACCACCGGCCGTATCCTCAGCCAGTACAATGTCGGCGCCCAGACGCGGCGCACCGAGAACGTCGTCTGGCATGCGGAAGACCGGCTGGAGATCCATCCGCACGATGCCGAGCAGCGCGGCATTCGCGATGGCGACTGGGTCAGGCTCGCCAGCCGTTCGGGCGAAACGACGCTGCGCGCTCTCATCACCGATCGCGTCGCACCGGGCGTCGTCTACACCACCTTCCATCACCCGACGACGCAGGCGAACGTCATCACCACCGACTTCACCGACTGGGCGACCAACTGCCCGGAATACAAGGTGACGGCCGTGCAGGTCTCGCCCTCGAACGGTCCCTCCGACTGGCAGCGCGAATATGACGACCAGGCCCGGCAGTCGCGCCGCATCAGCGGCAAGCTGGAGGCGGCGGAGTAGGCGAGCGCGGGAGCACGTCGCATGACCGGTATCAAGACAAGCGTGAAGGTGGCCGAAGCTGCGCGCCGCGGCGGGGCCCTTGTGGCCGGGTCACGAGTAGTGCCCGAGGAGACGCCGATCGCGCTGACCTATGGCGGCTCGACGCACGCGGTGATGATGGCGACGCCCGCCGACTTCGAGGATTTTGCCGTCGGCTTCAGCCTGACCGAAGGCATCGTTACCGAGCCGGACCAGATCGAGGCTGTCGATGTCGTGGCCGAGGACAAGGGCATCGACCTGCAGATCAGGCTTCGTGACGAAGAAAACGACATGCTGCGGCAGCGGCGCCGGCACATGGCCGGTCCGGTCGGCTGCGGCCTTTGCGGCATCGAATCGATCGAGCAGGCTGTCCGCCACACTCCGGATGTCTCGGGGGCGAAGCTTAGGCTGTCGCAGGCTGACGTCGTCAAGTCCGTCGCTCTTCTCAACGGCCAGCAGCCGCTGCACTTCGAAACACGCGCCGTGCATGGCGCAGCGTTCTATGTTCCGGGAAAAGGCCTGATTGCGGTGCGCGAGGATGTCGGACGCCACAATGCGCTCGACAAGCTCGTGGGTGCGGCGGCGCGCGCCGGTTTCAAGGGCGATGAGGGTGCCGTCGTCGTAACCTCGCGCGTATCGGTCGAGATGGTCCAGAAAACCGCGATCATCGGGAGCCCGGTGATCATTGCCATTTCGGCGCCGACGGCGCTCGCCATTCGCACGGCGGAAGAGGCGGGCATGACGCTTATCGCGCTGGTGCGCGGCGATGAATTCGAAATCTTCACCCATGCCGCGCGCATACATTCCGGAGCTGTTGCCGATGTCGCCTGATACCAATGCCAAGCTCATCTACATGGCCAACCAGATCGCCACGTTCTTCAAGAGCCAGCCGGCAGCGGAAGCGGCTGAGGGCGTTGCGACCCATATCAACAAATATTGGGAGCCGCGCATGCGGCGCAAACTCTTCGAGCATATCGATCATGGCGGCGAAGGGCTGAACCCGCTGGTACTTGAGGCGGCTTCGAAGATTCGTCGTCCGGAAGCGGCGTAGCATCACTCAAAGCAAGACCAACGCGCCCCGAACAAGCGAGGGCTGCCTTGTTGTGCCCACCCTTATTTCTCGGTCGTGGCGGATTATCCGGTTGCCGTCGCCCGATGAAAAAGGCCGCCTCAGCGCGAGCGAGACGGCCCCTTATCGAATAACCGGCGAAACCTCAGGCGGCGAGGTCTTCCACGTCCCGTTCCTTGAACATGCGGGAAAGGTTGAGGAAGCAGATCATACCCGATTCATTGGCGATGATGCCTTCGGCAAAGCTCTTGTCGAAGGAGGCCGTTACTTCCGGCACAGGCTGAACCTGGCTGCCCTGGACCGTCAAAATGTCGGAGACCCGGTCGACGACGAGGCCGATGACCATGTTGTGCACCTCGGCGACGACGATCGCGCTGCGCTCGTTGGCGACGGTCGACTTCATTCCGAGCTTGTGAGCAAGGTCGATGATCGGGATCACCGTGCCGCGCAGGTTCATCACGCCGATGACTTCAGGCGGCGAATGCGGGATGGGTGTCGACGGTGCCCAGCCGCGGATTTCTCGGATCGTCGTGGTCTTGACGCAAAATTCCTGATCGTGAAGGCGGAACGCTATGATTTCCAGCGTTTCGCCGTCAAATCCGGCCGTTCTCAATGTGCCTGTCATCGAAGGTCCCTCCAGCTTTCCGGTCGACGCCTCCCGCGGATGCTGCGAGCAAGCGCAGGTTCCAGCCGATAGGAGGTGCCGTTAGATCCGCCGAGGACATCCGGCGAGGCGCAAGCTGCATCATGCGCGGGGAACCCGTTTTGCGCTTTGGGGAGCTATTCTAAGCCGGGATTCGTTAAGACTTGCTTTTGCGGAGCGGCCGATCCGCCCCGATGTCGAGACGGATCGGAGGTATAGTTTTTATGCGGAGGCGAGTACGGCCGCGAAATGTTCTACCGCCCAGTCGACCTGGTCCTCGGTGATGACAAGCGGCGGCGCGATGCGGATCGTGTCGCCATGGGTGTCCTTGGCGAGAATGCCGCGCGCCTTCAGGGCCTCGCAATATTTGCGGGCGCCGCCGGCTTCCGGAACCAGCTCGACCGCGAGCATGAGGCCGCGGCCGCGAACATCCTTGATGATGTTGGAGCGAACATCGCGCAGGCCGTTCTGGAAGCGCTCGCCCATCCGGGCGGAGTTTTCGATCATGCCCTCTTCCGTGAGCGCCTTCAGCGCCGCCCGGGCAATCGCGCAGGCAAGCGGATTGCCGCCGAAAGTCGAGCCATGCTGGCCGGGTTTCAGGACACCGAGCACTTCCGAATTCGAAAGCACGGCCGAGACCGGATAGAAGCCGCCGGACAGCGCCTTGCCGATCAGCGTCACATCCGCCTCGATGCCTTCATGCTCTTCCGCAAGCAGCTTGCCCGTGCGGCCGAGACCGGTCTGGATTTCGTCGAGAATGAGCGTGATGCCATGTTTCGTGCAGAGCTCGCGCACGCCGGCGAAATATCCGGCCGGCGGCACGATCACGCCGGCCTCGCCCTGGATCGGCTCGACCAGGAAGGCGACGGTGTTTTCGCTGATCGCTTCGCGGAAGGCATCGATGTCGCCGAAGGGGACGACCTTGAAGCCGGGCGCAAAGGGCCCGAAGCCGCTGCGGGCGTCCGGATCGGTCGAAAAGCCGACGATGCCCATGGTGCGGCCGTGGAAATTGTTGGAGCAAACGATGATCTCCGCCTTGTCGCCGGCGACGCCCTTGACCTCGTATCCCCACTTGCGCACCGCCTTGATGGCGGTCTCGACCGCCTCGGCGCCGGAGTTCATCGGCAGCACCTTGTGCGAGCCGGTAAGCGCCGCGATCTCCTCATAGAAATGCGCGAGCTGGTCGTTGCGGAAGGCGCGCGAGGTGAGCGTCAGCTTCTGCGCCTGCTCGATCATCGCCTTGAAGATCTTTGGATGACAATGGCCCTGGTTGACGGCGGAATAGGCCGAGAGGCAGTCAAGATAGCGATTGCCGTCGATATCCCAGACGTAGACCCCCTCGCCGCGCGAAAGCACGACGTCGAGTGGTTTGTAGTTATGGGCGCCCAGCCGGTATTCGGTTTCGATCAGGGCCTCAGTTGTTGTCATAAACGATCCTCCGGGTTGTATCGTGGCGCCGCGCGCCTCGTGGGTCATGCGCGGATCGCCGGGACGTCTCAGTTACCTTCAGGCGCTGCGGGTCGGCCGATCAAGAATGCGGCGACCGAAAAGGCTTGCCGTTAGCTCGACCAGGATGCGGGCGCTCTTGCCGCGGTCGTCGAGGAAGGGGTTGAGTTCGACGACGTCGAGCGACGAGACGAGATCGCTGTCGCAGAGCATCTCCATGATCAGGTGGGCTTCGCGGAATGTCGCGCCGCCCGGAACGGTGGTGCCGACGCCGGGCGCAATTTCCGGATCCATGAAATCGACGTCCAGGCTCACATGCAAGAGGCCGTTGGCGGCGCGGACCTCATCGAGGATCTGGCGCATGATCTGGGCGATGCCGAGTTCGTCGACGGCGCGCATGTCGTAGACATTGACGCCGTGCTCGGCGATCTCCTCGCGCTCGCGCGCATCGACCGAGCGAATGCCGATCTGATAGACCTTCTTCGGGTCGACCAGCGGCCGATCGCCGGCGAGGATCGGGGCGAACTCGGCCTCGCCGCAGAAAAAGGCGACCGGCATGCCATGCATGTTGCCGGAGGGCGACGTGTCGGGCGAATTGAAGTCGGCATGCGCATCGAGCCAGAGCACGAAAAGCGGCCGGCCGACCTCGTCCGCGTAGCGGGCCATACCCGAGACGCTGCCCATGGAAAGCGCGTGGTCGCCACCGAGGATGATCGGGAAATGTCCCTTGCGAGCGGCGTCATGCACGCCGTCGTGCAGCGCGCGGGCGAAGGCTGCGACCATCTGCAGGTTATTGGCGCCCGGATGATTAGCGAGGTCGCGCGCCGGCAGCGGCCGGACATCGCCTTCGTCGTGAACCGTATGGCCGAGTTCGGCCAGAACCGTGTCGATGCCGGCGATCCTCAGCGCCGTCGGGCCCATGGCCGCGCCGCGCCGCCCGGAGCCTTCTTCGATGGGTGCGCCGATCAAGGTTATGGTCTTCATTTCCGCCGTTTTCCTTCCTCTGATTCACGCAAGAATGGCGCGGATTATGGTCAAAAGGCGTGGCAGCAAAAAGATGGAAAACTGTCGATTGGAAGGCTATACTCGGCATATTGATAAGGTCAATTTTCCAAATTGAGAAGCATGGACGATCTCGACCAAACCCTCATCAGCGCGCTCCGACAGAATGCGCGCACACCGGTCTCGACGCTTTCGGCGATGACGGGCGTGTCGCGTGCGACCGTTGCCGCGCGCATCGATCGGCTGGTTGCAAATGGAACGATTGCGGCCTTCACGATCCGGACCGGCTCGGAAATTCCGGCGTCCGGTGTGCGCGCCGTCGTCATGATCGAAGTTCACGGCAAGATGGCCGATCGTGTCGCGGATCAATTGCGCGGCTTGCCGCAGGTCAGGGCGCTGCACAGCACCAACGGACGGTGGGATTTTATTGCCGAGCTCGAGGATCGCGACCTCGTCAGTTTCGATGAAACGCTGAGGCGCATTCGACTCATCGACGGCATCACCGTGACCGAGACCAATATCCTACTGAAGACCAGCAAGATGAGCGGAGCGTTCTGACGCGGCGGTACGTTCCCGCGAATGGGAGGCGACTTAGCGATGGAATGATGTGGCAACTCCCGGCGCCAAAGCGCCGTCCATTTTTTCTCGGACGCAAAGTTGATTTGTTCTTGATTTGTTCCGATTCCTCTGTAAAGTGTTTCACCTCAGCGAAAATGAGAGGCATGAGGAAAGTGCGCGGCGTCCGCCCGCATCCGTTCTCGTTCACTACGCCGCGCGTCTTTTGAGATGCGTAAAGGTCACCGGACCACGTTGAATTGCTGCATGATTCCTCAAGTCGATTCCGATTTGAGGAATCATGCGGTGCAGACGATCACGTTGATCGCGATCCTTGGGAGGTTGTCATGGCCATGTACAATGGCGGCCGGGCACGGCAGATTTGCATAAAGCTGTTCGTCAGGCATGGAGACGAGGAGCGAGCAATCGCGTTCTATCGTGACGTCTTCGGCGCCGACCTTCTGCAGCGCCATGAATGGAGTGGCATCCTGACGAGCGCCGACCTTTGCATCGGCGATTCCGTCTTCCGCGTCGCTGGCGCCAATCCGCGCCGGGATGCCGAGCCGGGGCTTGGCGGACCGCGGTCGCCACATGCGCTCGGCACGACCGCGGCCATCCTCGAGCTCCATGTCGACGATGTGGATCGGGTGCTGGGGCGGGCGATCGGTTCTGGCGCGAGCCTGCGCAATGCCGCCGAAACGCTGCCGACGGGAGATCGGGTCGGCGCCCTCATCGATCCGTTCGGGCACATCTGGGCGCTGTTCACCGCCATTGACGAGAGCGAGGTATTGGACGCGTTCGGCGTCGATCGAAACGCTGCTTGATGCGCGCCTTGCCGCAAGCTGCCACCCCGCTGTTCGGTCCGGAAGCGAGGGTAACACGAAGGCCCGGCTAGATCATTCATTGTTTCATTGAAACACTGAATGATCTAACTCGTTGAAACTACGCAATTCCGGACGGAAAACCGCTACACACTTTTCCTGGAATTGCTCTAATACTCCCTCTCGAAGAAGACGCCGCCTGCTGCCGATCCGTCTCCGCCCGCTTCACCTCTCAGCTTGACGCCTCTGCCGACATCGAGATTGATCACGGCCTTGCCGGCGCTGGCGCCCGAGCCCTGTTGCAATTCGAGATAGGTCCGGTCGTTCAGGTACTTGCCGGCGCGCACCTGGGTGCCGCCACTCTCGTCGGTCGTCACATCAAGATCGTCGACGCCAAGCTTGTTGCGCAAGCCGTCGAGTAGCGAGGTCGAGCCGCCGCCGGCAAGCTGACTGACGGCCGACGCGAGTTGGGCGATCTGGAATGCCGACAGGTTGTTGAGCGACCGGTTGAAGATGAGGCGCGCCAGTATTTCGTCCTGGGGCAGCGCCGGCGAGGACGAGAACGTCACCTGCGGATTGTTGGCGAGGCCCGAGACGTTGACGGTGATGGTCGTCGAACCGGCGCTCGACGTGGCGTCGAGGTCGAGCGTCGGAATCAGGTCGCCGCCGAAACCGATCCGCCCTCGCGTAAAGGTGAGGCGCTTGCCGAGAATTTCGAGCCGCCCGCGCCGCATGTCGAAGCCGCCGGAAACGATCGGCTGCACGGCGGTGCCGCGGATTGTCAGCTCGCCGCCGAGCTCTGCGTCGATGCCGCGCCCGCGCACGAAAAACTGTCCGGGAGCGCTGACAACAAGATCGAAGGCAATGACACCACTGGCGTTGGCCCCTGCGGAGGTGTTCCTGTGCAGGGTCCTTGCCATCTGCTGCACCTTGGCCGGGGCGTTCCTGTGCGTGATGTCGATCGCAGTGAGCGACGTTGGCAGTTTCTCCGGAACGGTGATTGCCGCGCGGCGGATCGTCAGCCTTCCGCCGAGCACCGGCGTCGCCACGAGCGGGCCCCTAAGCGTCAGATCGCCGGTAAGATTTGCGGTAAAGAGCGTGCCGTCGACATAGCTCGCATTGTTCAGGCGAATTCTCAAATCCGCCGGAAAATTCGAGCCGGCCGCAATCCCGATCGTTCCGCTTGCCTCGATCGAGCCGCCGGTGGCGAGATTGGCGGAAAGCCTCGAAATGGTTGCCTGCCTGCCGTCGAGCGTGACGTTTGCGGTCAGGTCGTTGAGAGCGAGGTTGCGACGGACGTCGACCAGCCTGCCGCCTGCCGTCCTGATCGTTCCGTTGATCTGCGGCGCCCTTGCGGAACCGGAAAGGGAAAGATCGACTGTCGCGGAACCGGTGAGCGTGAAGCCGTTTTGCGCCATCATATTGGCAAGCAGCGCGAACGGCACGTTGCCCGAAAATCTCATCGAAAGCGGCATCGTACCACCGAGTTCCACCGTACCGCCGCCCCGGAGGGAAAGGCCGGAAGCACCGGACAGCTCTGTGTCGAGCGTGACGCGATTGTTGACGAGCCTGCCGTTCGCGGAGATGTCGACAGCGCCGACCCCGGCGGAACGCACTGCCGCCACGGACGCACCGCTCCATCTGAGATCGTATGCGACCACCGGAGCGGCCGGTCTGCCGTCGATGTCGACTGTTCCGGCGATCGTGCCTTCCGCGCCAAGGGTGGGCGCGAAGGTGTTGATCAGCGCAGCAGGCAACGCGTTCAGTCGCGCCGAGATATCGAGCCTTTGCCCTGCTGTGCCGGTGACCGTGATGGTACCCCTTGACGCCTGAATGACAATGTCGTTGAGACGCACGAAGCCGTTGTCGATCGCCACGACGGTGGGCTTGGCTAGCCTCAACGGAATTTGTCTCGGCGTCGCCGACAAGGAGGCGAGGCGGATTTCCGTACGGCCTGCAGCGCTCGAAAGATCACCCTTCGCCGCGAGCGGGCTACCGTCATAGTTTCCGTCGATCGAAAAACCCGTCCTGCCACCCTGCTGTTCGAAAGTCAGATTGAGGCCCGAAACACGATTTGCGCCCTGCGCGATGCTGTCCGCCCGGACGCTGCCCCTGATCGCGAGCGCGGCAACATCGGCGATGCTGATGTCGGCAACAGGCCTTGCGATCGTCAGGGCGTCGCGTTTGATGCCGCTGCCGCTTGCCTTGACTGACACCGAGGTGACGCCGTTGACGGTGCGCACTGTTGCCGTACCGGCGAGGTCGCCGGATGCGGTCTGGCCGGCCATCGCGGCCAGCAGGCCGAGATCGGGCAGGTTGAAATCAATTGTTCCGTCCGGCTTGAAGTCAGGCGTGAGATTGAGGGCGCCGGTCAGCCGGTTGTCGCCGATCGTCGCCTCCAGCGTCGGGATCGAGGTGCGGCCGTTCTCGGACACCACATCGGTCCGGATATTGATCGCCTGGCCGCCGAGCGCGCCGGTTGCGGTCAGTTTCGCCTGCGGGCTGCCGGGCTTGGCTGTCACGTCGGCATTGATCATCAAGTCCGTCAACGCGCGGCCGGCCAGCGTCGCACCGCTGGAGGTCATTTCCGCCTTGATGCCGAGCTCGTTGAGCGGACCGGAGATGTCGGCGCTGAACGCGGCTGTACCCTGTGCGTCCGCAAGCAGCTTGCCGAGGTTGGGCAACGTGCCTTCGATTGCCGCCGTCAGGGCTCCTTCGGCAAGGGCGGCGGTGCCGCGGGCGTCGATGGTGCCCGAGGTGAGTTCGAGTGCGCTCAGCCTGACGCTGCCGCCTTCGCCGGTTGCGACGTTACCGGAAACCGCAATCGTCCGGTCGAATTTCGCCGCGAGGTTGGGGGGTAGCAGATGCGGTTCTGCAAAGAGCTTGAAGGCCACCTCGGTGGTCGCATTCGCCCGGTCCAGGCGGCCGGTGACGTTGCCACGGAAGGCGCCGCTTTCGATCGTCAGCGGATCGAAGCGGACGTCGCCTTCGGCAACCGTGATCGTGCCTTTCGCGGTGACGTCCTGCGCGACGATGCCGGCGGAGCGAACCGACGCAATCGATGCGCCGTTCCAGACGAGGTCATACCCGACCACCGGCGCTGCTGCCGCCCCGCTGACATCGACCGTGCCGCCGATTGCGCCCTCGGCGCCAAGCGTCGGGGCGAAAGTGTTGATCAGGGTGGCCGGCAGCGCGTTGATTTGCGCCGAAATGTCGAGTTGCTCGCCGGCGGTGCCCGCGACGACAATCGTGCCGTCCGACGCAAGGATGGTGAGGTCGCCGAGGCGAACGATGCCGTTCTCGATCGCGATCGTCGTCGGCGCGGCAAGCTGCAGCGGGACCTTCTTCGGCGTTGCCGAGAAGGACGCCAGGCGGATTTCCGTGCGCCCGGCATTGCTTACGAGGTCGCCCGTCGCCGCGACCGCCGCGCCGTCATAGGCAGCGTCGATCGAGAAGCCGGTCCGTCCCGCCTGCTGCTCGAAGGCGAGATTGAGGCCCGAAAGGCGGTTTTCCCCCTGTCCGAGGCTTTCCGCACCGATGTTGCCCCGGATCGCCAGCCTGGCGATATCGGTGATGCTGATGTCGGCGGTGGGCCTGGCAATCGTCAGCGCATCGCGGCTGATGCTACCGCCGCTGGCCTTGAGCGCGATCGAGGTGACGCCGTTGACGGTGCGCACTGTTGCCGTACCGGCGAGATCGCCGGACGCGGTCTGGCCGGCCATCGCCGCCAGAAGGCCGAGATCGGGCAGGTTGAAGTCGATCGTGCCGTCCGGCTTGAAGTCGGGCGTCAGATCGAGTGCGCCGGTCAGCCGGTTGTTGCCGATCGTCGCCTCCAGCGTCGGGATCGAGGTGCGGCCGTTCTCGGAGACCACATCGGCCCTGGCATTGATCGCCTGGCCGCCGAGGCTTCCGGTTGCGGTCAGCTTGGCTCGAGGATTGTTCGGCGTCGCCGTCGCATCGGCGTTGATTCTGAGTTCTTCCAGCGTACGGCCGGCCAGCGTCGCACCGCTGGAGGTCATTTCCGCCTTGATGCCGAGCTCGTTGAGCGGACCGGAGATGTCGGCGCTGAACGCGGCTGTACCCTGTGCGTCCGCAAGCAGCTTGCCGAGGTTGGGCAGCGTGCCTTCGATTGCCGCCGTCAGGGCGCCTTCGGCAAGGGCGGCGGTGCCGCGGGCGTCGATGGTGCCCGAGGTGAGTTCGAGTGCGCTCAGCCTGACGCTGCCGCCTTCGCCGGTTGCGACGTTACCGGAAACCGCAATCGTCCGGTCGAATTTCGCCGCGAGGTTGGGGGGTAGCAGATGCGGTTCTGCAAAGAGCTTGAAGGCCACCTCGGTGGTCGCATTCGCCCGGTCCAGGCGGCCGGTGACGTTGCCACGGAAGGCGCCGCTTTCGATCGTCAGCGGATCGAAGCGGACGTCGCCTTCGGCAACCGTGATCGTGCCTTTCGCGGTGACGTCCTGCGCGACGATGCCGGCGGAGCGAACCGACGCAATCGATGCGCCGTTCCAGACGAGGTCATACCCGACCACCGGCGCTGCTGCCGCCCCGCTGACATCGACCGTGCCGCCGATTGCGCCCTCGGCGCCAAGCGTCGGGGCGAAAGTGTTGATCAGGGTGGCCGGCAGCGCGTTGATTTGCGCCGAAATGTCGAGTTGCTCGCCGGCGGTGCCCGCGACGACAATCGTGCCGTCCGACGCAAGGATGGTGAGGTCGCCGAGGCGAACGATGCCGTTCTCGATCGCGATCGTCGTCGGCGCGGCAAGCTGCAGCGGGACCTTCTTCGGCGTTGCCGAGAAGGACGCCAGGCGGATTTCCGTGCGCCCGGCATTGCTTACGAGGTCGCCCGTCGCCGCGACCGCCGCGCCGTCATAGGCAGCGTCGATCGAGAAGCCGGTCCGTCCCGCCTGCTGCTCGAAGGCGAGATTGAGGCCCGAAAGGCGGTTTTCCCCCTGTCCGAGGCTTTCCGCACCGATGTTGCCCCGGATCGCCAGCCTGGCGATATCGGTGATGCTGATGTCGGCGGTGGGCCTGGCAATCGTCAGCGCATCGCGGCTGATGCTACCGCCGCTGGCCTTGAGCGCGATCGAGGTGACGCCGTTGACGGTGCGCACTGTTGCCGTACCGGCGAGATCGCCGGACGCGGTCTGGCCGGCCATCGCCGCCAGAAGGCCGAGATCGGGCAGGTTGAAGTCGATCGTGCCGTCCGGCTTGAAGTCGGGCGTCAGATCGAGTGCGCCGGTCAGCCGGTTGTTGCCGATCGTCGCCTCCAGCGTCGGGATCGAGGTGCGGCCGTTCTCGGAGACCACATCGGCCGCGGCATTAATCGCCTGGCCGCCGAGGCTTCCGGTTGCGGTCAGCTTGGCTCGAGGATTGTTCGGCGTCGCCGTCGCATCGGCGTTGATTCTGAGTTCTTCCAGCGTACGGCCGGCCAGCGTCGCACCGCTGGAGGTCATTTCCGCCTTGATGCCGAGTTCGTTGAGCGGACCGGAGATCGAAGCACGGAACGCCGCCGCCCCGCGGGCGTCGGCGACAAGCTTGCCAAGATCGGGAAGATTGCCCGCGATATCCGCGGTCAATGCGCGGTCGGCGAGCGTCACGGTGCCCGAAGCATCCAGGGTTCCGGATTTGACTTCCAGCCCGCTCAGCCGGACGCTGCCGTCCTCACCGGTCGCGAGGCTCCCTGTTGCCGCAATCGTATTATCGAACTTTGCGGCGATGCCGGGTGGCAGAACACCGGGCACCGCGAACAGCTTGAAGGCCACCTCGACCGTCGTATTGGCACGGTTCAGGTTGCCGGTGAGGGTGCCGCCGACGCTTGCGCTTTCGATCGTCAGCGGATCGAAGCGGATGTTCTCCGGCCCGACAGCGATCGTTCCGTCGAGCTTCATCGGCGCCTTGATCGCCCGGTCCAGATCCGCGCTTGCAAAACGGCTTTCGCCGACGTCGACCGTCGTCTTCAGCGGCCCGGATTGCGTTTGCAGATTGAAGGCGTCGCTTTGCGCCGAAAGCCGAATGGCGCCAAAGCTCACCTCCGGTAGAGAGACGGAAGGGAGATCGGCGGCGATGTCGAGGATCGCCGATTGACCGTCGCCGATCAGCGACAGATTGGCGCTGTTGATCAGCGCGCGCAACCCGCCTTCCCTCAGCGGCCAGCGGAAGTCGATGGCGCCGTTGGTGCCTGCAAGGCTTGCCTGGAGGTTGTTCTCGCCCTTGCTGTTGACCGTTCCAGAGGCGTTGAGGGTCAGTGCACCGGTCGAAAGCTTGCCGGCCTCGATCTCCACCTTGCTCGATCCGTCGAAGGCGGCCGTCACGTCAATGCTCGTCGTTCCCTCGAACAGTGGCTGGAAGATCGCTGGCGCGAGTGACGCGAAGGCTCCGCCACCGGAGACGGCCAGCCGGTGCATGCCGTCCCCGGCCTGCACATGGCGTCCGTCGAGCCGGAGGATCTCGTTGCCGTCAAGCGAGGCGGTGCCCGATCCCGCCCAATCGGAAAGCGGCCCTTCTCCGGTCAAGGTGATACCGACAGCCGGCTCGCCCGGCAAGCGGAGCATCTTGGCAAGCAGCCCGCCTTTCGGTTCGGAGACATTCGCTTCCAGTTTCAGCTGGTTGCCGGCCGGATTGAAGACGATGTCCGCGACGGCGTGCGCCTCTGGGCGATCGCGCTCGGCGGCATCGAAGGCAAGGGCGATGCTCGAGTTCGTGGCGTTGACCTTGCCGCGCGCAGTCAGGAACTGATCCTCGCCGGCAATCGCTTTGCCGATCATGATCTCCTTGAGATCGAAGGCGTCGATCTTCACTTCGACCGGCAGTGCGAAACTCCTGCGTACCTCCCTCGTTTCGGTCGAGGGAATGGGCGTGCGTTCGACGCGGACCGAACCCGCCGAGATATGGCTCGCATCGAACCGCATGGACAGGAGTTCGGTTGGCGACCAGTTGACCGAGAGGTCGCGGATTTCCGCATAGATCCCCTTTCCATCGAAAAGCGTGATCGAGCCAGCCCTGAAATCGCCGGTCAACAGGGCGCTCGGATCCGAGATCCGGACGATCTGGTCGGGCGTTGCGGCATATTTCTCGATTGCCCAGGCGACGAGCCGCGCGCCGGGCGTCGTGAAGCCGACAAAGGCGATGATGAGCAGGAGCAGGACCACAAGAGTGCCAAGGCCGGCAAAGAAAAAGCGCAGCCCGGATCGAAGGAAGCGGATGACCTGATTCATAGCCTACCCATAGACCAACTTACGCCGTTTCGGAATCCTTAGGGACCTTGTCGCCTGCGGAATATATCTGCCTGAACTATCAACGAAATCAGGCGCAATTCAGAAGGACTGGCCGATGCCGGCGTAGATGCCGTAGTCGGTCCCGTCTGGATATTTGTTGAGTGGGACCGCAAAATCCAACCGGATCGGTCCGAAAGGGGTGGCATAGCGCAGGCCGATGCCGGCGCCGGCGCGGATATCGGAGAAATCGGGGGTCGTGTTTTCCGAAACGGTACCGGCGTCGAGGAAGGGGACGATGCCGATCGTGTCGGTAATCGCGATGCGCGCTTCCAGCGAGGCGCTGACATAGGAGCGGCCGCCCGTGATATCGTTGTTTTCGTCGCGCGGGCTGATCTCCTGATAAGAATAGCCGCGCACCGACCCGCCGCCACCGAGGTAGAAGCGCCGAGGCGCCGGAATGTCGACAAGCTCGTTGCCGCCGACAAGCACGCCCGCGCCGAGCTTGCCGGCAAGAACGAAGCGCTTTTCGTCGCCGAGCGCGTAAAAGCCGGAAGCCGAGGCCTCGAACGAACTGAAGAAGGTCTGCCCCTCGATCTCGTAGCTCGGTTTGGCGTTGATCAGGGCTCGATAGCCTTCCGTTGCGTTCAACTTGTCGTCGCGCGTGTCGCGGACATATTCGAGCGGGATGCTGGCGGTAAGGTAGGAGTTCTTGCCGAAAGCGTCGTCGACGTCGGCCCAGCTCAATTCCGCACCGCCGGAGAAGGTATCCTGCGGCGAAAGCTCGAATGTCGCGCCGGCCGCCCCGGTGATCATCTTTGCGCGGTAGGCGTCCGGGTCGACGAGGCTGGCCGTGAGGCTTGCCGTAAAGGTCGATGCGGGCCCGAAGGCGCCAGGTTTCGCGAACAGGATACCGGCGGAATAGTCGAGGCCGCCGACGTCCGTGGTCTCGCCGATGCGGTTGACCGAGCCTTCTATTCGCACGGATTCTGCGCGGCCAAAGAGGTTGCGATGGCCCCAATAGCCCTGCACGCCGAGGCCGTCGGTGGTCGAGACCTGGCCGCCGAAGCCGAAATAGCGGTGCTTGCCTTCGGACACCTCGATGTTCATTGGGATCGCGCCGTCGGGTGTCAGCGCATCGGCTTCCTTGATCGTGACGCTCGAAAAAACGTTCAACTGGCGCAGGCGCTCGGCGGCCTTGCGGATATTTTCCGGCGAGTAGGGGCGGCCGTGGTTGAGGCGGGAATAATCCCTGACGAAATCCGCGTCGACGGTCTTCGTGCCGGTAACCGTGAGCTGTCCGACCGGCGCGACCGGTCCTCCGGCGGCGCTGATCGTGACGTCGACCGTAGACGTGGCATGGTCGGCGACGACGCTGCGCTCCGTCAGCTTTGCCAGGGGGCGGCTCTGCTCCTTCAGATCGTTCACGATCTGCTCGCCCGCCTTGATTATCAATATCGAGTCGGCGCGGGCGCCGCGCTTCAGATCGTAAGTGGCCGGGTCGAGCCCGGCGGCATCACCTTCGAATCTGACCGAGTCCAACGTAAACGCCGGCCCGGGCATGACCGTGACCGAAACCGGCACAGGTTTGCCCTTGGGGAAGGACGGATCGGGTGGCAGGCTGTCGATATTCTGTCCGTTGACCAGAATGGTTACGGTTCCGCCGTAGCGGGCCTTCTCATAAAGGGCCGCGAGAATACGCTCCCGGTCGTCGCGTGCCTTGATCGCGAGGCCGAGATCGCCCGAGACCGGCTTTTCCCGGTCCTGGAAGAGCATCGAACTGTTCTCTATGGCCTCCCGCAGCTCCTTGTCGTCGGTGCCGGCCTCGAATGTCAGGGCGTAGTTGACCGGGTTGATGACCTGGACTTCTTCCTCGTCGCTTTCGAAGAAGCGCATGCCGAAGAGCCTGAAGGCGTGGGCCTGGTCGATGGAAAACGGGCCGAACAGCGCCGAAGCGACAACTGCGAGCGCGGTTGCTGCCTTCCAGTGCGCAATACTCGACCGTGCTGGAGACATCGCTCTCCGCATCCCGTTTCAGGCGACTCTTAACAAACTGCCTGCATATGCGGCACAGGCCACTATAGCAGAACAAAGTTTTCTATCTGTTAACGATGACGGGCTGCCGCATCCACCCCGAAGCGACGATTCGGGGCGGATTTTCGGCAAAACGGACTCTTTATGTTGTCCTTCAGGCACAACAACGCGGCTTTACGCTAAAGCTGCCGTGGCTCGGAGCCGGCGGGGCCGCCTCGCTACCGACAATAAAAAAGCCCCGGATCGCTCCGGGGCCACTGGTCTGCGATTGCCACGGCAATCAGCAACGGTCGATATAGCGGCGGCCGTAGCGGTCGCGGTAGTAGCACTGGCCCGGCTGTTCGGTGGCATGGCCGATAAGCGCGCCCCCGACGCCACCGATGGCTGCGCCGACAGCCGCGCCGCGCACGTCGTTCGAGATGGCGCCGCCGATGATCGCGCCCGATGCAGCACCGATGCCGGCGCCCTTTTCCGTCTGCGTGCAGCTTGCGACCGACAAGGCGACCAGCACCAGTGCGATGGCTTTCTTCATATTGTCCTCTCCGATCTCTACGGATCTCAGCTTGTCGCTTCGTCCGTCCCTGGATTGAAAGGCGGGTCGACGAACGTCTCCGCCACTTGAACTTGCATTCGGGACAATAAACAGCCGCCCGGGAAAGTCCACGGGGCGGCCGAAATGGTCCCGGCGCCAGATAATGCGATGTTTCCTGAACGGAACATGAAGGCGCTGTTCCCGCAGTCACAGCCACCGCGGAATTTTTTTGTCGCGCGTTGGCCGAAACGGTTGCGGCATTCCAAAAAAAGACAAATGATACAAAGCGCCGCGTCAGTCCGGGAGGAGCGGGCCCGCGGGCAAGGGCATAGATATCAGTTGGCGCGTACTTCAGTCGCGTGGACGCATGTCACCCGAATTGAAGCCGCGCTCAAGTTGGCACGACCGACCCCGGAGGAGCGAAATGGCGAAAATAACGATGACGGTCAACGGCCGCCAGGTCAGCGGCACGTGCGATGACCGGACGCTACTGGTGCACTTTATCCGCGAAAATCTTGGACTGACCGGGACGCATGTCGGCTGCGAGACGTCGCAGTGCGGCGCCTGCGTCATCCATATGGACGGGCTGTCGGTTAAGAGCTGTTCGATTCTTGCAGTGCAAGCGGCAGGCTCATCGATCACCACCATCGAAGGGTTGGCAAAGGACGGCGAGCTTCATCCGGTCCAGGCGGCATTCAAGGCGCATCACGGGCTGCAATGCGGATTCTGCACGCCCGGCATGGTGATGACGGCCGTCGATATGATCGCCCGGCACGGCAGCAACCTCGACGAGGCGACGGTGCGCGCCGAGCTCGAGGGCAATATCTGTCGCTGCACCGGCTACCACAATGTCGTCAAGGCGATCCTCGCCGCCGCGGCCGAGATGGGCGGCGTCCGCCAAGCGGCCGAATGAGGCGCTTTCACAGGGACGAAAACGTCCCAGACGGTTTCATCGCAGCACTTTCGCTGAATGTCTCGGGAGGAGATAGGCAATGGGCGTTGAAGGAATTGGCGCGCGGGTGGCGCGCAAGGAAGACAAGCGGTTCCTGACCGGAAAGGGCCGCTACACGGACGATATGAGCGTGCCGGGCATGAAATACGCCGTGTTCGTGCGCAGCCCGCACGCGCACGCGAAGATCAAGAGCATCGATGCCGCGGCGGCGAAAGCGATGCCCGGCGTCATCGACGTGCTCGATGGCAAGCAGCTCACCGCAGACGGCATCGGGAACCTCATTTGCGGCTGGATGATCCACTCAAAGGACGGCTCGCCGATGAAGATGGGCGCCTGGAGACCGCTGGCCGACCAGACGGTGCGCTATGTCGGCGATGCGGTCGCGGTGGTCGTCGCCGACAGCGTGAACGAAGCGCGCGATGCGGCCGAGGCTGTGGTCGTCGATTACGATGCGCTGCCGGTGGTCACCGATCCGGTCAAGGCGCTCGCAGACGGTCAGCCCCAGCTGCATCCGGAAGCGCCGAACAATCTGATCTTCGACTGGCAGTTGGGCGATGCGGCGGCGACGGATGCGGCGATCGCGGCGGCGGCGCATGTAACGGAGGTGAAGATCCTCAACAACCGCCTGTCGCCGAATGCAATGGAGCCGCGCGCGGCCCTCGGCATCTACGACTCGGGCGACGACCACTACACCTGCTACACGACCAGCCAGAATCCGCATGTTGCCCGGCTGGTGATGAGCGCCTTCTACAACGTCGCGCCGGAAAACAAGTTGCGGGTGATCGCACCCGATGTCGGCGGTGGTTTCGGCTCGAAGATCTACATTTATCCGGAGGAGATCGTCTGTCTCTGGGCCTCGAAGCGGACCGGCGTGCCGGTGAAGTGGACGTGCGACCGTACCGAAGCCTTCATGACCGACGCCCACGGCCGCGATCACGTGTCGACCGTGAAGATGGCGTTCGACAGCTCTAACAAAATCACCGCGCTGAAAGTCGACACCATCGCCAATCTCGGCGCCTATATGTCGCTCTTCTCCTCGTGCGTGCCGACCTATCTCTATGCGACGTTGCTCTCCGGGCAATACGATATCCCGGCGATCCATGCCAATGTCCGCACGGTCTATACCAACACCGCTCCGGTCGATGCCTATCGCGGCGCGGGGCGGCCGGAGGCCACCTATCTCCTCGAGCGGACGATGGAGATTGCGGCACGGGAACTCGGTCTTTCGCCCGCCGAGCTGCGGCGGATCAACTTCATCCGCACCTTCCCCCATCAGACGCCGGTGATCATGAACTACGACGCCGGCGACTACGATGCGTCGCTGAATGCCGCTATGGCGGCGGCCGACTGGGACGGCTTTGCCGCCCGGAAGGCGGAAGCGGCGCGGACCGGCATGAAGCGGGGCATCGGCATGAGCTGCTATATCGAGGCTTGCGGGCTTGCGCCGTCTTCCGCCGTCGGCTCGCTCGGCGCCGGCGTCGGCCTTTGGGAATCGGCAGAAGTCAGGGTCAATGCGGTCGGCACGATCGAGGTGATGACCGGCTCGCATAGCCACGGCCAGGGGCACGAGACGACCTTTGCCCAGCTCGTCGCAGAGCGCTTCGGCGTGCCGATCGACAGCGTCAATATCGTCCATGGCGACACGGACAAGGTGCAGATGGGAATGGGAACCTATGGCTCCCGGTCCGGTGCCGTCGGCATGTCGGCGGTCGTCAAGGCATTGGACAAGGTCGAGGCCAAGGCCAGGAAGATCGCCGCGCATCTCATGGAGGCAGACGAAAGCGACATCGTCATCGAAAACGGCGAGCTGAAGGTTGCCGGTACCGACAAGTCGGTGCCCTGGTTCCAGATGGCGCTTGCCGCCTACACTGCCCACAACCTGCCGGCCGGAATGGAGCCCGGCCTGAAGGAGGGCGCCTTCTACGATCCGTCGAATTTCACGTTCCCGGCCGGATGCTACATCTGCGAGGTGGAAGTCGACCCGGAAACCGGGCAGACGGAGATCGTCCAGTTCGTCGCGGCGGACGATTTCGGCAACCTTATCAACCCGATGATCGTCGAGGGTCAGGTGCATGGCGGGCTGGCGCAGGGTATCGGCCAGGCCCTGCTCGAGGGCGTCCATTACGATCCAGAAAACGGCCAGCTCCTGACGGCGAGCTATATGGACTACGCCATGCCGCGTGCCGATAACCTGCCGTCCTTCAAGGTGTCGACCTCGAATACGCCGTGTCCGAACAATCCGCTCGGCGTCAAGGGTTGCGGCGAAGCGGGTGCGATCGGTTCGCCGCCGGCGCTGATCAATGCGATCACCGACGCGATCGGCAACAACGCGCTTACCATGCCCGCGACGCCCGAGAAGGTATGGGCTGCGGCCCATGCCGCCAAGTGATACGGAGGACCAGAGATGTATGAGACCAACTATCATAGGCCGGCCTCCGTGCAGGAGGCGGTGAAGCTGATCGGCGGAGCCGCCGAAGGCAAATATCTCGCCGGCGGCATGACGCTCATTGCGACGATGAAACAGCGGCTCGCGGCGCCAAGCGATCTCGTCGATCTTCGGCACATCGCCGAAATGAAAGGGATCACGGTCAACGGACGATCCGTGCGGATCGGCGCGGCGACGACCCATCGCGAGGTCGCGTCGTCGGCCGAACTCGGGGCGGTCTGCCCGGCGATCTGCGCGCTGGCCAGTCATATCGGCGACCCGCATGTCCGCAACATGGGAACGATCGGCGGCTCCATTGCCAACAATGATCCGGCGGCGGACTATCCGGCGGCGATGCTGGCGCTCGACGCGACGATCGTCACCAACAGCCGCGAGATCGCGGCGGCGGACTTCTTCACCGGGCTGTTCGAGACGGCGTTGGACGATGGCGAGATCATTACCGCCATCACCTTCGATGCGCCGGCGAAGGCGGCGTACCAGAAGTTCCCGAACCCGGCCTCGCGCTACGCGATGGCTGGCGTCTTCGTCGTGCGTCGCGACAATGGCGACGTGCGCGTTGCCGTGACCGGAGCGGGTTCGAGTGGTGTCTTTCGCCATCAGGGCATGGAGGCGGCACTTGCCGGCAACTGGTCGCCGGATGCGGTCGGCAATGTCTCCGTGGATGCATCGGATTTGCTGGCAGACCTTCATGCCAGTGCTGTCTACCGCGCCAACCTAATCAAGGTTATGACCAAGCGCGCCGTGGCCGCGGCTTGATGGGACTTAAGTATTGAAAAAGGGCGGCTCCGGCCGTCCTTTTTTGCAAAAGCTTGACTTCGATCAAAGTTGAGGGGATTGAGTTGCGCTAGCTGTTTTGGAATAGTTCAAAAGTAGAGGCCTTTTGCCGCAGGAGCGGGGGTCTTTCCGGGGTTGACCGCTGATTGCTTTGAATCAAGAAAGGCGTCAGGGCACTGGAGATGATGATGGATTTCGAGAGTTTCTTCAAAAACGAGCTGGACGGGCTGCATCAGGAAGGCCGCTATCGGGTTTTCGCGGATCTAGCCCGCCATCGCGGTGAGTTTCCGAGGGCGACGCGCCACACGGCCGAAGGCACCCAGGAAGTGACCGTCTGGTGCTCGAACGACTATCTCGGCATGGGTCAGTCTCCGGTCGTGACCGAAGCGATGAAGCGGGCGATCGACGAATGCGGTGCCGGCGCCGGCGGCACGCGCAACATCTCCGGCACCAATCACTACCACGTCCTCCTCGAACGCGAGCTTGCCGATCTGCACGGCAAGGAAGCCGCCCTCCTGTTCACCTCCGGCTATGTGTCGAACTGGGCCGCGCTTGGAACGCTCTGTTCCAAGATTCCCGGTATCATCGTCTTCTCTGACGCCGGGAATCATGCTTCGATGATCGAGGGGATCCGCCATTCGAAATGCGAACGCGTGATCTTCAAGCACAATTCTGTCGCCGATCTCGAAGCCAAGCTTGCCGCGGCCGATCCGCGTGCGCCCAAAATCATCGCCTTTGAATCCGTCTACTCGATGGATGGCGACATCGCGCCAATCAAGGAATTCTGCGATCTTGCCGACAAGTACGGCGCGATGACCTATCTCGACGAAGTGCACGCTGTCGGCATGTACGGCCCGCGCGGCGGCGGCATTGCCGAACGCGAGGGGCTGATGCACCGGCTGACGGTGATCGAAGGCACGCTCGGCAAGGCCTTCGGCGTCATGGGCGGCTACATCACCGGCTCGACCGCGCTTTGCGATTTCGTCCGCTCGTTCGCTTCCGGCTTCATCTTCACGACGGCGTTGCCGCCGGCGCTTGCAGCCGGTGCGCTCGCTTCCATCAGGCACCTGAAGGAAAGCCAGGTCGAACGTTTCGCGCATCAGGAGCGCGTGCGTCGGCTGCGTTCGCTGCTCGACCAGCGCGGCATCCCGCACATGGTCAATCCGAGCCACATCGTGCCGGTGATGGTGGGCGATGCTGCCAAGTGCAAGTGGATCTCCGACTTGCTGCTCGACAATTTCGGCGTCTACGTCCAGCCGATCAACTATCCGACGGTGCCGAAGAAGACCGAGCGCCTGCGCATCACCCCGACGCCGCTGCATTCGGATGCCGATATCGACCATCTGGTCGGCGCGTTGCATTCGTTGTGGTCGCGCTGTGCGCTGGCAAGGGCCGTCGCGTAAGCGCAGCCTGACTCTTTGAAGCCCACGCAATTCCGGACGGAAAGCCGTTACGTACTTTTCGTGGAATTGCGTCACGGAATGAACCCGGCAGCCATCTGCCGGGCTTTTTCGTCCGCCGCGAAGACATCATCCATGGTGGCGGCTGCAGGCAGGTCGGCAAGCGCGTCCATCACCTTCTCGACGATTTCGGCCATGGCAAGGAAACCGGCCCGTCCCTTGATGAAGGCCTCGAGCGCGGTTTCCTTGGCGCCGTTCAGCACGGCGCCCTGGACCCCGCCGGCTTCCATGGCGCGCCGCGCCAGGCGCAGGGCCGGAAAGCGGATTTCGTCCGGCGCCTCGAAATCGAGCCGCGAAAGCTTTGCGAAATCGAGCCGCTCGACCGGCAGATCGCACCGGCTCGGATAGGAAAGCGCATAGCCGATCGCGGTGCGCATGTCGGGGCAGCCGAGCTGCGCCAGCACCGATCCGTCGCTGTAGCCGACCATCGAATGGATGACCGACTGCGGATGCACGATGACCTCGATCTGCTCGGGGTTGAGCCCGAAGATATGGCGCGCCTCGATCATTTCCAGCGCCTTGTTGAACATCGAGGCGCTGTCGATCGAGATCTTCAGCCCCATCGACCAGTTCGGATGGGCGCGCGCCGTCTCGGCCGTAACATGGCGCATCTCATCGAGCGATTTGGTGCGGAACGGTCCGCCGGAGGCCGTCAGGATGATCCGCTCGACGGCATGGCGCTGATCGTTTTCCAGCACCTGGAAGATCGCATTGTGTTCGCTGTCGACGGGCAGCAGCCGGCCGCCGCCCTTCTTGACCGCATCGACGAAGAGGCTGCCGGCGGAGACCAGACATTCCTTGTTGGCAAGCGCGATATCGGCCCCGCGCCTAGCAGCGGCAAGTGTCGGGGCAAGGCCGGCATTGCCGACGATTGCCGCCATCACCCAGCCGGCGTCGCGCTCGGCCGCCTCGGTCAAGCCGCTGCGACCGGCGGCAACCGCGATCCCGCTGCCGGCAAGCGCCGATTTCAGGTCCTGATAAAGATTGTCGTCCGCGGTCACCGCCAGTTCGGCGCCGAGCCGGCGCGCCTGTTCGGCAAGCAGCGGGATGTTGCCGTTTCCGGTCAGCGCGGCGACCTCGAAGCGTTCTCGCCCGCCGAGCCGTTCGATGACGTCGAGCGTGTTTGTGCCGATCGAGCCCGTGGAGCCCAATATCGTCAGACGGCGCTTCGTGCTGTCGCCGGATGCCATTGCCAAATCCCGTGTTCTTCTCGTTTGTAAGATTTGCTTTAGGCTCTACAGCCGAATGCCGCGGGCAACAAGGGCGGACTTGCTGTCCCTCCATCGCATCGCTCGCAGACAGCGGGGTAAGGCTCAGGCGAAGCGTTTTCCGCTCGCGTCCTGTGTCGTGACTTCCTACAGCGCCGCGCGTCTTGTTAGACGCGCAAAGGTCGCTGTAGCACTTTGAATCGCTGCATGTTTTTATCCTTAAATCGGCTACGATGTAAGGAAACATGCAGTAGCATCGGTACAGGCAGCGAATACGTGCTGATTTGTGGAGGAGTTCGAGATGCTGAAAGCTCTGACTGCCGCGTCCTGCGCCTGCGTGTTGATCGAGCTGACTTCGACGCAGATCGTCGCCGCCGAAAGGGTGCCGGAAGAACTGATCGGCTCCTGGCTTGCTGAGGATATCGGCGGCGGCGGCGTGATCGACGACCTTCAGACCGTGCTCGAGATACGCGAGGATGGCACCTATGGCGGCATGGCCGGCTGCAACAATTTCACCGGTGCTTTCAGCCTTTCAGGCACCACGATCACATTTGGGCCAACTGCTGCGGCGCGCAAGATGTGCGCACCCGCAATCATGGACCAGGAGCAGAAGTTCTTCGACACGCTGCGCGACGGGCTTACCTGGAGGATTGACGGCGGAAGACTGACGCTGACGAGGCCGGATGGTACGCCGGTCATGCGGCTCACCTCAATGGAGGCTGCGGCCGCTGGTGTCGCTGAAGTCACGCTCAACATCCCCGATGCCGGCGCCGTCGATCGACAGAAGGTTCGTTATGATTGCGGCGGCGAGACCGTCGAGGCCGAATATATCAATGCCGGCCCGGTCTCGCTGGTGACGTTCTCGATCGGCGGCACCTATATCGTCGCTTCGGCGGTCATCTCCGGATCTGGCGCAAGATACGCCGGCGGCCGATATGTCTGGTGGACCGAGGGCGAGGAGGCGACGCTCTTTGATGTCGCGAAGGGCGAGGATGATCCCGGCATCGCTTGCCGTAAGACTGGATAGTCGACAGCCATAAGCGTTTCCCGTCTTCGTCGGGTTTGGAGAACCGCAAGGGCGATTGCGTCAGCGGCATTCCGGATCCGTCCTCTTGCGCAAAAGGAACTACGGGTATATACCCGTGCTATGCCAAGCGAAACATGTCATTGCATCGTGCTGCGCCAAGCCTCCCGAAAGGTCTCGTCCTACTATGACGAGGCGCTGGCGCCGCTCGGCGTGAATATCGGGCAGTTCAGCCTGCTCCGGAACATCAACCGGCTGGAGCCGGTCTCGCTCACCGAGCTTGCCGGCAAGGTAGAACTCGACCGTTCGACGGTGGGCCGCAATACGAAGGTGCTGGAGCGCATGGGACTGGTTGCGATCGGTCACGGTGAAGACCAGCGCGAAGCCATGCTGACACTGACGGAGAAGGGTCGCGGCCTGCTCGCAAAAGGCGCCCCTCTCTGGGACAGTGTCCAGGAGAATATCGAGGTCCGTCTCGGACCGGAGAAGACGAAACAACTGCTGGAGCTGCTCAGGGAGCTCTGATTCTTTTATGCAAAAGCGGGCATATACCCGCAATGCGCGCTGCAGCTGCGGCGACGATCAGGAAAGGATGCTAAGATGATCTCCAATGGCGCCGCCCGCTGGATGGCCGACAGAAACCTTCACTATGGATGGGCGGTTGCCGCCACCACCTTCCTCACCATGCTGGCCACCGCCGGCGCCATGGGTTCGGCCGGCGTAATGATCCAGCCGCTGCACGCGGAGTTTGGCTGGGACATTGCCGATATTTCCTCGGCCATGGCCGTCCGCCTCGTGCTCTTCGGTCTGCTGGGGCCCTTCGCTGCCGCGTTCATGAATCATTTCGGCGTGCGGCAGGTGGTCACGACGGCACTGGCGCTCATCATGGCCGGCCTCGTCATGTCGCTGTTCATGACCGAAGTCTGGCAACTCGTGGCACTCTGGGGCGTGGTAATCGGGGTCGGCACGGGAATGACGGCGCTGGTGCTCGGCGCGACCGTTGCAACCCGCTGGTTCTCCAAGCGTCGAGGCCTAGTCGTCGGGCTGATGACAGCCAGCAACGCAACCGGCCAGCTCGTCTTCCTTCCCCTTCTCGCGGCAATGACCGAAGCCTATGGTTGGCGCGCGGCGCTGACGGTCACCGTGGCGGTCATTGCAGCAGCCATGTTGCTGGTGCTCCTCCTGATGCGTGATTATCCCGCCGATGTCGGACTGCCTGCCTTTGGCGACGCTGCGGTGTCGAAGCCGCCGGAACAGGACCACAAGCTGCTGGCGACGCTTGTCTCTCCGCTCTTCGCGCTCCGCGATGCAACCGGCAGTGCCACTTTCTGGGTTCTGTTCGGAACCTTCTTCGTCTGCGGGCTTTCCACCAATGGGCTCATCCAGACGCACTGGATCTCGATCTGCGGTGATTTTGGCATGGCTGCGGTGACGGCGGCGAGCACGCTGGCTGTGATCGGCATCTTCGACTTCTTCGGCACGATCTTCGCCGGCTGGCTCTCCGACCGCTATGACAACCGCTGGCTGCTCTTCTGGTTCTACGGCCTGCGCGGCTTGTCGTTGATCTATCTGTCGGTTTCGGGCTTCAGCTTCGTGGAACTGTCGGTCTTTGCAATCTTCTACGGCCTCGACTGGGTGGCGACCGTGCCGCCGACCGTCAAGATCGCAGCCGAAAAATTCGGTCGTGAAAAAGCTGGCCTCGTCTTCGGCTGGGTGTTTGCCGGCCACCAGCTCGGCGCGGCGACCGCGGCTTTCGGTGCCGGTTACTTCAAGAGCGACTTCGATACCTACATGCCGGCCCTGCAGATTGCCGGCGTCATGTGCATGGTCGCTGCGATCTCGGTTCTGCTGTTAAGGAAGCCGGACTCCGCGATCATGGTGCCGCAACCGGCGTAGGCGCATCGCCCAGGCAACAGAAGGCCCGCTCGAAGCGGGCCTTTCGCTGTTTCGATCCGGCCGGCTATCAAGCGGCGGCGAGCATGGTCGTGGCGATCTACAAAAAGCGGAAAATGGTGATCCCGGCGCGATTCGAACGCGCGACCCCCAGATTAGGAATCTGATGCTCTATCCTGCTGAGCTACGGGACCACTCGGTATAGACCCATACAAAAGCAAGGCTCGTTCGCCAAGTGTTTTTGCACGGCGTTCTGCCGATTTGCGATATGCCGCTTCGCACTTTTCCGCATCCCACTCTACAGCGCCGCGCGTCTTATCAGACGCGCAAAGGTCGCTGTAGGATTTGAATTGCTGCATAATTTTGTCCTTAAATCGAACAGGATTTAAGGAATTATGCAGTAGCATCTGCGACGTTGCAGATGTTAAGCAAGGGCCAGCGGCGGGGCCGGAGGAGCGTCCTGCCGTTTCCTCGATATCCATCCTGAGATCTGATCCACACATGTTCATCGGAATTGATTGGGGCGGCACGAAAATGGAAGTCATCGCGCTCGACCGCGATGGCGAAACGCGCGCCCGGCACCGGGTCGCAACGCCGACCAGCGGTTATGACGACTGCATCCGCGCCGTGATCGACCTCGTGGCCGCCGCCGAACAGACGGCCGGCGCGCGCGGATCGATCGGCATAGGCATTCCCGGCAGCCCCAATCCGCGCACGGGCATCGTGCGCAACTCCAATGCCGTCCTCATCAACGGCAAGCCGCTCGGCCGCGATCTTGAAGCCGCCCTCGGCCGCGAGGTTCGGCTCGCCAACGACGCCAATTGCCTTGCCGTTTCGGAGGCGGTGGACGGGGCGGGCAAGGACGCCCGCGTCGTCTTCGGCGTAATCGTCGGCACGGGACATGGCGGCGGGCTTGCCATCGGGAAGAAGGTTCACGCGGGCTACCAGGGCGTTGCCGCCGAGATCGGGCACTATCCGCTGCCCTGGATGACGCGGGAGGAATATCCCGGCCACAAGTGCTGGTGCGGCAAGCTCGGCTGTCTCGACATGTATGCCTGCGGCACCGGACTGGAGCTCGACTACCGCACGACGACCGGCATCGACCGCCGCGGCAGGGATATCATCGAGGCGAAGCGCGCCGGCGACCCCGTGGCGATGGGCGTCTATGAACGCTTTGTCGATCGTCTTGCCCGCAGCCTGGCGCTGCTCACCAATGTTGTCGACCCGGACGTCTTCGTGCTCGGCGGCGGCATGTCCAATGTCGACGAGATCTACGGCGAACTGCCGGCGCTGATCACCAGGTACATCTTCGGCGACAGTTTCGAGACGCCGATCCGCAAGGCGGTGCACGGCGACAGTTCCGGCGTGCGTGGTGCCGCCTGGCTCTGGAAGAGCTGAGCCCTGACCTTAGAGCAAGGAGATATCATGAACATCGACAACGATCTGCGCCGCATCGCGCTGCAGGAGCGGGAACTGCAGTTCGAGCAGTTCAATCTCGACACGGCCTGGGAACTCGGCTCGGCGCTTCGGCGTATGGCGGCCGAGCGCAAGCTCGGCGTGGTCATCGACATCACGCTCTTTTCCATGCAGGTCTTCTACGCTGCGCTCGAGGGCGCGACGCCGGACAATCCGAACTGGGTTAGGCGCAAGCGCAACACCGTCTTCCGGCTGTTCAAGAGCAGCTACGCGACCGGCCTCGGCCTGTTGAAGCAACAGACGAACCTGCAGGCGAAACTCGGCCTGCCGGATGCCGAATACGCCGCGCATGGCGGCAGTTTCCCGATCGTCCTCAAGGGCACGGGCTGCATCGGTGCCGTCACGGTTTCCGGATTGCCGCAGCGCGAGGACCATAATCTCGTCGTCGAGGCGCTGGCGGAATTGTTCAAGACCGATCACGCCACGCTGAAGCTCGAGGACTGACAGGAACGGACACGGAATGGATATTCATTCGCAGGCGCGCGAACTTGCCGGCTGGCTCGCCGACGCTGCCTTGCCGCTCTGGCGGCAAAAGGGTTTCGACGCGGCCGGCGGCGGCTTCGTCGAGACGATCGACATCAAGGGTGAGCCGACGCGGGCCAACCGGCGCTCGCGGGTGCAGCCGCGGCAGGTCTACTGCTTCGCCGAGGCCGGACGGCGCGGCTGGCCGGGGGACTGGCGGACGGTTGCCGAGGCCGGGCTTGCCTATTTCGACCGTGTCTATGGGCTGCCGGGCGGCTTCTACGGTGCGCTCGCCGATGCCGACGGCGAGCTGATCGACCCATCCTTCGATCTTTACAACCAAGCCTTCGCGCTGCTTGCTTTCGCCTATCTCGCGCAAGTCTTCCCGAAGCGGAGCGGCGAGATGGCCGAGCGCAGCAATGATCTCAGGCGAAGGCTGGAGGCCCATTGCAAGCATCCGATCGCAGGGTTCGAAGAGGACAATCCGTTCCGCCTGCCGCTCGGTTCCAATCCGCATATGCATCTCTTCGAAGCGTGCCTCGCAAGCGAAACGGTCGAAGGCTTCGACCGGGTGGCCTGGGCCAACCTTGCCGACGAAATCGCCCAGTTGGCGATGGATCATTTCATCGATGCCGAAACCGGTGCGCTGCGCGAATTCTTCGACCATGACTGGACGCCCTTTCCCGGCGCGAAGGGCCGCGTCGTCGAGCCGGGCCACCAGTTCGAATGGGCGTGGCTTCTGCTTCGCTGGGCGGAGCGGCGCGGCCGCGCCGAAGCCATCGCCAAGGCGCGGCGGCTGTTCGAGATCGGCGAGGAACACGGAATCTGCGCGAAGCGTGACGTCGCGATCATGACGCTTCTCGATGATTTTTCAGTGGCCGACCCGGTGGCGCGGCTTTGGCCGCAGACCGAATGGCTGAAGGCGGCAATCCGTTTTGCCGCCCTGACCGAGGGGGATGAGCGCCAGCGCTACCTCGCCTCGGCGTCGCGGGCAGCCGCCGCCCTCGACCGCTTCCTCCAAATGCCGATCCGCGGTCTCTGGCGCGACAAGCAGCAGGCGGATGGCGCCTTCGTCGAGGAGCCTGCGCCGGCAAGCAGCTTCTATCACATCGTCTGCGCGATCTATGAGCTCGAGGATTGTCTCGGGCGGATGTGAGACATCCCACGCCGGCATCGCGAGCTTCGCTGTAAACTGCTTCCTGACGGCCTGCCGCAACCGCGGCGGGCCCTTTTTATTTGCCGACGGTGAAATTGTGATTGGCTCGTATGTTGACATAAAGATATGTTTATGTGAGTAAATCAGAAATTGTCGTTTTCAGAACGGGAGATTTCCCATGCCCGCCATCGACTCCCTTTTCGGAGATGTTTCGCCCAGACCCGATGGTTCGGAAGTCCTTTTGGCGCTCAGGCAAGCGGCCAGCGAACGCATCCTGATCATGGACGGCGCCATGGGCACTGAGATCCAGCAGCTCGGCTTCGTCGAGGATCATTTCCGCGGCGAGCGCTTCGGCGGCTGCTCCTGTCACCAGCAGGGCAACAACGACCTCCTGACGCTGACGCAGCCGAAGGCGATCGAGGACATCCATTACAGCTACGCCATCGCCGGCGCCGACATCCTCGAAACCAACACCTTCTCATCGACCCGGATCGCCCAGGCCGACTACGGCATGGAGGACATGGTCTACGAGCTCAACCGTGACGGAGCACGGCTGGCGCGGCGCGCGGCGAAGCGCGCGCAGGCGGAAGACGGCAGGCGGCGTTTCGTCGCCGGCGCGCTTGGGCCGACCAACCGCACGGCGTCGATTTCCCCGGACGTCAACAATCCCGGCTATCGCGCCGTCACCTTCGACGATCTGAGGCTTGCCTATGGCGAGCAGGTCCGCGGCCTGATCGACGGTGGCGCCGACATCATCCTGATCGAGACGGTCTTCGACACGCTGAACGCCAAGGCGGCGATTTTCGCCACGCAGGAAGTCTTTGCCGAGAAGGGACTCCACCTTCCGGTGATGATCTCGGGTACGATCACCGATCTTTCCGGGCGCACGCTTTCCGGTCAGACGCCGACCGCCTTCTGGCACTCGGTGCGCCACGCCGCCCCCTTCACCATCGGCCTCAATTGCGCGCTCGGCGCAAGCGCGATGCGTGCCCATATCGACGAGCTTTCGTCGGTTGCCGATACGCTCGTCTGCGCCTATCCGAATGCCGGCCTGCCAAACGAATTCGGCCGCTATGACGAAAGTCCCCAGGCGATGGCGGCTGAGATCGAGGGTTTCGCCCACGACGGGCTCGTCAACATCGTCGGCGGTTGCTGCGGCTCGACGCCGGCCCATATCCGCGCGATCGCCGAAGCCGTCGCCAAATACCCGCCGCGGCAGATCCCGGAAATCGAACGGCATATGCGGCTTTCCGGCCTCGAGCCGTACACGCTTACCAAGGACATACCCTTCGTCAACGTCGGCGAACGCACCAACGTCACCGGCTCGGCCAAGTTCCGCAAGCTCATTACCGCCGGTGACTATGCTGCGGCGCTCGACGTGGCGCGTGACCAGGTCGCGAACGGCGCCCAGATCATCGACATCAACATGGATGAGGGCCTCATCGATTCGACCCGAGCGATGGTCGAGTTCCTGAACCTCGTTGCGTCCGAACCCGATATCGCCCGCGTTCCGGTGATGATCGATTCGTCCAAATGGGAGGTGATCGAGGCGGGCCTCAGATGCGTCCAGGGCAAGGCGCTGGTGAACTCGATCTCGCTCAAGGAAGGCGAGGAGGCGTTCCTGCATCACGCGCGCCTTGTGCGCGCCTATGGCGCGGCCGTCGTGGTGATGGCGTTCGACGAGAGCGGCCAGGCCGACACCAGGACCCGCAAGGTGGAGATCTGCAGGCGGGCCTATCGGCTGCTTACCGAAAAGGCGGGCTTCCCGCCGGAGGACATCATCTTCGACCCGAACATCTTCGCGGTCGCGACAGGCATCGAAGAGCACAACAATTACGGCGTCGACTTCATCGAGGCGACGCGGGAGATCATCGCGACGCTGCCGCATGTCCATGTCTCGGGCGGCGTGTCGAACCTTTCCTTCTCCTTCCGCGGCAACGAGCCGGTGCGCGAAGCGATGCACGCCGTCTTCCTCTACCACGCGATCCAGGCTGGCATGGACATGGGCATCGTCAATGCCGGCCAGTTGGCCGTCTACGACACGATCGATGCGGAACTGCGCGAAGCCTGCGAGGACGTGGTGCTCAATCGCCGGGCGGACGCGACCGAGCGCATGCTGGAGATTGCCGAGCGTTATCGCGGGCAAGGCGGCGCGCAGGGCAGGGAGAAGGATCTCTCCTGGCGCGAATGGCCGGTCGAAAAGCGGCTGGAGCATGCGCTCGTCAACGGCATCACCGAATTCATCGAGGCTGACACGGACGAGGCGCGACTTGCCGTAGAGCGGCCGCTGCATGTCATCGAAGGTCCGCTGATGGCCGGCATGAACGTCGTCGGCGACCTCTTCGGCTCGGGCAAGATGTTCCTGCCGCAAGTGGTGAAATCGGCGCGGGTTATGAAACAGGCAGTCGCCGTGCTTTTGCCGCACATGGAAGCGGAGAAGCGTGCCAATGGTGGCGGCGGCACACGCGAGAGCGCCGGCAAGATCCTGATGGCGACCGTCAAGGGCGATGTGCATGACATCGGCAAGAACATTGTCGGCGTCGTGCTCGCCTGCAACAATTACGAGATCATCGATCTCGGCGTCATGGTGCCGTCCGCGAAGATCCTCGAGGTGGCGAAGGAGCAGAAGGTCGACATCATCGGGCTTTCCGGCCTCATTACGCCTTCGCTCGACGAAATGGTCCATGTCGCCTCCGAACTCGAGCGCGAGGGCTTCGATATCCCGCTTCTGATCGGCGGGGCGACGACGAGCCGCGTGCATACGGCCGTGAAGATCAACCCGCGCTACAGCCTGGGCCAGACGGTTCATGTCAACGACGCCAGCCGCGCGGTCGGCGTCGTTTCCAGCCTGCTCTCTCCGGCTGCGCGAGGCGCGTATACGGAGACTGTCCGCGCCGAATATCACAAGGTCGCCGATGCGCACGCGCGCAACGAGGCGGAGAAGCGGCGCCTGCCTTTGTCGCAGGCACGCGCCAACGCGCAGAAGCTCGATTGGGCGAGCTATCGGCCGAAGGCACCCTCCTTCCTAGGGACCCGCGTTTTCGGAGACTGGGACCTGGCGGAGCTTGCGCGCTATATCGACTGGACGCCGTTCTTCCAGACCTGGGAACTGAAAGGCACCTACCCGAAGATCCTCGACGACGAGAACCAGGGGCCGGCGGCGCGCCAGCTCTTCGACGATGCCCAGGCGATGCTCCGGCAGATCGTCGCGGAAAAATGGTTCGCGCCGAAGGCCGTGGTCGGGTTCTGGCCTGCCGGCGCCGTCGATGACGACATCCGCCTGTTTACCGATGAAGCGCGCGACGCGGAACTTGCAACGTTCTTCACCCTGCGGCAGCAACTGACGAAGCGAGACGGCCGGCCGAATGTTGCGCTCGCCGACTTCGTGGCGCCGGTCGACAGCGGCGCGAGAGACTATCTCGGCGGCTTCGTGGTGACCGCCGGCATCGAGGAGGTGGCGATCGCCGAGCGTTTCGAGCGCGCCAATGACGACTATTCCTCGATCATGGTCAAGGCGCTTGCCGACCGTTTCGCCGAGGCCTTTGCCGAACGCATGCACGAGTATGTGCGCAAGGAGCTCTGGGGGTATGCCCGTGATGAAGCCTTCACGCCTGAGGATCTGATCGGCGAGCCTTATGCCGGCATCCGCCCTGCGCCCGGCTATCCGGCGCAGCCCGATCACACGGAAAAGGAAACGCTCTTCCGCCTCCTCGATGCCGATCAGTCGATCGGCGTCAAGCTGACGGAGAACTATGCAATGTGGCCGGGTTCGTCGGTTTCCGGTCTCTACATCGGCCATCCGGACGCCTACTATTTCGGTGTCGCCAAGATCGAGCGCGACCAGGTCGAGGACTATGCGGAGCGCAAGGCGATGGGTGTTCGCGAGGTCGAGCGCTGGCTCTCGCCCATCCTCAACTATGTGCCGATCCCGGAGGCGGAAGCGGCGGAGTAGGGACCAAAACGGAGGGCGTTACTACCCCCCTCTGCCCTGCCGGGCATCTCCCCCAGGGGATGCCCGGCAGGGCAGAGGGGCGGTCCCAAGCGGTTCGACTTCTTGCCCATGCCCGGCGCTAAGCGCACCGCTCACCCTTTGATGTACCAGCCCCACGGTTCATCGGCATCGAAGCTGGTGATCTGCTTCACCTCCAGATAGTTGGCGAGGCCCCAGCGGCCGAGTTCGCGGCCGATGCCGGATTGCTTATAGCCACCCCACGGTGCTTCGGTGAAGGTCGGTTGCGAGCAGTTGATCCAGACGATGCCGGCGCGGAAGGCGCGCGCGACGCGTTCGCAGCGCGTCCTGTCGTCGGACATGACGGCGGCGGCGAGGCCGAAGCGGCTGTCGTTGGCAAGCCTGATCGCCTCCTCTTCATCGCTGAACGGCATGAGGCAGACGACGGGTCCGAAGATTTCCTCCCGCCAGGCGAAGCTGTCCTCCGCCATATCAGTCAGCACTGTGGGCTCGATGAAATAGCCGCTGTCGAAGCCGGCCGGGCGGCTACCGCCGACTGCCACTGTTGCGCCGTCCTGGCGCGCCCGCTCGATCGTGCCGAGAATCTTGTCGTATTGCCCCTTGGAGACGATCGGGCCGAGCAATGTTCCCTCATCGAGGCCGTTGCCGATCTTGATCCTCGCCGCTTCCGCGGTCAGCCTTCTCAAAACAGCATCGTAGATCGGCTCTTCTACGAGCACGCGCGACGTCGCGGAGCAGACTTGTCCCTGGTTCCAGAAGATGCCGAACATGATCCATTCAACCGCCTTCTCGATATCGCTGTCGGCGAAGACGACGAAGGGCGATTTGCCGCCGAGCTCGAGGCTGATGTTCTTGATGTCCTGCGCCCCCGCCATCATGACCTTGCGGCCGGTCGGCACCGAGCCGGTGAAGGCAAGCTTGTCGACGAGCGGGTGTTCGGTCAGCGGCTCGCCGGCATCCGGTCCGGTGCCGGTAACGATGTTGAGAACGCCGGGCGGCAGGTCGATTTCTTCGGCGATCCTGCCGAGCTCGAGCGCCGTCAGCGGCGTCAGTTCGGATGGTTTCAGCACGATGGTGCAGCCGGCGGCAAGTGCCGGGGCGACCTTCCAGGCGGCCATCAGCAGCGGATAATTCCAAGGCGTGATGGCACCGACGACGCCGAGCGGTTCGCGAACGGCTTTCGAAGAGAAGCGGCTGTCGGCGACCGCGATCGGTTCCTCGGCATTGTCGTCGAGCTCTTCGGCGAGACCCGCATAGTAATTGAAGCAGCCGGCCGCGTCATCGATATCCCAGAGCGCTTCCGGCAGCGGCTTGCCGTTGTCCGTGACTTCGAGCCTTGCAAGGGCGTGGCGTCGCTCGTCGATCTTTCCGGCGATCGCCCGAAGGTAGCGGGCTCGCTCCGCGCCAGTCAGCTTCGGCCAGCGACCGCTGTCGAACGCGATGCGAGCCGCCTTGACGGCGTGATCGACGTCGTTCGAGGTTCCTGCCGCTGCCTTGCCGATCACCTCTTCCGTCGCCGGATTGATAACATCGATCGTGCCGCCCTTGCGCGGCTTTTCCCATTTTCCGTCAATGAAAAGCTTATCCTGCATGCCGCTCCCCATCTGTAGCACGCCAGTATGGACCACGCGGCGGTCGTCGCGCCAGCCGGTTTTTGCTGCGCCTCAACGGGTCTGTCTGCGTCACAGGGTTGCCGCAGCTCTCATCGGTCGGCCGCGACTATCATCTCCGCCGCCTTTTCCGCGATCATGATCGTCGGCGAATTGGTGTTGCCGGAAGTGATCGTCGGCATGATCGAGGCATCGGCGATGCGCAATCCCTTGAGCCCGCGCAGGCGCAGCTCCGGATCGACGACGCTGTCCGCATCGGCGCCCATGCGGCAGGTCCCGACCGGGTGGAAGATCGTCGTGCCGATATCACCGGCCGCGCGCGTCAGGTCTTCGTCGGTTTCGTAAGCCGGGCCCGGCTTGAACTCGACCGGATTGAAGCGGGCAAACGAGGGCTGCGCGACGATGCGGCGCGTGAGGCGGATCGCCTTCACGGCCACATTGCGATCGGCCTCGGCGGTCAGATAGCGCGGACGAATGTCGGGTACGGCCGCGAAGTCCGGTCCCTTCAGATGCACCGAGCCGCGGCTTTCGGGTCTGAGGTTACAGACACTGGCGGTGATTGCCGGGAAGGGGTGCACGGGTTCGCCGAACTTTTCGAGCGTTACCGGCTGGACGTGATATTGCAGGTCCGGTGTTTCCTTTTCCGGACCGGACCGGGTGAAGATGCCGAGTTGGCTCGGCGCCATTGCCATCGGGCCGGAGCGGCGGGCGAGATATTCGAGCCCGATCGCCGCCTTGCCGAAAAGCGAACTGGCCTTCTCGTTGAGCGTCGGCACGCCGGTGACCTTGTAGGCGAGCCGCAGTTGCAGGTGATCCTGCAGGTTCTCGCCGACGCCGGGCAGCGCGTGGCGCACTTCGAGGCCGTTTTGGCTCAGGACGTCGGGGCGGCCGATGCCGGAGAGTTCGAGAACATGCGGCGAGCCGATCGAGCCGGCGGAAAGCACGGTCTCGCGCCGGGCATCTGCGCGCTTGGTGACGCCGTCATGCTGGAATTCGACGCCGGCAACGCGGTCTTCCTCGAGAATCAGCCGCTTCACATGCGCCTTTGTCAGGATCACGAGATTGCGCCGATGTCGGGCAGGCTTGAGAAAAGCCTTGGCCGTATTCCACCGAACACCGGAGCGCTGGTTCACGTCGAAATAGCCGGAGCCTTCGTTGCTGCCGCGGTTGAAATCCTCCGTTTCGGGAATGCCCGCTTCGCTTGCCGCCTTCTGAAAGGCATCGAGCACCGCCCAGCGGACACGCGCCTTCTCGACCCGCCACTCGCCGCCCGCACCGTGCATGTCGTCGGCGCCGCGATAATGGTCTTCGGATTTCCTGAAGAGCGGCAGCACGTCCTCCCAGCTCCAGCCGACGCAGCCGAGTTGGCGCCAGAGGTCGTAGTCGCGCGCCTGGCCGCGCATATAGATCATGCCGTTGATCGAGGAGCAGCCGCCGAGCACCTTGCCGCGCGGGTAAAAGAGCGACCGGCCGTTGAGGCCCTCCTCCGCGGCGGTCGTAAGGCACCAGTCGGTGCGGGGATTGTTGATGCAGTAGAGATAGCCGACCGGAATATGGATCCAGTGATAGTTATCACTGCCGCCGGCCTCGAGCAGCAGGACGCGGCGATCCGGATTTTCCGAGAGGCGATTTGCGAGCACGCAGCCGGCGCTACCCGCTCCGACGACGATGTAGTCGAACGTTTCCATGGGCTTTCTCTAATTTTCGCGGCCCGGCGCACTCGGTGCCAGGCGATAAGCGTCAGTGCTTGTGGCGATGCTCGAAGCCGAGCTTTCGGCCGAGGCGCGAGTTATAGAACTCTCCGACAATGCCGCGGCGGAAGAGCAGCACGCAGGCCATGAAGACAAGGCCGGTGATGATCGTGACCGGGAATTCCGACGTTGCCAGGTAGTTCTGAAGCGCGACGACGAGGCCGGCGCCGAAGAGCGGTCCGATCAGGGTGCCGATACCGCCGAGCAGGGTCATCAGGATGACTTCGCCCGACATCTGCCAGCCGACATCGGTCAAGGTCGCGAACTGGAAGACCAGGGCCTTCACGCCGCCCGCCAATCCGGTCAGCGCCGCCGACATCACGAAGGCCGCAAGCTTGTAGTTTCTCACTGAATAGCCGAGCGAGATGGCGCGTGTCTCGTTCTCGCGGATCGATTTCAGGATCATGCCGAACGGCGAGTTGATGATCCGCCAGATGATGGCGATGCCGATCACGAACACGGCGAGCACGAAGTAGTACATGTTCGTCGACTGCGAGAGGTCGATGAAGCCGAAAAGATGGCCGCGCGGTACCGACTGGATGCCGTCCTCGCCATGCGTGAACTCGGCCTGGAGGCAGAAGAAATAGAACATCTGCGCCAGCGCGAGCGTGATCATCGCGAAATAGATACCCTGGCGGCGGATGGCAAAGAAACCAACGACAGCTCCGAGGAGCGCCGCGCCAACGACGCCGACGAGGATGCCGAGCTCGGGCGGCACGCCCCATTCCTTGACGACGTGCGCTGTAAAATAGGCCGCGCCGCCGAAAAAGGCGGCATGGCCGAAGGAAAGCAGCCCCGTATAGCCGAGCAGCAGATTGAACGCGCAGGCAAAGAGCGCGAAGCACAGGATCTTCATCAGGAAGACCGGGTAGAAGAACAGGGGGGCAAGCAGCAGCAAGGCAAGGCCCGCGCCGAGAAAGATCGTCTGGGCGACGACCGGCGAGCGTTCCTTCTGCTTTTCAAGTTCGAGTGTCAGCGTCATATCAAGCATCCCGGCCGAAGAGGCCCGCGGGTCTCAGCAGGAGAACGATGGCCATGATCACGAAGATCACGATATTGGAGGCCTCCGGATAGAAGACCTTGGTCAGTCCCTCGGCGACACCGAGCATGTAGCCGGTGACGATCGCCCCCATGATCGAGCCCATGCCGCCAACGACGACGACGGCAAAGACGATGATGATGATGTTCGATCCCATCAGCGGTGAGACCTGGTAGATCGGCGCGGCCAGCACGCCGGCAAGCGCCGCAAGCGCCGCGCCGAGACCGTAGGTCAGCGTCAGCAGGAATGGCACGTTGATGCCGAAGGACTGTACGAGCACCGGATTTTCCGTTGCGGCGCGCAGATAGGAGCCGAGTTTCGTCTTCTCGATGACGAGCCAGGTACCGAGGCATACGACAAGCGAGAAGGCGATCACCCAGCCGCGGTAGACGGGCAGGAACATGAAGCCGAGATTGGTGCCGCCCGTAAGCAATGCCGGCGTCGCATAGGGCTGGCCAGAGGCGCCGTAGAGATAGCGGAAAGTCCCTTCGACGGTTAGCGCCAGGCCGAAGGTGAAGAGCAGGCCATACAGCGGATCGAGCGAATAGAGACGCCTCAACATCGTGCGCTCGATGAAGGCGCCAAGAAGACCGACGAGAAGCGGAGCGATGATGAGGGCGGGCCAGTAGCCGATGCCGAAATACGACAGGAGCAACCAGGCGGCAAAGGCCCCCAGCATGTATTGCGCACCGTGGGCGAAGTTGATGACGCGCAGCAGGCCGAAGATGATCGCAAGGCCGAGGCTCAACAGTGCATAGAAGGAGCCGTTGATGAGCCCGATCAGAAGCTGCCCGAGAAAGGCTTGGAGCGGAATTCCGAAAATCGTGATCATGGCCTACACTCCGAGCACATCATGCAGCATGCCCATGCGCTGGGAAAGCTCCGAAACCGGGAACTCGCCGGCGACCCGGCCATGGTCCATGAGGTAGAAGCGGTCGGCGACTTTGGCCGCAAAGCGGAAGTTCTGCTCGACGAGCAGGACGGTCATGCCGCGTTCCTTCAGCTTCTTCAAGACGTCGCCGATGCGCTGGACGATCACCGGGGCAAGTCCCTCGGTGGGTTCGTCGAGCAGCATCATCCGCACTCCGGTTCTAAGAATGCGCGCAATCGCCAGCATCTGCTGTTCGCCGCCGGACAGCTTGGTTCCCTGACTGTTGCGCCGTTCGTGCAGGTTTGGGAAAAGCTCGAAAATCTCGTCGATGGTCATGCCACCCCTGGCAACCGCCGGCGGCAGCAGCAGGTTTTCGTAGACCGAAAGCGTCGAGAAGATGCCGCGCTCTTCGGGAACGAAGCCGAGGCCGCGATGGGCGACGCGGTGGAGGGGCACCCGGATCAGATCCTCGCCGGCGAAACTGATCTCGCCTTTTCGTTCGCGCACAATGCCCATGATGGCACGCAGCGTCGTCGTTTTGCCGACGCCGTTGCGGCCGAGCAGCGTCACCATCTCGCCTTCGCCGACAGTCATGTCGACACCGTGAAGAATATGGCTTTCGCCGTACCAGGCATTGAGGCCCGAGACCTTGAGCAGAGGTTTCATGTCAGGCTTCCTCCGTGCCCATATAGGCGGTGCGCACGCGCGGATCCTCCGACACGGTCGCATAGTCGCCCTCGGCCAGAATTTCGCCGCGCTGCAGCACAGTGACATGGTGGCAGAGCGTGGCGACGACCGAGAGATTGTGCTCGACCATCAGAACAGCGCGCTCGCGCGCCACGTCGCGGATGATCTCGGCGACCATGCCGACGTCCTCGTGACCCATGCCGGCCATCGGTTCGTCCAGCAGCAGCACCTTCGGATCGAGCGCCAGCGTCGTCGCGATCTCGAGCACGCGCTTGCGGCCATAGGAGAGGTCGGCCGCGATGGCGTTGCGCTCCTTTTCGAGGCCAACCGAGCGGATCAGCTGATCGGCCTTGGCGTTCAAGGCATCGAGTGCGGAAAGCGGCTTCCAGAATTGCGTTGCAAGGTTGTTCGGCCGCTGCAGGGCCACGCGCACATTGTCGAGCACTGTCAGGTGCGGGAACACGGCCGAGATCTGGAACGAGCGCACAAGGCCCATGCGGGCAACCTTGTCCGGCGCGGTGTTGGTGATGTCTTCGCCGAGCAGCGTGATCGTGCCGTGTGTCGGCTGCAGGAACTTGGTCAGCAGGTTGAACACCGTGGTCTTGCCGGCCCCGTTCGGGCCGATCAACGCGTGCACGCGGGCATGGTGGACGTCGAGATTGACGTCCTTGACGGCCGCGAAGCCGCCGAAGTCACGGCGGAGACCGCGGGCGGACAAAACCACCCGCGGTGCTCCATTCTGCGAAGGCGTGATCGCGGTCATCGATCCGGCCGATCAGGACTTCACGAGATCACAGCCGCTTTTGGCCGGGTCGATGAAGGCGTCCTTGCCGGGGATGGTCGCGAGAACCTTGAAGTAGTCCCAGGGCTCCTTGCTCTCGTCGGGCTTCTTGACCTCGAGCAGGTACATGTCGTGGATCATGCGGCCGTTTGGTGCGACCGTACCGTTCTGGGCGAAAACGTCGTCGACTGGGAGTGCATGCAGCTCCTTGGCGACCGCCTCGGCGTCGTCACTGCCGGCCTTCTCGATCGCCTTCAGATATTGCAGCACGGCCGAATAGGTGCCGGCATGGACCATGTTCGGCATCTTGCCGGTGCGCTCCATGAAGCGCTTGCCGAATTTCGCGCTTTCCTCGTCGCGGTTCCAGTAGAAGCCCTCGGTGAGCGTCAGCCCCTGCGCCGCTTCTAGGCCGAGGCCGTGGACTTCCGCCAGGGTGAAGAGCAGCGCGGCGAGGCGCTGGCCCCCCTGGACGATGCCGAACTCGGCGGCCTGCTTGATGGCATTCGAGGTATCGAGACCGGCATTGGCAAGCCCGATCACCTTGGCACCCGAGGACTGCGCCTGCAGCAGGAAGGAGGAGAAATCGGTGGTCGCCAGCGGATGGCGGACAGCGCCGACGACCGAGCCGCCGTTTTCCTTCACGAAATTCGCGGTGTTTTCTTCAAGCGAATAGCCGAAGGCGTAGTCGGCCGTCAGGAAGAACCAGCTGTCGCCGCCCTGTTTCACAAGCGCACCACCCGTACCGACGGCAAGCGAATAGGTGTCATAGGCCCAATGGAAGCCATACGGGCTGCATTGTTTGCCGGTGAGCTCCGTCGTTGCCGCGCCGGTAACGATGTTGACCTTCTTCTTCTCCTTGGAGATCGCCTGAACCGCGAGCGCCACGGACGAGGTCGTCAGTTCCATGATGCTGTCGACCTGCTCGGTGTCGTACCATTGCCGAGCGATGTTTGACGCGATGTCAGGCTTGTTCTGATGGTCGGCTGTCACCACTTCAACCGGTACGCCGAGCACCTTGCCGCCGAAATCCTCGACTGCCATCAGCGCCGCCTCGTAGGAGGACTTGCCGCCGAAATCGGCGTAGACGCCGGACTGGTCGTTGAGAATGCCGATCTTGACCTTACCGTCCGACGCGTCGGCGAGTGCCGCCGTGCTGCTTGCGAGCACCATTGCAAGCGTGGCCATCAGTTTTTTATGCATCATGTCTCCTCCCAGGACTTTCAGAGTTGGGCGGGCGAAATATCGCTAAGGACGCGCGACGGTACCGATAGGCCTTTTCGGCGATATCGGCGGGATTCGATCCACTCGGCTCTGTTCAAAATTGGCCAGACATGCTCCTCAGATGTCGGCTCAATGCTTACAATCCCGAAAATTCTGCTTGGATGCAAGCGGGCCGAACCGTAAATTATAAACAGGATCTGTTCATTTTCGAACAGAGGGGGCGGGCATGAATCCGAATTTCACCTGGGACGACCTGCAATTCTTCCTAGCTGTCGCGCGAACCGGACAACTGTCGACCGCGGCACGGCGGCTCAGGACCAGTCATGCGACGGTGTCGCGCCGCATCGATCGGCTGGAATTCGCGCTCAAGGTCAAGCTTTTCGAGCGCAATCCGCGCGGCTACGTGCTGACGACCATGGGGCAACGTTTTATCGAGACGGCCGAGCGGATCGAACGGGAGACCGAGCAACTCCAGCTCGACATCAGCGACGGCATGACCGCACAACGCGGCGTCGTCCGCATGTCCATCCTCGAAGGCTTCGGCAATTTCTTCCTGTCGGACCGGCTCGCAGCCTTTGCCAACCGCTATCCGAATATCTCGCTCGAACTCGTTGCGATCCAGCAGATCATGTCGCTGTCGCGCAAGGAGGCCGATATTGCCGTCGCACTCGCCGCACCCAAGGCGGGCCCCTACCATTCGGAAGTGCTGACGCCCTATACGCTGCATGTCTATGGCGCGCGCAGCTACCTCGCCACGCACCCGCTCATCCGCAGCCGCAACGATCTCGGCTCCCATCGTTTCGTCGGCTATATCGAGGACATGATCTTCACGCCGGGACTCGACTATCTCGGCGAAGTCCAGCCGGGACTTCGAGCCCATTTCCAGAGTTCGAGCATCCTGACGCAGCTGAAGGCCGCGCGACAGGGGCTGGGCCTCTGTGTCCTGCCGCATTTCATGGCGCGTGACGAGCCCAATCTCGAGATCGTGTTGCCGGAGGAAATCGAGCTCAAGCGCACCTACTGGATGATCTGCCATCGCGATCTGATCGCCGTGCCGCGGGTTCGCGCGGTACGCGACTTTCTCATTGAGGCCGTGAGCGAGAACCGGTCGTGTTTTCTGCGCGAAAGATCGGGGTCGGGGAGCAGCCCTCGGCGCGCCCTTGAAGCGCAATAATGCGTTAACCATATTAGGAAAGGAGGCCAGTGATCGCATATTCGTTGCCGAGGCGCGAAATGCGGGGCTTTTGGAAGCCATCCGGTTCTCATTTTCCGCCCCGATTAAAATGCACCAACGATTTCAGCATGTTATCTTTTTTTGACATTTTTTTGAAAATGGTTGTTGACGTGTTGGGGAGGGTGGGTCTATAAGCCCGATCACTGACGAGGGCGGCGGCGCTGCTGGCGACGATGACCTTCGCTCTAGAGT